>JAUVKW010000093.1 GCA_030596025.1 Bacteroidota bacterium | reverse complement strand
ACAACTCCACAGTTTCATCGCTTTCGGTTCTTATATCCGGTAAATTCTCAACCAGGGTACAGCTTATTGTTGATTCGTAACCCTGATAAGTGCAGACAGGACCTGTACGAACCCATGAATCTGGCCATTGAGGGTCGCTCTCTGTTACCGGTCCTGTATGATTTAAAACAATGTCCATTATGACCCGGATTCCATGTTTGTGAGCTGTTTCCACGAAGTTTAAAAACTCCTCTTCCGTGCCAAAATTTGGTTCAAAAGCAGTCCAGTCTTTTGCCCAATAACCATGAAATCCATAAGTATTGCCTGTTCCTTCATTGACCAGGCCATGAATTTGCTCAACTACCGGAGATAACCAGATAGCATTAATCCCCAGCTTATCAAAATACCCATCTTCAATTTTTTTGGTAATTCCGGTGATATCGCCTCCCATAAACCCTCTCAATTTTGCAGTTTTCTGATCTCTTTGGAAGTTTATATCATTTTCCGGGTTTCCATTATTAAAGCGATCGGTAAGAAGGAAATATACATTCGCCCCCTCCCATACAAATGGAGCGTCATAGGATATATTTGGTGCAGAATTCTCCTGGTTTGTATCTGAACAGGCTGCAAAAATCAGAAACCCAAGAAAAAGAAGAAGTTTACTATTCATATTTGTGTAAAATGTTTTGCCCGTAGGGCATTCAGTTTTGTAGCAGAATATTTTCTGAAACAAATCATACTCTGTAGGAGTTTAACTTTACAAAAAATCATTAAGAAATATTTCTTTCCAAATGTCTATCCCCTACGGGGAATGGTTTAAATCCATAATGTCTTTCTACAAAACTATAACCGCTACGCGGTATAAACATCATTAATAGAGGAATGACATTATTACTGAATATTTCTCCTTCCTAAAAATTAAATATGTTTTAAGACAGCCCCGAAATATAAGATAGTATAATATAATGACACACAAATTAGAACAGAGCCAAAAAACAGGATGTTATTCGTTTCTATTCAAGGCATTGAGGTCTTCAAAAGCTTCGGTCAGCCTTTCAATGAAGCTAAGTTCACCTTTCCTTAACCAGGCCCGGGGGTCATAGAATTTTTTGTTTGGTTTATCTTCTCCCTCCGGGTTTCCAATCTGTGTTTGCAGGAAATCTTTTACCTCCTTGTAATATTTATTGACCCCATCCCAGAAGGCCCATTGCATATCAGTATCCAGGTTCATTTTTATTACCCCGTAATCAATGGCTTCTTTAATAAGGTGCTTTTCAGAACCAGATCCACCATGAAAAACAAAATTGACAGGATTATTTTCAGTATTGTATTTGTTTTGAATGAATTCCTGAGAATTTTTCAGGATTTCAGGTCTCAATTCAACATTTCCAGGTTTGTAAACACCATGAACATTTCCAAAGGAAGCAGCAATTGTAAAGGCATCACTTATTTTTAACAGCTCCTCATAAGCCTCTGCAACTTCTTCCGGCTGGGTATAGAGGCGGGAGCTATCCACATCTGTATTATCTACACCATCTTCTTCTCCACCGGTAATTCCAAGTTCAATTTCCAGGGTCATTCCCATTTTATTCATTCTTTCAAGATATTTCTTGCTGATGGAAATGTTTTCTTCCAGAGATTCCTCTGACAGATCTAACATATGAGAACTATAAAGAGGCTTGCCTGTTTGTTGAAAGTACTTTTCTCCGGCATCTAACAAGCCGTCTATCCATGGAAGAAGCTTTTTTGCAGCATGATCGGTATGAAGTACAACAGGAACTCCGTAGTATTCGG
Source organism: Bacteroidota bacterium (assembly GCA_030596025.1). Lineage (GTDB taxonomy): Bacteria > Bacteroidota > Bacteroidia > Bacteroidales > VadinHA17 > JAYEGO01. The sequence goes on along the minus strand of JAUVKW010000093.1, from coordinate 10,986 downwards.
CCATAGTATGTACATGATAGGCGCCAGAAATACCACCTGCAATAGCAGCTTTCTGGTCTTCATTTGAAATACCTTTCCCTCCAAAAAATACAGCACCTCCATTTGAAAATTGAATGATCACGGGAGAATTTACCTTTGCAGCTGTTTCTAACACTGCATTAACCGAATTTGTTCCTATAACATTTACTGCGGGGATAGCGAAATTCTTTTCGTTTGCATAGTCAAACAATTCTTTCACTTCATCGCCAAATAAGACACCTGATCTGAATTTTTTTGTAGCCATTATAATATGATTTAATAAGTTTAATGTTTCTTTAACCAAACGAGAACTTTAGATATCGTAAAGATAATATAATGAAAATTGGAATTCCAGCCAATTATTGAATTCTTTCAATGCGGATCTTGATCCCTTTTTCCAGGTGATACTTTTTGTTGTAAATTATCACATCTGTACTTTCTCCTGAAATGTTAGACAGGCTAATATCTATTCCATTCACGTATAAACTCAGAATATTCTCACGGAATCTTACATTAAATGAATAGGAAGTCCACTTTTGAGGAATCAACGGGGCGAAGCTCAATAAATCATTTCTAACTCTCATGCCTCCAAAACCCTCCACTACCGACATCCATGTTCCTGCCATACTGGTAATGTGCAAGCCCTCTTCCACTTCTTTATTATAATCATCCAGATCAAGTCTTGCAGTTCGCAGATAAAAGTCATAAGCTCTGTCAATGTCTCCTGTTTTTGAAGCAAGTACCGAATGCACACAGGCAGAAAGTGAAGATTCATGAACCGTTCGGGATTCATAATAGTTAAAATTCCTTTTTATACAATTCTGGTCATATCTATCTTCAAGCATATAAATTCCCTGCAAAACATCTGCCTGTTTTATAAAGGGGGATCGCAGTATCCTGTCCCAGGACCAATACTGATTTATAGGTCTTTCATTTGGATCAATATCTGAAGCCAGTAATTGTTCTTTATCGAGATAACCATCCTGTTGAAGAAACACTTTCTCCTCCTTATGGTATGGATAATGCATGTGCTGAATGATCTTTTTCCACAGCTCAGTTTCTTCGACTATTTTGAAGTTCAATTTTTGAACTTTACTTTTAAACTTTTTTGGATACTCTTTTTCCAGCTGATCAAGGCTTTGAATTGTATATTCCAGGGTCCAGGCTGCAATAGTATTGGTATACCAGTTATTATTTACATTGTTTTCATATTCATTTGGTCCGGTTACCCCCAGGATAACATATTTGCCTTTTTCAGGAGAGAAATTTACTCTTTGCGACCAAAACCTGGAAAGAGCAATCAGAACATCAATTCCAAAATTATTTAAGTATTCATTATCTCCTGTATGACGGGTATAGTTATATATTGCAAAAGCAATGGCTCCATTTCTGTGTATTTCTTCAAAAGTAATTTCCCATTCATTGTGGCACTCTTCTCCATTCATGGTGACCATAGGATACAGGGCAGCACCCTTATTAAAACCCAGCTTTTCAGCATTTTCAATTGCTTTTTCCAGATGTTTGTAACGGTACATAAGAAGATTCCTGGCTACTTCAGATTTTGCAGTGCTTAAATAAAATGGCAGGGCATAGGCTTCTGTATCCCAATATGTACTTCCCCCATATTTTTCTCCTGTAAATCCTTTCGGACCAATATTTAAGCTTTCGTCTTCTCCGGTGTATGTTTGGTTCAACTGGAAGATATTAAACCTGATGCCCTGTTGTGCAGCTACATCTCCCTTAATAACAATATCACTTTCCTCCCATTTTTTTATCCAGGCATTCTTTTGCTGAGTAAGCATTTCAAAAAAGCCTTTAGAAACAGCCTTCTCAAGCGATTTCATGGTAACAGATGCCAAATCGCTTACAGAATGATCTTCTGATGTTATGTTGACTGCATACTTATAGATTACAAGTTCATCATTTTGTTTAACAGGAATACTGGTGGTATTTGCAATGAATTTTTGCTTTGTAATTTTCTCAATTTCCGGTTGAATAATAATATGATTTTTCTCAAAAACCAGTTTCATTCCTGTGGACACATAAAAATTTGATTTTTTAGTTTTTCCAATAATGTGGCCTTCTCCTGAGTCAATATTACTTGAAATCTCATCCCAGAACTTTTCATTGTAGTTTGAGTCTTCATTTTTGACATCCAGGTCAATATAAGGTGTAAAGCGAATATTGCCAGAGAAATTCAAGGCTTTTACTTTTAAGCGAATTACTCCTATTTCTGTATCTACAATACTTAGGAATCGAATTGTCTCGACTTCAATTTGCCTGTTTCTGGATTCTACAGTAAAAGTTCTTTTCAGGAAACCTTCTTTCATATTCAGCACTCTCCTGAAGTTAATCACTTTCCATTTTGCCAGGTCAAGTTCCTCTCCATCAATTTCTATATTAATTCCAATCCAGTTTGCTGCATTTAAGACTTTGGCAAAGTACTCGGGATATCCGTTTTTCCACCAACCAACCCTTGTTTTGTCGGGATAATAAATTCCAGCCACATAGCTTCCCTGCAATGAGTCTCCACTATATTGCTCTTCAAAATTGGCCCTTTGTCCAATTTTGCCATTTCCTATTGAGAAGATACTTTCTGATGCCCGGTTTTTTTCAGGAAAAAAACCTTCCTCAATGATTAACCATTCATTATATATTAGTTCAGGACTCATATTTACTATATTGTTTTTTCGTCAACATCTTTAACTCTTGAAACCATGATTGCTGCAATAAGAAATGAAACACCACTTGCAACAAGGGCAAAAACCGGGTTGCCTCCGTATACATATTTTACAATTGGTCCACCGATAATTGCATTGATAATTTGCGGAAGGACAATGAAGAAATTAAATATGCCCATATAAACTCCCATTTTATGCCCGGGGATTGATCCGGCCAATATAGCATATGGCATAGCCAGAATGCTGGCCCAGGAAATTCCAATTGCAACCATGGAAAGGATCAGCCAGTATTCGTTTGGAGCAAAATAGATTGAAATCAATCCCAATCCTCCAATGCTTAATGAAAAAGCATGAGTTCTTTTTCTTCCGAATATTTTTGCAATTGCAGGTAAAAAGAAAGCATAAATAGCAGATACTGCATTATAAATGCCAAACAATATACCTACCCAATCTCCGGCATTCTGGTAGGCACTACTGTGTGTGTCGTTAAGTGAAAGGCCATATGTGTGATGAGCAATTGCAGGAGTAGAGAAGACCCACATTCCGAACAGGCCAAACCATGAGAAAAATTGAACCAGACTTAACTGCCTCATGGTAAGGGGCATGTTTTTAAAATCAGAAAAAATATTTAAAAGTCCAAGAGTTTTTTCACTTTCCGTTTCCTTTTCGGTACTTTGGTTGTATTCAGCTAATTCTTCAGGAGGATATTCTTTTGTAGTAAATATTGTAATTAGAATACTGCTAACAAGGACGATGGCTCCGGTAATAAAAGATAGCAGCAGGTTTAAGGGAACAACACCCGGATCTGCCTCATTGCTGATTCCTACCCAGTTTGTTAAGGCATATGGAAGCCAGGATCCTATCACAGCCCCAATTCCAATGAGAATCGTTTGTACACTGAAACCCAGGGTCCTCTGGTCAGATGGAAGCAGATCGGCAACAAGTGCCCGGAATGGCTCCATTGCAATATTGAAAGAGGCATCCATGACCATAAGCATCCCTGCACCAACCCAAAGGGAGGGAAGAAAAGCAGTAAACATATCTGCATTTGGCATTAATATTAAACCTACTGAAGCCAACAGGGCTCCTGTTAAAAAGTAGGGCCTTCTTCTACCCAGCCGTGTCCACGTTCTGTCACTATAATAACCAATGATTGGCTGAACAATCATTCCGGTTAAAGGAGCAATAATCCAAAACCATGAAAGCTCATGAACATCAGCTCCAAAAATCTGCAAAATTCTACTTGCATTCGCATTTTGCAAAGCAAAACCCATTTGAATTCCCAGGAATCCAAAGCTCATATTCCATATCTGCCAAAATGTTAAACGCGGTTTTATTTTCATACTGAAAAGCTAAAAATTTACACCCACAAAAAGAGGGGATTTCAGTCTTCCAAATGTAAAGATAAATATTGAATAGGAAAGCCTTATTTAATTAAAATACAGACAGATGGGGTCTTGGGTTTAATGATTTTCATAAAGCTCATATTGCAAACGTTTGCGAGGGTTAATAGTAATTATTGCAAGAAGTATTTTTTTTTCTTAACAGACCATAAAATGTTCAAAAAATTACTGTTTTGGAGTTTCTAAAGACTGTTTTTGGAAAAATGCGGGCACAAAAACAGGCAAAATTGGTTTGGGAGAGAAAATTAATGGCTTTTGACAATTTTTCGGAGGTGATAAAAATCTTCACAACTGAGTTTTAAAAAGTATATGCCTGGAGGTAAATTCTGGGTAGAAAGCCGCACAACTGAACCATTAAAGTGAAGTTTCTTAATAATAGTTCCGGTAATATTCAGTATTTCAACATTAAAAGAAGATGAATGAAGTGGTATTATTTCAATAAATATTTCATCCCGAAAAGGGTTAGGAAATACAAGAACCTTGTCTGAATTGTATTGAGCAGGAATGCCGACCGGACCTGTATGAACATTCAATACTGCCGGATTGCTATAGCAATTTGAACTATCTGTCTCAACCAGAATTATACTTCCTTTTCCGTATATTTTCCAGGTAACTTTGATTCTTGAAGTTCCCTGACCCTGGTGAATTTTGCCTCCGTTTACTTCCCAATAATAACTTGAACCCACATGAGCTTGAACATAATACTCATGGCGACTTCCGTATTCCACCAGGGTGTCTCCAAATATATGGCCGGGATCAACTATAGGAGGTTCAATCAGGACGATGCTATCAGTAGCTGTATTTAAATCACTGTCAGTTACAACTACCCGGTAATATCTTCCGGCTTCAAGAGAATCAACTTCATTTCCATTAGTCATTGCATTATCATCCCAGGAATAGAAATAGGGAGGAGTTCCTCCTGAAGCAATGGCAATTGCCCACCCGTCATTATATCCGAAACAGGAAATGTTAGAACTATCACTTATGCTAACAGATAAAGGATAAGTACTCAAGGAATAATAGTATTCCAGTCGATATATATAATCCCATAAACCGGAAGCAGAATTCCAGCTATGTCCTTCTTCAAGAACCAGGTGCTTGTATTCATTATATTCATATATATAGCGATTATGCACGTCCCAGTTGGAATGAGAACTATCCCAAAGGGAATACCGGATCATAATATTTTGTGAATTTTCATTATAAGTGTAATCATACAACACAATATTTACCCATTCTGTTCCGGTCCATGATTGATATCTCTTTTCAATTACCTGGTCTGCATCATTGTATTTAAAAATAATTAATGTTGAAGGATTCCAATCAGAAGCGGTTGTATCCCATATTTCCTGAAGTTCACTTACAAACAACCCGGATGGATCATAATCATAAAGGCTTTGATTTCCATTTATCCACGTATTGTTGCCAGGCTCCCATTTCTGTCTTATGAAATGGGTTTTTCTATTGTCTTCAAATTCAAAAATAAACTGATAATCATTTATAAACCCGGAACTATCTGCATTCCAGTATTGCCTCAGGTAGTGAGTCCAATTACCCAATAAATCAAAATCATATGAATATTTTGAGACTGTATCCCAATCCTGACTTGTTTCATTCCACGAGAATGCCAGGTAGTGGTCCAGAAGTAATGAAGGCTTGTAGGTATATTCTTTTTTACTGGCAGGGAGCCATGTTCCGGATTGCTGGGACCAGGAACTAATTAATTTATGTGTTATCAGGCCACTATCATCATAAAACCTTTCTTCAGAAGTCTGGTTTATCCAGTTTTCAGTAATAGAATTCCAGGATCTGATTATTTTGAGACTTATGAAGTTTTGTTCATTATAAGAAAAATGGGTACTCTGGTTTTCTTTCCAGTCTGTTTGATTGGTATCGTAGGTAAAATAATATAGGGAATCGAGTCTTAGATCGTCAGAGTTTAAATTTTTTAAAACCGCTATGGGATATGGATTGTATATGGAATCAGGATAACTGTTCGATATGGGATAAAGATCGGAATAATTATTCTGTCCATATAAAGTGCTGGTAATAAGAAATAATAATATATGAAGTATAATCTTCATTCAATATTTTGGTCTAAGTATAATAACTAACCAGTGTCTGGTTTAAAGCTTTATACAAATGCTAATAAACAGATTCTGATTATACGTATTTGAAACCTGTATGGTTACTAAGAAACAGGTTCCATGAGTTGAATGCTGAAGTTTCTTAATTCCCTGGCCAGCTTTTTTGCATTGCCTGAATATAGGTGTAGTGTATTCCAGAAATCGGGGCCATGGTTTTTATGCTTTGTATGTACCAGTTCATGCAAGAGGACATAATCTATTAAATGTGTGGGAAGTCTCATCAGATTAACATTCAGATTGATGTTGTTCTTCGAGGAACAGCTTCCCCATAAAGTTTTTTGATTCCTTAATGACAGATTATTATATTTTAGATCAAATTTTTCAGAAATATATTTTAGTCTTTCCGGAAGATATTCTGCTGCCTCTATTCGTAAGGCCCTGCTTATAGCTTCCCTGATAAAAGTCTGAATATCATCATCTTCAATATTGAATTGTTCGGGTACTATTACCTTAATCAGACCCGGACATATATTAAAACCAATTATTTCATTACCCTCCCTGCTTATTATTAAGTCATGATTCCAGGTTTTAAAGCTTGAATTTTCAGTAAAAATTATTTTTCTTCCGGAAAAACTTCCTGATTTGTTAAGATGTTTTAGAATCCAGTTTTTTTTCTTTTGGGCAAAAATCTTTCCAGCCCGGTAAGGAGCCCATTGAGGCAGAATTGTTTGCACCTCACCACCCTGATTTATTCGAATGCTTATTCTTTTGGCTTTCTTGCTTTTCCTGATAGTTATCTCACCTATATCTTTAATAAAAAGAGTTTCCATTATATATGCAATTCAGTATGTTTTGCAGTTTCAATTACAAACCTAAAGCTGATAAGTCACCAAAGATAATGTATTTAATCAATCCTTGTTTTGTATCTGAAATAGGGCTTAATTCATAAATTTTCATAAAATGAGTAATAAATGACTTAAATCAGACCAATAAAGATAAGAAGGTGTTTATTTTATCAATATCTTTAAAGCTTGTTTTACAAAGAACAACAAATGATGAGCACAAGAATATTTTTTTCGATCATAATCATATTGTTTATTTTTTATCCTGAAGGATACAGTCAGGAGAAAAAAGTCTGGACCTTGCAGGATTGTGTAAGCTATGCTTATGAGAATAATATCAGGATCAAGCAACAGGGGTTAAATACAAAATTCAATGAAAACACATTGAAGCAGTCAAAAATTAATCTTGCACCAAATTTAAATGCAGGAGCATCACATTCATATACTCAGGGAAGATCATTGAATGAGGCAACCTATCTTTATACCACACAGGACCAGCAAGCTTCGAATTTCAATATTAACTCAAGTGTCACATTATTTAATGGGCTGCAACAGAAAAACACCATTAAACAAAATGAGTATAATTTATTTGCAAGTATACAGGATATTGAAAAGCTGAAAAATGACATATCTGTGAATATTGCCCTTGCTTACCTTCAAATATTGTTAAATAGAGAATTGCTTGAGGTTACAAATAATCAAATGGAGATTACTAATCAGCAAATTACCCGAACCGGAAAACTTGTTGATGCGGGGAGTCTTCCGGAAGGGAATCTTTTAGAGATTAATGCCCAGGCAGCCAGGGAAGAAATGCAGTTTATAAGCAGTCAGAATCAGTTAGATATTTCCTATCTGACACTAACACAAATTTTGGATCTTGATTCTACAGGAGGTTTTAATATTGAGGTGCCTGACCTTTCCTCCATAATCGATGAAGAATACATTATTTCTCCTGTTGACCTCGTTTTTAATGAGGCAATAAATATTATGCCTGAGATAAAAGGTGCAGAGTACAGGCTGAAAAGCTCTGAGCAGGATTTGAAGATTGCAAAAGGATCAAGATCTCCCAGGTTTTCCTTGAGTGGAAGTTGGGGGACTGTATATTCAGATGCCAGATCAAGATATTTCCTGGATCCGGCAACCGGAAATATTAGCCAGGAGTTTTATCCTTTCTGGAATCAGCTGGATGATAGTAGAAATTGGGGTGTTACCCTGGGGATGTCCATACCTATATTTAATGGCTGGATGGTTAATACAGGCATCAGTAATGCCAAACTAAATATTGAAAATTTTCAGTATGAATTGAAAAACACCCAAAATCTTCTTTACAAAGAAATTCAGCAGGCATATGCAGATGCTACAGCAGCTATGAAAAAATTCAGGGCCAGTGAAAAAGCAGTAGCATCAATGGAAGAAGCATTTCGGTATACAGAGCAGAAGTTTAATGTTGGCCTGGTAAATTCTGTGGATTATAACACCTCTAAAAACCAGCTAACACAAGCTCAATCAGAATTGCTTCAGGCAAAGTATGAATATGTTTTTTATATAAATGTTCTTGAATTTTATAAGGGCAAACCAATTGATTTTTAATTTTATTTTGAATAATAATGAAAACAAATAAACTTCTCAAAATTATTGCCGGTGTTATGGTTGTATTATTGATTCTGGCATTTGCCGGAAAGAGACTAGGATGGTTTGGGAAAGCCGAGACAGTTAAAATTGCGGTGGAAAAAGGTAAATTCCGGACCATTGTTGAAACCATAAATGCAAACGGAAGAATTAATCCGGAAACAGAAGTAAGGATTACCCCGGATGTTTCAGGTGAAATTATTGCATTATATATCAAAGAAGGGCAAAACGTAAAAGCAGGGAAACTTCTGGCAAAAATTAAACCAGACATCTATGTTTCAGCAAAAGACCGGGCTGATGCTTCTCTTAGTTCTGCCAGGGCCAGGGTTACCCAGGTGGAAGCCAGTTTCGTACAGGCAAAGCTTGCTTATGAGAGAAGTGAACAATTGTGGGAACAAAAAACAATATCAAAATCAGAAATTGAACAGGCAGAAGCCTCTTATAAAATGGCGCAGGCAGATGTTGAATCTGCAAAGGCATCTGTAAGAAGTGCAAAAGCCTCTCAGAATGAAGCTTCAGAAAATTTAGTTAAAACAACCTTATATGCCCCTATCGATGGCACAATATATGGTTTGCAGGTTGAGATGGGAGAAAGGGTAGTGGGAACGGCAATGATGTCTGGAACAGAAATGATGAGAATTGCCAATCTGAACAGGATGGAGGTAGTTGTTGAAGTTAATGAAAATGACATAGTCAGGGTGAACTATCTGGATACTGCAATTGTTGAGGTGGATGCATACATGGATCATGAATTTAAAGGAGTGGTTACTGAGATTGCAAACTCAGCAACTTCTACGGGGGTTGCAGTGGATCAGGTTACAAGTTTTAACGTTAAGATACTTCTACTAAGTAGTTCCTACAGTGACTTGATTACTTCATCCAACAAGATACCTTTCCGTCCGGGAATGTCGGCTACTGTGGATATTCGGACAGAAACCCGCCTCAATACACTTTGTATACCTATTCAGGCTGTTACAACCAGGGCAGATACAGTGGGATTGGAAGGAGAGGAAGAAGAAATTATTTCTTCTTCGGACCAGGATATCAAAGAAGTGGTTTTTGTTGTTAGTGAAGATGAAACTATGGTATTGAAAAAGGAGGTTGAAACCGGGATTCAGGATAAAAATTATATTGAGGTTTTATCAGGAATCGATGAAAAAGAAAAAGTAGTTATATCCCCTTATAGTGCAATTTCAAAGAAATTAAGTGATAGCTCTCTCGTTGAGGTCGTGAATAAAAAAGATCTTTTCAAGAGCAAGAAAAAATAATTATAACTCACTAAATGGCGAGAATTCTTCATATTGAAACAGCTACACACACCTGTTCTGTTGCTCTTTCATCCGGGGAAAAGCTTCTTTCTTTTCAAGAAAGCCATATTGATAAATCACACGCCAGTTTACTTACTGTTTTTATTGAAGACATGTTTCGGGAAACAGGCTCGCCTGCTTCTGAGTTAGATGCAATTTCAGTAAGTATGGGCCCTGGCTCATATACTGGTTTGAGAATAGGTGTGTCTGTGGCAAAGGGACTTGCATACAGCCTGGGCATTTCTTTGATTGCTGTTCCGACCCTTAAATCTATGGCTCTTGGGTTTTTGCAAAAAATGGAAATTGATAAAGTTGAAGATCATACATTTTTACTATGCCCAATGATTGATGCAAGAAGAATGGAGGTGTACCTCTCAATGTATGACTCAAAGCTTGAAACTGTCAGGGATACAACGGCACTGATTATTGATGAAAATTCATTTCAGAAAGAACTGAGGAGCAGGGAAATATATTTTTTTGGTGCGGGAGCTCAGAAATGTGAGTCACTTATCAATCATAAAAACTCATATTTTAGTTCTGATTTTTTGAATTCTTCAAAGCATATGATCCCTTTGGCTTTAGAGCAGTATAAAAGGGAAGAATTTGTGGATCTTGCTTATTTTGAGCCTTATTATCTTAAAGATTTTATTGCCACTACCCCAAAGAATAAAATTTTAGGCTCTCTTAAGTAATTTTTGTAACTTAGGGATACAAATTCAGGCTTGTACTATCACAAATCTATGATATACAGATTTTACATATTGAGCCTGCTCCTGATTCTCACTTTAAGCCCTGTAGCAATAAATGTGCACGGGCAAAATGAAGAATTCAATCCCGAAGAAGTAAGAGAATTGCATTATTCCGTTTCTATTGGTGCGTTTAAGGTAGCAGAAGCCAAAGCTTTTACAATAGACACTGGCGATGCCTGTGTATGCCGGTTAAATGCAAGAATTCAGTCCACCGGGATTGGCAGATTGTTCAGGAACATAGATTATCATTTTGGAAGTTGCCTGGATATT
>JAUVKW010000028.1 GCA_030596025.1 Bacteroidota bacterium | reverse complement strand
CCTAAAAGATTCAACCTGTGCCCTTGCCTGGTTTGAACTCGCGCGTAATCAACACCACCTTTTTTTAGGTGGAGGGGAAAGTTCTCCTGCTGAGATGCTGCAGTTAAGTTCTAAAGCTGTAAAGTATGATCCAAAAAATGCCAAATATTTGTTTTTACAGGCTAATAATTACTACCTGAAAGCCTATGTCTCGGAAGATTCGGAAGAAGAGGCTCAAAAGAACATTGATAAAGCATGCAAAGGTTTTAAAGATGTATTTAGCTTGTTTCCTGACAATAAAGAAGCATTGCTCTACCTGATTGATACTTATGCTTCCCTACCTGAAAATATGGGAGGAAACAAAGAAAAAGCCAGTATTTATGCGCAAAAGCTTATTGAACTCGATAAAAGCAATAGTGCAGAAGCTAAAGTAATGCTGATGCCTGATAGTGCAGATAAGGTTCAATATTGGAAGGATATCTACAATGCAAACCCAACAGCTATAGCTGCAGAGAAACTGGGAAAAGCTTATATCTATTCTGAAGATATTACAAATGGGGCAAAGTACCTTGAGGAAGCTATGAAACTTGATCCGGCAAAAAATTTACTTCAACTGGATATTGGCAGAATGTATGTTATGATGTTAATGCAACAAAAAGGAGACAAAAATGAAAATATGGCCCTTGCTAAAAAGTCATTTCAGAAATTTCTTGACAATAATCCAACTGAAATAAATTCATATAAGGCATATACTCTGGGCTGGATTGCCAAGCTGGAAAATTTTTCAGGAAATCCGGAACAGGCAAAAGAGCTTGTTGCAAAGGCAAAGGAACTCGATTCATATTTTTCACCTGCCTTTGGGGTTCCTTCAAAAAACCTGTTCTTTCCACCAGATCAGGATTTTTATTATTTCAGCTCCTATTTCAGACCATTTTAGAAAAAAGCTAGTTGGTACTTAAGAAAATAACAATATCATGAAAACATCTATCAAATTATTACATTGGTCCCCACGGATTATCTGTATTCTTGCAATACTATTTATCAGTATGTTTGCAGCCGATTCTTTTGCCCCCGGGCTCACCATCTGGCAACAGCTTGGTGCTTTCTTTATCCATCTCATTCCATCCTTTATTTTGGTTGCTGTACTTATCCTTGCATGGAAATGGGAAAAAATTGGAGGGATAATCTTTATACTATTAGGACTTGGGCTAAGCCCGTTTATCTTTCAGCATAATTATGAAATGAACCAGTCTATTGGAATGAGCCTGGGCATCATCCTGATGATTACCTTCCCATTCGTTGTAGTGGGTGTTTTATTTATTATAAGTCACTACATGAAAAAAAGCCTTTCATAAATACGAACTAAATAATTAAAAAATAAACTCTTATGAAAATAACAAGACGGGTATTTTTACTAGCATTGGGAGGATTGGGAATTATAGTATTGATAAGTTGTGAAAAAAAAGACCTTGCCACTATTCCTGTCATAGATACAAATGCTGTCAGTTTTATAACATCAGCAACTGCTACTTGTGGAGGTAATATATCAAATGATGGTGGAGCAACTATAACGGAGAGAGGTGTATGCTGGAGTATTGAGCAAACCCCATCAGAGGATGATAATAAGATAACAGATGGAGAAGGTATTGGCAATTTCACAAGTAATATTACCGGGCTTCAGGCTAATACAAGCTATTATGTCAGGGCCTATGCCATCAATAGTGAGGGAACAGGCTATGGAAAAGCCCTTTCATTTACTACAAATATCACTGCAATAGACATAGATAGTAATGTGTATAACACCATAAAAATCGGCTCCCAGGTATGGATGGCTGAAAATCTGAATGTAACACGATACCGCAATGGTGATCCTATACCCAATGTAAGCGGTGAACAATGGGATGATCTTATTACCGGGGCTTATTGTAGTTATGACAATAAGGAAGACTATCGTTCAACATATGGTCTTTTATATAACTGGCATGCTGTAGATGACAGCCGGAATATTTGTCCTGAAGGATGGCATATACCAACTATGGACGAGTGGGAAACTCTTGCAGGGACAGGATTAGAATTAAAAGAAGCAGGCACAACACATTGGATGAGCCCTAATTTCTGTGGCCCTAATCCATCCGGGTTTGAAGCCTTACCGGGAGGTAATTGTGGTTTTGATGGAAATTTCAATGCAATTACCGGGGCGGGTTATTGGTGGACAGCAAACGAGGATAATGTAGAAATAGAAATATCCTGGATATACATGATAAGTCGTAGCAATTCTGGATTTTCAAGCTCTACGCATAAATGGGCAGGTTTAAGTATCAGATGTATTAAGGATTAATTATATATCCGGGGATTTGCAGTATACAAAAGGCATAAAGCATCTCCTGCACCAGGCAGTTGCACTAATCCAATTGTTAAACATGAAAAACGGTAAAAAATGAATACAGTAAAACTCAATCTACTTTTTGTCTTTAGTATTCTTTTAATGGGAGTCCCCCGTTTATCTGCCCAGGACAGCTTATCTAATGGTAAGGCTCTGAATTTCCCAGGCAAAAAGTATGGGATTAGTATTGGTAATTCCTATGAATTTACAGGAATTAGAATAAATATTGCCGATGAAAATGTAAAAATTATTAATGGCTTGAATGTCACTTTATGGTTTAAATTCAACAAAAACCAAAATGCAGTTGTAAATGGCATCAGTGCTGGAGTAATTCCCACCGGTGGCAGTATGCAGCCTGTTAACCTGGGTGTGCTTGGTGTAGGGGCTAATCATAATTTAAACGGACTTACACTGGGAGGATTTGTTGTTGGTGCAGGAGGGAATATTAATGGATTGTCAGTGAGTGGATTGTTGACAATGGCTGATGGTGACCAATCTGTTATTTCAGGTATTGCTATATCCGGAATAGGATTAGGTGCCGCGAAAGCTATAAATGGACTGGCTATTGGCGGACTGGGTGTTGGCACCGACGGAGATATCAATGGTGTAGTTTCAAGTTTGGCTTACATATCTGCCGGAAAGAATTCCCGGGGTTTAACTGTTACTGCCGGTTATCTCAAATCTGAAATATTTAAAGGTGTAGCCATTGCCGGTTATGCCAGTACCAATCAAATGAATGGATTATCAATTGCATTATATAACAGAACAAAAAAATTGCATGGCATTCAGGTTGGATTATTGAATTATGCCGGAAATAACCCGAAAGGATTAAGGATGTTGCCAGTTATTAATCTGCATTTGAGAAAATAGAATACGATAATGAATTATATGTTTAACTAAAATAATAAAACCATGAAAACTAAATTATTAGTACTGTTTATTGCAGTTTTTGTTTTTACTATTAAAAGCAATGGCCAATTCTCTTTTGGAGTATCATCTGGCATTGGGCTGAATAGTGCCTATTTTGGATATAAGGTAAATAGCAAAATTGTGCCCTATATAGGGTTTCAATATCTGAATGCTAAATTCAAATATGAGGAAAGTGGTGAAAGATATGATTATGATATAGGTCAGGTGATTTCATATTCAGATATGACTGAATTTTCAGGAAGTATATATATTCCCAATATTGGAGTAAAATACTTCATAAAACAACATAATAAAATACAGGCATATTTATCATTAAGCCTGTCTAAACCTTTAATAAGTGCAAAGCTTAAAGTTGATGGAGAAGAAGATGAGGATTTTAAAGAAAGTATTAAGAATGTAAGTATGTGGGGTGGTGAATTTGGATTTGGTGTTGAATATTTCTTTGATGAGAATTTCAGTCTGGGTGGTGAATTCGGACTAAGGCATTTACATGTGAAATACAATGATACATACGATAGTGAATTTTATAATCCGGATACAGGGAATGATCAGGATACAGAAATTGAAAATGACATCAAATTGAATTTGAATCCAACTTTTTCAAAAATATCATTAAACTACTACTTCTAATTGATGTTAACCCACTTATGAAAAAAAAGGAAATAATAGAACGTATCGCCTGGGTCCCGGCCTGGGGAATCTCTTTAATTGCTGCATTATTGGCTGCAATAATCCTGGGTTTTCTTACTAGTTTTATTGACAAACCTTTAACTTATGTCATTTGGAGCTTGATGTTGGCTTTTGCCTCTTTCCTGATTTGCATTCTTCATCCAAAACATGTCTGGACTGTACCTTTGCTTTGTAATATTCTTGTTATACTTCCTGCTACACTTGACGATTCATTCTGGACTACCTCTTTTGGGATGATAATGGGATTAGGTATAGTTTTTTCTGTTCTAATGGCACATCTTGGTGCATACCTTAAAAACAAGACTTAATATGAAAACAAATAAATCACTGATACATTTAATTCTACAATATTAAATCTCATGCCTGCTGGCAGGCACGGCCTACGGAGAATTTCCGCGTAGCGGATTAAGTGTTGTAGGGAAGGGAGTTATTAAAGGCTTTGAATTCCGCGTAGCCCTGCCGACCAGGCAGGGGATAAACAGATTTTCTCCGGACACTACTAATAAAAAACTATGAAAAATATTATTTGTTTCCTAATTATCATTTTTTGTTTTACTGCAAAAGTAATAGCACAAACATTTGATTATGCAGATATCAAAAAAAATGGAGTTTATATTGATTTATATCCACTCAACCATGACCAGGGTGCTGGATATTTTTCGATTAATTATGAACGTTATTTAGGCAAGAAAAAAAGATTATTACTCGGCTTCGGGATATATCCGGCTTTTGAAACGGACCAAATATATATCGCACTCCCAATTAAAATCTCAGGACTTACTTCACCACTTGAAAAGCATCATTTGGAATACGGCCTGAGCTTTGCTCCCTCTTATTATTATGATTATAATTACGAAGGGTGGTCGTCAGAGATAGCTTTCATAATGATCCCAATTATGTACAGATATCAAAAAGATCAGGGCTTGTTAATAAGAGGTGGGGTAAATTTCCTGCTCGGTTTTGGTTTAATGATACATCCTTCACTTAGCATAGGATATAAATTCTAGAAATATAAAATTAAACATAAAAACAACTTAAAAAACGGAGGAAACAAATTATGATTGAACATGTACATAAACACATCACCACAGAACTTCAGCAGAATACAAAAACTGACATTATTTTTATTCTGGCTGCAATTATTCTAAACCTGATTGCACTGGCAGTTAATTCAGGATTTACTGAAAAATCACGTACTGAAAACACTTATCTGATAGTAATGTTCTTGTTCGTTGTATTAATTGTCCTTATAAACACTGTTGCGATATTTGGACTGTTAAAAGGCAAACAAACAAGATCCATGCTTATAAATGGTCTGGTTCAGATGTACAAAGATGAGGGTGTAGATAAGTATTATGATAGCACTTTACTTGGGAATTATAACACCAGGTATAACTTGTTTATCCTGGTAGTGGTATTTACCGGCATAATTTCAATACTGGTACCTTTTATTATAAGGTAAATATAATGAAATGAAAAAAATCATTTTCTCTCTCAGCTTTATTGTCGCAGTTGTATTTTCTCTTTCACAAACAGCATACGGACAATACACTAAATGGCAAAAGGATGTTAGTTGTCACAATATTAAATTTGAGAAAGTACGCTTCATTATTTATGAAACAGATACTGCTTATACTGAGGGTGTCCTTGCACAAAAGACAATAATTGATGGCTACCCATGCCATAAGAATATAGTGTTTACCAAAGGCTGGAAGCTCCGGCAGTTTCTACTGGCAGAAAATTTCTTCATACTGGGGACTGAATTTCCCAAAGAAACAGAAGTGAGTTTCCATAAAGACAGAATACATTGCTTTTTTGGGGCTAATACTAAAGTACAGGGCTATTGGTGCAATGGAAACTTTGCAAAATGGTATAGTATGGGAATCTCAACCTCTTTTTATTTAAGCGGAGAATTAAAATGTTTTTTCCCTGTTGATGATATTGAGGTAAATAATGTTTTATGTAAAAGCAGTCCCTTTGCAGGAGTTTGCTTACATGAAAATGGAAACTTACGAAGATGTAAGTTGGCTGCTGATCAGGTAATTAATGGTAAAGAATATAAGAAAAACACAGAATTGTTATTTGATGAAGAAGGAATTGTTATTTCTGGTGAATAAGCTGCTGACCTGTTTGATGGTTTGTTTAGTACTGCAACAAGGCTTAATAAAGGCAAATAGCTAGGTCGGACCGCAATGAACGCTCATATTTTAATACCTAATGTAGTTTCTTGTTTTCTATGCATATTTCGGTTTTGTCACAAATTTTTGCAGCCTTCATTAAACAAACCCCTGGGCATATCTATAGGTTTAGCACAAGGCAAAATTTGCGCCAAAACCTGGCTCAAACTTAACGCCTAACACCAGGCTACCATGCCTGCCGGCAGGCGGGAAGCCTGGTGCTATTTTTTTTTAACCTCCCTACTCTAATTTTTTTGTAGTTTTACGGATAGATTTTACCCCATGCTAACTTAAATCCGAATGAGCAGGTTTATATTATCACTTTTATTAATTCTCAAAATCGCATGGCCGGGTCTGGCTGCCCAAAATGAGCCTGCGCCAATCCAAAAAGGGATACTTGATTTAAGAGAATGTACTATTGATGAAAACTTTTTTCTTAAGCTGGATGGGGAATGGGAATTTTACTGGGATAGATTTGTTGCCCCGGAAGATTTTTTCGCTACATCCCCTCCCCTCCCTGATCTATATTGTTATGTTCCTTCTTTCTGGTCTCATTATAGTATTAATGAGAAACCCTTAGGCGGGTTTGGACATGGCACCTACAGACTACTCATATTATTGCCCGAAGGATTCAGGCAGACCCTGGCATTTGAAGTTCCGGTTTTTGATGCAGCATATTCCCTGTTTTTGGATGACAAGTTTATAAATAGTAATGGGAAAACAGGAACTTCAGAAATAAATAGTGAAGGAGGATATAAGCCTTTTGTAACAGGCTACAGGCCTGCCTCTGACACTCTTAGTATTTTATTCCATGTGTCAAATTACCAGCACAGAAGAGGTGGTTTCTGGAAATCAATGAAAATTGGAGATCCGCACAAAATAGACAGGTCATCCAGTGAATATGCCTTAATCAATTATATCTCCCTGGGAGTACTTCTTGCATTTGCCCTGTTTTTCTTCATTTTCTTTCTCCTTTTTAAAGAAGACAAAATATTACTTTATTTTTCCCTGACACTGGCAGGCATTTTCCTGCGCTTAATTTCCATTGACCTTTACCCTGTTCTTTTATTTACAAATATTTCATGGTTATGGCTTATACGCTTTGAATATCTTGGTTCTTTTATTGCCTTTATTTTTGGAATGTGGTATTTCTATTCCCTTTTTCCCACAAAACTATTTTATCATTTTAGCAGGATAAACACGGTTTTATCTGCCATTGCAATGTTTATTATTGTGTTTTTTAAGGTAAGCATCTTTTCTTATACCATGTTTTATTTTCAACCTATAATTACTGCCTTTATACTATTCTTCGTAGGTACAAGTTTTCTGCATCTATTTAGATCTACCCCGGGAAAGTGGGCATATTTTGCGGGTTCAATAATTATTATAATTGCTTTAATTAATGATATTCTTATAGCAAATTCAAGAACTGCCATTTCGAATGAATATATTATTCATTTTGCTATTCAGGTATTTGTCTTTATCCAGGCCGTCATGCTTATCAGGAAGTGGATTGTTTCATATCAGGAAAAAGAAAACCTGCATACAGAAATAGCTCATATGAACCAAAACCTGGAAAATATTGTTAAAAAAAGAACTGCACAGCTTGAATCGCAAAACCTGGAAATTAGCAAACAGAAAGAAAAGATTGAAAATCAGAATAGAACTTTGCAGGAATCTCTGGACTTTAAAAACAGATTTTTCTCAATTATTGCCCACGACCTGAAAAGTCCCATTGCCAGCCTCGTTCAGATTTCTGACCTCACAGACATAGACATGCCTGCCAAAGACAGGTTACGAATCTGGGCATCAGCAAGAGACCTGGTAAAATCTGCTGCAAACCTGATTGACAATCTTTTGTACTGGGGACGAAGCCAGGGCAATCAAATACATTATAAGCCGGAACAGGTAAGTCTTCCTAAGATCCTGGATGAAACTATTGCTCTCTTTATTGAAACAGCAAAACAAAAATCCATCAAACTAAAGTCTTCGAATGAAGCAGATATCCATGCATTCATTGACAAAGAATTGATGCAGATTGTATTTCGTAATATCATTTCCAACGCTCTTAAATTCACAAGTGCCGGAGGTACAATCAGCATGAAAACACAAGTTGACACTGAATCCTCAGGCAGGGTTATTTTATCAGTAGAAGATGATGGTCTTGGAATGGAGAGGGCTGTTATAGACAACTTGTTTGAGAATAAAGAAATAATAAGTACGGCCGGAACTGCAAACGAACATGGAACCGGGCTGGGACTACGTCTTTGCTATGATCTTGTTAAGATAAACAAAGGCGAAATGAGAATCGAAAGCACGCCCGGAAAAGGAACTACTATTTTATTGTATCTGCCTGCTTTTTGATTCTTAATAGTATGATGCAAAAGTTATAATTTAGTTGCAAAAAATTTACTCACCGGGTGACTCGCAGTCACCCGGTGAGTTTTATTTTAAAATAAATACAATTAAATAAAAAGTATCTCTTATTTTTAGACTCATTTTTCATAAAAATTATTTAACTACTTAGAATTATACTATGTCAAGAATAAAAGCTTTAGGAGGAAAAATATTTGATCGTTTTTTGAATTCTATTGAGAAGGTCGGAAATGCTCTTCCTCACCCTGCCACTTTGTTTGCCCTTTTCGCCCTTATGGTACTGGTCTTTTCAGCTATTGCACATGCGTTTGACTGGTCTGCAATTCATCCCGGGAGCCATGAAGATATAGACCCGGTAAATCTTCTTTCTGTAGATGGACTTCACAGGATACTTACCGAAATGGTAACAAACTTTACAGGTTTTGCTCCTTTGGGAATTGTTATGGTTGCAATGCTGGGTATTGGGATTGCTGAAAGCAGTGGTTTAATAGGAGCATTTCTCAGGCTTGTTGTTCTGTCCTCTCCAAAAAAAATCCTGACTTTTGTATTGGTTCTTGCAGGTATTATGTCAAACGTTGCAAGTGATGTAGGATATGTATTATTGATCCCCTTGGGGGGAATTATATTTATTGCCATCGGAAGACATCCGATTATTGGTATAGCAGCTACATTTGCCGGAGTTGCAGGAGGTTTCAGTGCCAACCTGATTTTAGGAACTCTTGACCCTTTACTGGCAGGTCTCTCTACAGAAGCAGCCAGAATCATTGATCCTGCCTATGAAGTAAATCCCACAGCTAACTACTTTTTTATGGTAGCATCTACAGTTGTAATTGCATTTTCAGGCACATGGGTTACTGAAAAATTGATTGCCCCACGCTTTGGCAAATACGAAGGCCCTGAAAGTAATGATGAACTCACAGGTCTTTCTAAACTTGAAAAGAAAGGATTAAGAAATGCCGTGATAGTTTTACTGGTTATTGTAGCAATAAGTCTCATTGGCATTCTTCCTTCAAGTGGATTCTTCAGGGGTTTAGATGGTGGTGTGTTAAGCTCACCACTTATTAAGGGGGTAGTAGCAATGTTATTTATAACAGCTGGTGCAATGGGTATTGTTTACGGCTTTACCATAAAAAAATACAAGTCAGATGCAGATGTTATGTATGGAATGGGAGAGGCAATGAAAACACTTGGCTTGTATTATGTATTGGTATTTTTTGCTGCTCAATTTGTAGCATATTTCAAATGGAGCAACCTGGGTATTATCTTAGCCATTAAAGGAGCAGATTTTGTTATGTCAACCGGACTGGGAATGATTCCCCTGATGATTTTATTCATCATTCTTTCCGGGATGATCAATATGGTTATGGGAAGTTCTTCAGCAAAATGGGCCATAATGGCACCGGTATTTATTCCTATGTTTATGCTTCTGGGTTATTCCCCTGAATTATCACAGGTAGTTTACAGAATAGGTGACAGTGTTACCAATGTAATTTCTCCAATGATGAGCTTTTTTGCACTCATTATTGCTTTTGTTCAGAAATATGACAAAAATGCAGGCATTGGAACAATAGTAGCCACTATGATGCCATATTCTATAGTGTTTTTTATTGCCTGGACAATTCTGTTGATCATCTGGCTCCAGTTTGGACTGCCGCTTGGACCGGGTGCAGGAATTTATTACGAGGCAGTCATACCTTAAGCTTAGTTCGATGTAAGAAAAACCATCAGGAAATCCGGTTTTGTCACAAGTTTTGCAGCCTTCAACAAACCTTCCATCTGGACATATCGAAAGGTTCAGCACAAGGCAAAATTTGCGCCAAAACCTGACTCATACTTATACCTTAACACCAGGCTAAAGCCTGGTGCTATTTTTCCTGTTTATAAAGGATCGACTAGTAAGAGAAATTAAAATAATTCTTCGCATTAAAATAACTGATATCCTTAACCATCTTGCCAAGCAATTTTAAATCATCAGGTAATAATCCATTCTCAACATCAGTTCCAATAATATTGCAAAGAATTCGTCTGAAATATTCATGTCTTGGATACGAAAGAAAACTTCTTGAATCAGTGAGCATACCAACAAAACGACTGAGAAGACCCATATTTGAAAGAGCGTTTATTTGTCTTTCAATTCCATCCTTCTGATCTAAAAACCACCATCCTGAACCAAATTGCATTTTCCCAGGAACACTGCCATCCTGGAAATTAGACACCATTGTTGCAACCAGCTCATTATCTGCAGGATTTATATTATATATTATGGTTTTAGTAAGCTTATCCCTGCTTGCAAGACGATCAAGGAATTTACTCATATTCCTGGCTGCAGGTTCACCTCCAATTGAATCATAACCGGTATCAGGTCCCAGTTTATTGAACATCATTGAGTTATTATTTCTGATTACCCCGTAATGGAATTGTTGCACCCAGCCCTTTTCATGATCCATTAAGGCAAACTCAAAAAGCATTGCGGATTTAATTTTTCTTATCTCCTGCCCCATAAGGGTTTTACCTGACCGCACCTTAATAAAAATATCCTTTACCTCCCCTTCTGTATATTCTTCAGCGTAGAAAGTTTCAATTCCATGATCAGATAATCTGCATCCCATCTTCCCAAAAAAATCATGCCTGCTCCTGAGTGACTCCAGAAGATCTTCATAAGACCTGATTTCAAGCCCTGCAACTTCCCCCAATCTGTCAAGATACTTATTATAACTTCCGGGTTCTTCAACTGCCATCGCCCTATCCGGACGGAAAGCAGGAAGAATTTTTGTTCCAAAATTCTCAGTTTCCAGCATCTTATGATATTGCAATGAATCAGCAGGGTCATCAGTTGTACAAACCAACTCAACATTCATCTGCTGCATCAAACCCCTGGAAGAGTAACTGCTGTCGCGAAGTTTTTCATTTGCCTCATCAAATATTTTTCTGGCAGTTTTCTGATTTAGCAAATCATTAATTCCAAAATATCTTCTTAATTCAAAATGAGTCCAGTGGCATAATGGATTCCTGATTGTATAAGGAACAGTTTCAGCCCATTTCTCAAACTTCTCCCAGCCATGGACTCCAGAACCAGTGCAATATTTTTCAGGAACACCATTGGCTCTCATTGCCCTCCACTTATAATGATCACCTTCAAGCCACACTTCCGTCAGATCATTGAACACCCTGTTATTTGCAATATCTTCCACCGGCAGGTGACAATGATAGTCGATAATTGGCATATTACAGGCATACTCATGATATAGTCTTTCGGATGTTTTGTTCTGTAAAAGAAAATTCTCATCAAGAAATTTTTTCATGTGTCTGGTTTAATTTATTAAACATCATAAGTGGAAGAGGCTGTTTTTCCACCTCGTCCGGTCCAGTTTGTATGAAAAAATTCACCTCTCGGTTTATCGAGTCGCTCATATGTATGTGCTCCAAAATAGTCTCTTTGGGCCTGCAATAGATTTGCCGGAAGCCTGGCTGACCTGTATCCGTCATAATAATTTAAAGCTGCAGAAAATGCAGGTATAGGAATACCATTTAAAATGGCAGTTGAACAGACCCTTCTCCAGCTATCCTGGGCCTTCAGAATAACACCCTTAAAATAAGGATCCAGCAGAATATTATTAAGATTTGGGTCTTTGTCAAATGCTTCTTTTATTTTATTGAGGAACACCGAACGAATAATGCATCCGCCCCTCCACATAAGCGCAACAGATCCGTAGCTAAGTTCCCAATTATACTCTTTTGCAGCTGCCTTCAGGAGAACATAACCCTGAGCATATGAAATAACTTTTGAAGCAAATAAGGCCTGTTTTAGATCTTCAATAAATACTTCTTTATTGCCTTTGAATTCCGGAGATGGTCCTTTCAGAACTCCTGAAGCATAAACTCTTTCATCTTTTTGAGCTGACAAACATCTTGAAAACACCGATTCTCCAATCAGGGTAAGTGGTATGCCAAGATCAAGAGCAGCAATTCCGGTCCATTTTCCTGTACCTTTTTGTCCGGCTGTATCAAGGATCTTTTCGAGAAGAGGATCTCCATCTTCATCTTTATAAACAAGAATATCTCTTGTTATTTCAATAAGATAACTATCGAGTTCTCCTTTGTTCCACTCTTTAAATACCTCATGCATTTTATCATGAGACAATCCAATAAGATCCTTCATTAAATGATACACTTCCGTAATTAGCTGCATATCGCCATATTCTATTCCATTATGTACCATCTTAACAAAATGGCCTGCCCCGTCATTTCCAACCCACTCACAGCAAGGAGAACCATCTTCAACTTTGGCACTTATACTCTGGAAAATATCCTTAACAAAAGGCCATGCCTCTGTTGACCCTCCGGGCATAATTGATGGCCCAATAAGAGCGCCTTCCTCTCCACCTGAAACTCCGGTGCCAATATAAAGAAGGCCTTTGCTCTCAACATAATTTGTGCGACGAATTGTATCAGGATAATGAGAATTACCACCATCGATTATAATATCACCTTCTTCCAAAAATGGTATAATCTGCTCTATGAATTCATCAACAGGCTTCCCTGCCTTTACCAGTAGCATCACTTTTCGTGGACGCTCCAATGAATTTACAAGTTCTTCAATCGAATAGGTTCCAATAAAATTCTTTTCCTTCCCTCTTCCGTTTATAAACTTGCTCACTTTATCAGTGGTTCGATTGTACACAGCTACTGTAAAGCCCTTGCTTTCCATATTCAGCACAAGATTTTCGCCCATTACAGCAAGGCCTATCAAACCTATATCTGCTTTATTTTTCATATTTTATAGTTTTCATATTATCAAATCTGAATTATTAGCTAGGTAAATTTTGTTTTAGTTGCCCAAAGTCCAAGGGCCGGGTTTGATATATAAAATATTTTTTGTCCGTCCGGTAGAGTATTATACCCTTCAATTAAGTCTGAGGGATTATATTTATTTATCATCTCATTAAACTCAGCATATTGAAATCCAACTCCTTCAATTTCCTGCTTCGATAGTTTCCCCGGAGAATAGATAATATTGAATCTTCCTTCGGATGAACCATGGATCAGGTGAGCTGCAGCAGCAAGATTATTACTCAAATCAGCATTCTCTTCCACAGCATGTATAGTTGCTTCTGCACCCCTGTAGCCATATTTTCTGATAAGCTTATCGATTTCAGCATCTTCGCCAAATTCTTTAACCCCCGGAGCCAGGATTACAAGATCCCCACCATCAGCAAGAGCCATGCGGGTTCTGTATATAGCTTTATTTCCCAGCCAGGTGCTTTTATATTCTGAAGGGTCAAGGTAAACTATCACTTTATCAAGTGGCTTTTCCAGTATTTCAAAATTTACTTTAAGGGAAAGTTCAGCTGCCTTGTAAAAACATTCATGATCGTCGCCAATGTAAAGGCCTCTAGGTACCAGCCTGCCTGATGCATCTCTTCCAATAACTGTAAGAATATAGATTACCTGGGGTAAGCTTGAAGAAAAATGAACGGATGCATAATTAAGCACTGACCTTACCGGGTTGTCAGCTCTTCCCATAATTTTTTCCATTCCATAAACGGCTCCCAGGTAATGACTTTTATTGATCCCTTCACTCCCCCCGGTACCAACAAATATATTTTTATTGTAGTTTGCCATTCCAATAACTTCGTGAGGCACTACCTGGCCAATTGATAGAACAAGGTCGTGACCACCTTCAACCAGCAGTCTGTTTACCTGTGCTTCCCAGTCAAAACTCAGCTTCCCTTCAGAAACTTCAGATATTATACTTCCGGGCACTTTTCCGAGGGTAATAACATCATTCCTCCAGTCATGCTCTCTGAATAAATTCAGGGGTATTTCACCAAACATACCAGATAACTGATGATCAGTCATTGGGGTATGAGTTCCCAGGGCGGGTAATATATCGCTTAATTTTTTTCCATAGTATTTCCATGCAAAACGGGTAAGGTCTCCAGCTCGTGAATGAATACGTGTTTGATCGGGTGGCACCACAATTACTTTGTTCCTGTTCCCTAATTTATCCAATGCCTTATAGAGACCATTTTTCAAGTCTTCTGAACTAAGGGAATCATTTTGTGTACCTCCGGTAATGTGAAGCATTTTATTTTGTTATTTTTTCTAAGTCAAAGATCATAAGCCGGCATCACAATGTTTATCTTAATATTATCTTTTCACTCTGGCATCACCTTCCCACATGCTCCATATCATTTCTTCATCGGCCGGTTGTGCATAGTCAGTTAAAAATGTGGTTGCCAATGCTCCTGCAGCCCATCCAAACTGAATCCATTTTTCAGGCTCCCATTCACGAAGAATTCCGTAAAGCATTCCACCAACAAAGCCATCTCCGCCGCCAATACGGTCGAGTATTTTGATCGCGCGAGGTTCTATAATGTGCCAGTTGTTTCCTTCCAGCATTATACTACCCCATAAGTGCTCATTTGAATTTACAACCTGGCGAAGGCTTGTTGCAAAAACTGAAGCTTCAGGAAAACTTTGTTTTACCTTTCTTATCATTTCCTTAAAATTATCAATCTTATCTGCCAGTTCTTTACCTCCGGTTTCCGGGCCATCTATTCCGAGACAATATTGAAAGTCTTCCTCATTACCAACCAGGATATCTGATACTGAAGCTATTTCTTTGAAAGTTTTGCCCAACTCCTCTTCACGACCCTTCCAGAATGACTCACGATAATTCAAATCAAAAGAAATACGTGTGTTATATTTTTTTGCAGCACGTGCAAGCTGCAGGCAAAATTCACCGGTCTGAACAGATAAAGCCGCTATCAGTCCCGAAATGTGAACTACGCGAACTCCCTCTTCAGCAAATAACCTGTGCATATCAAAATCTTTCACATTCAATACCCGGCCCACTTCACCTGCCCTGTCATTGTGCACTCTGGGGCCACGCATTCCGTATCCGCTACCTGCAATATTAAACTGATGCCTGTATCCCCAGGGGCCGCCTTGTTCAAGCTCAACAGCTTCGTAATCAATGTGCCGGCTTTTTAAATTACTTTTTATGAATTGAGCTATGGGGCTTCCTTTTACAAATGCCGTTAGAAGCTTAACGGGAAGTCCGAGATATGATGAAATACTAGCCACATTTGATTCCGCGCTTGTAGCATACATTTTGTAGATATCGCTGCTATGAACAGGCTGACTATCTGCAGGTGTTATTCTAATACCCATACTGGTTGGCACAAGCAAGGAGTATTTATAATCATCTTTTAATTTCATATTCATCTTATTAATTTCTCATTTATAAAAATATATCCTGATTGCGGTATATCACTTTTAAACCCCACTATAAGCATTAAATCCTCCATCAATTGGGATAATAACACCTGTAACAAATTTAGCCAGGTCGGAAAGAAGATATAATATGGTACCATGTATCTCTTCATAATCTCCAAAACGGCCCATAGGTGTATTTTGTATTATCTTTTTTCCCCTGGGAGAAAGTTCTCCTGTATCTTTATCATACAATAAAAACCGGTTTTGCTCCCCAACAAAAAACCCTGGAGCGACAGCATTTACCCTTACATTCTGCTTTGCAAGATGCACTGCAAGCCACTCTGTAAAATTACTTACAGCTGCTTTAGCTGCTGAATATGCACTTACCCGTGTCAGGGGATGATAAGCGCTCATTGACGAAAAATTTATTACTGCACCCCCTCCCATTTCAAGCATATCCCTTGTAAATATCATACTGGGAAGTAGTGTACCAGAAAAATTAAGCTCATAGACATTTTTAAAACCTTCGGGGGCGAGTCCATAAAAAGATTTCTCAATACTCTCATCTGACAAGGTCTCAAGGAATTCAAGCTCAGTGGTGCCTTTTGGAGAATTCCCTCCGGCCGCATTAATCAGATAACTTACTTTTCCCAGCTTCTCATGGATAGTGTTTTTTGCAGATATAAGCGATTGTTTATCGAGTACATTGGTCTCAATTCCCAGGACAGACGATTCCGTTTTCTCTGAAATTTCCTCTGCCACTTCAATGGCACGCTTCCCGTTCAGGTCAAGTATAGCAAGCTTAAGCCCTGCTTCAGCCAAAAAATGTGCTAGAGATGAGCCTATTGCACCTCCTCCTCCTGTAATGACACATATTTTTCCGTTCAGGTCGCAAAAATTATTGTTCTTCATTTTTATATTTTTTATAATCGAGTGAATTTTTATAATTCTCCCTGGTAATTATTTCTAATGGCATCGGGTTATTCTTTCTAACTTTTGTTGTTTTAACAAAATGGTCAAACAATGACATTAATGAATGATAACCCTGCTCAAAAGGTCTCTGACAGATCAGGAAATCAATAGTTCCATTTTCGAGATATAATACATTATCCTCAGTTAGATCGTAGCCAACCATAATCCTCTTCCTTTTGCCTGCTGTTTTTACTATTTTGGCTACTTTATGTGCAGAGGATGTGGCAAAAACCCCCCTGGTTCTATTATGAAGATTCTGCAATATTATTTCATCTATTTCCTTCTCTGCCATAGAAGAAACATTGATGTTTTTTACCCTGCCTTTAAAGTCCTGTTCTTTCAGGTAGCTTCGTAAGCCCTCTTCTCTCTCCAGCAAATGCGGGCGATTTTTCAACTCACTTGTAAAATTTACAATCAGAACTTCGGAATGCCTTTTAAGTTTTAAACCAATTAATTTCCCGGCCAGGTAACCACTTTGCCTTGAGTTCTGGCCGTAATAAGACAGATAGGATTGGCCTTTTATAATTGTGTCTATTAACACATAGGGAATTGTATTATCATCACATTTTCTCAAAAACTCTCTTGATTCATGTTCAAATACCGGGGCAACAATTATACCATCAGGCCTGGAAGTCAGAAGCTTGAGACTCTCTCTTCTAAAGGAATTTTTATCATTAAGATTGAAAAAGTATTTATCAAGCTGGATACCATAAGCCTTAATTTCGGTTTCAGCTTTAAGTATTCCAGACAGCGGCCCTTCCCAATAGGAATTATCGGCAGAACGCCTTGGAATCAGTATAAAGAACCTGAATATTTTATCTGAGGCAAGTCTTTGTGCAAGTACGTTTGGATGATAATTCAGATCCTTAATTATTTTAAGTACCTTTTTCCTGGTTTTTTCAGAAACTTCAGCCCTGTTATGCAGCACTCTATCAACTGTACCAATAGAAACTCCAGCCTTTTTGGCAATATCACGAATACCAATTTTCTTGCCGGATTTCATTTCTCAATAAATTGATTTACTTACTAAGGCTGTATTCCTTTGTCAAATATAGTATTTTATTTCCATTTTCCGTGTACGTACACGGATTATGTTATTAACCCGGAATATTCTGTTGATCATCTGGCTAAAGCCTGAGTTGTAACCTGGTTTCGGTGAAGGAATTTTTTTCCTTCAATTAAGCCAGATACTGCGGAACTCTTGTTTTTCGGTTTTTTCACAAATTTTGCAGCCTCCAATAAGCCAATTACCCGGGCATATCTATAGGTTTAGCACAAAGCAAAATTTGCGCCAAAACCTGACTCATACTTATGCCTTAACACCAGGCTGAAGCCTGGTGCTGTTTTTCCAACTCACCTCTCCTGTTTTCAATAGTTTTCGAGATAATTAGGTTTTTGATCTGGGTGACCAAATGATAAAAACAGGAAGATAGTAGTAATTACCCTGGAAGCCATGCCTGCAGGCATGGTGCACCCTGACGATGAATGTCAGGATCTAAGACCCCTGGTGCTAAAAATCAAAAATACTATAACAAGCCTGTAATGAGATTGTGATTTGCAAATTTTTTATTTGGGTGTCTTTTTCGGGAAACAGGAAAACTGTGTTTTATTTCAGGTAATAATTTAAACCAATCATTATTCTGGGCATAAATTTTGGTTGATTTATAGCGCCATCCGCATCCTTATATGTAAAGGGGATATCGCCGTTTTGGTTGTCATTCCTGGGATTTACATTCTCATTGTCAGGGCTATAAGATGTGTCATGACCTGTCAAAGTATTAGGGAAATAGTAATCCAGTCCAAGGGCAATAACGAGATCAAGCTTTCTTGTCATGCTGAAATTCAACTCTTCACCTGCACCAATCCCCCACTGCCTGGAAGTTACATCAAAATCTTCATTGCCTCCAACAAATTTAAAGTTTCCTGTAAAACTTGAATAACGCGGTCCGAAGACTAAATAGGATTGTTTTACCTTGAGAAAAGTATGTACAAATATAAAGTCCAGTCTATAATCAAAAGACCTGCCTTTTTTTTCAGGCACACCATTGGTAGCATTATTAATAAAAATCCTGCGTGCCTCAAAAGAATTACCCGGGTCTAATTTATTATAGCCAATGCCAAAACGCAGTTTAAACGGAATTTCTTCAGATAGTTTATGAACTGTGAAATCTGCGTGAACACCAAATCCTCTGTTGTAACCCGTTTTTATTCCTGCTGAAAAAACATGACCACCGCTTAACTTTTCCTGTCCAAAACCATCCCTGGTCCCGGGAATCAGGGAAAAAATAATCAAAATAATTGAAAATTCCTTTTTCATAGACCAAAGTATTGGTTTGAGTCTTAATAAACGTATGAATACAAGTATTATTATAATTAGATACTACCCTGAATTAAAAGCCGCTCTTCTGCCTCAACAGACCACAATCCATTGTGCCGGTCACAGATCTCAGCCAGATCATTGA
Source organism: Bacteroidota bacterium (assembly GCA_030596025.1). Classification (GTDB taxonomy): domain Bacteria; phylum Bacteroidota; class Bacteroidia; order Bacteroidales; family VadinHA17; genus JAYEGO01. The sequence continues at coordinate 5,781 of JAUVKW010000028.1, read as the reverse complement.
AGAATGAATCACCATTTCCCAGCTTTCTGAAATCAGCAATAGCAGTAAGTGGCATGTCCAGATGGGTGTAGATCAGTTTTTTTCCACCAGGTAAATGAGGCAGGTTCAACGTGGTTTCCGGCACGGCATTTAATCCGCCGATATGGGTAATCAGTCCGGAAGGATCCATCCCTTTTTCCATCATTTCAAGTGCTTCCCTGATATCATCTGTATTTCCTCCGCTGGTACCTACGATATGTGTAAAAGCGTAATGAACATTATAGAAGTTCAGGCTGGCACTAAATTCCGGATCTGCCGGTCCGGCAAAGAAGTTCAGACATCCGTCAAATGCAAGTATATTGTCAGCCTGTTCGATTACCTGGCTTACGGGTGCCAATACAAATACATCATTGTAGCCCTTACCCCCTGTCAGGTTTTTCAGGTATGTAGCCACATCATCCTTCCCTGAAGTATTAAGATATTGTAAAATGACTCCCTTGCTTTTTGCGTATTCCGGCGAGAAAAGATATGCTGCCCTGTCAAGTCGCTCCTGGTCAATATCTGTCACCACCATGAGCCCGGGTTTGCGATCTTTACGATGCAATACATAATTAATTGCCGCAAGCCCCATGGGACCAACGCCAGCCAGGATTGCCATATTTCCACCATCCACGATCTCCATTTCGTGAACATAGGTACCCGGCTTAATGTGGTAGTTGGCATGCATGGCCCCAATGACACAAGAAAATGGCTCGGCCATGGAAGCAGGATAATAACCCGGCCCATTATAAACCAGGAGGCAATCCTGCTCCATTACTTCCGCGGGGACTATCACATAGGTGGCATCTCCACCAAGATACTGGTAAGAATAACCAGGAGCACTCAATATTCCTACCGGTCCGTCTTCATAATTTAGCGCCGGCTGAATAGCAAATTTGTCTCCAGACTTAAACTGATCCTTCCATTTAGCACCTACCTCCAATATCTCTCCGGCAAATTCATGCCCGATAATTACAGGCTTGTCCGCCACATTATCTGGTACACGCTTATGATCAGCTCCCTGCATGGATGCTTTGTAAGAAGACATGCACAAGCTGTCACAAACAACCCTGGCAAGTATCTCATCATCTTTTATCGATGGCAGTTCAAATTCCTCAATTCTTAAATCTTTCTTACCCTGTAGTCTTACTGCTTTTGTCTTCATTTACTTCATTTCATTTAATAATGTGAGTTGGATCAACTCAGCAGGATGGCTTATATACTTTATGGCTCCTTCAAGTTCAGGAATATCCAGCTTACCATAACCCCAGGTAACACCCACAGGGATCATGTCTGCTGCCATGGCGGTTTTCAGGTCATATTGCGAATCCCCCACAAGCATTATTCTTTCAGGATCAATATTCATTACACCGGCTATCTCTATTGCTGCAGAAGGATCCGGCTTCCTGGGTACATCCTCCCGCTGACCAAATATTGAAATAAATGGCCAGTCAGAAAGATAGTATCCTGCAACCTGCTCTGTGAGATGGTGTGGCTTATTTGACAGGATAGATATTTTTATTCCCCGACTCGTCAATTCATCAAGCATCCCTGGAATTCCATCATACAGCCTGCTTTTACTATGAAGGTTTTTGCTGTATATCTCTTTGAATGTAGTCAGGTAGGATTGTAATTGTTCAGGATCATGATCTGCACTCAAAGCACTTTCAATAAGTTTAGCCGCACCATTTCCTATCCATCTGAGGTAATCAGCCTCCTGGTGAACAGGTAAACCATATTGTTTAAACATGGTGTTGGCAGCATCAGCAATATCTTCAATTGTATGCACCAGTGTACCATCCAGATCAAAAATAACGCCCTCAATGTTCATCTGCATATTAATTTAACTTAACATTACCTGTCCCCCTGTTACCGGGACAGCCTGACCGGTCTCATACTCCTGGTCAATTATATATTTAATGGCTTTTATAACATCCTCAATACGACATCCGCGTCCTGCTGGAACCATTGATTCATAATGATGCCTGACGTCCTGGGTTGTTTTAGCCCCGGGAACCTTTCCGGTTCGAAGGTACTGAATGAACAACCCGCGTTCAGGATCAGACCAAAGTGGTCCGTCAAAATAGTTCCCCGGACAAATAGCATTCACCTTGATCCGGTCAGCAATTAGTTCCATTGCAAAAGATTGAGTGAGCCCAATTCCTCCAAACTTGCTACCGGAGTATGCAAAATTCTTTTTGCTCCCCTCAAGTCCCGATTTTGAATTGATCTGAATGATATCTCCGAAGTTGGCAGATGCGTACATATTCTGCAGTTTCATTATGGGTATTGCAGCTCTCACACAATTGTAATAGCCCTGATAATTAACCCTGGTTACAAAATCAAAAGTATCAGGATCCATTTCGTCAATTCCTCCTGCTTTTAACACCCCTGCATTGCTGATTATCACATCAAGACCACTAAATTCGAGCACAGTTTCGAATATGGCATCTGCAATTGATTGCTGATTTGTTACGTCTGCCCTTATAAAATATGCGCGGTTGGGTGTTTTCTGCCGGTTCAATTCACTGGCAACAGCCTGACCCGACTTTTTGTTTATATCGAAAAGCACCACATTTGCACCTTCATTAAAAAGCTGTCTTGCAATTCCTTCTCCATAGCCCATGGCTCCACCTGTTATCGCAATGATTTTATTATAAAGCTGCCTTTTTGTTTGGGGTTCAGGAACCGCTTCAGGCAATATATCTGTCCTGCTCTCCTTCCTGACAGCTTCAAGTTTCTGCTCTACTTTTGATTTATTTGCGGAGAGTGCAAGCAGACCCAGGTCCTCTATTAAAAGGTATTCTCCAACATTATCTTTAGCTGCGGATATTTCCTTCAGTACGTTCTTCATGCTGCCACTAAAAACAGAAATACTTTGTCCCAGACAGGTGGAAATATGCTCCTGATCTGTATCCTTAAGCTGATTTATGGGAACAAAACTACCGCTCTTCAGGGATTGTCCGGACATGATCATCCGAATAGCGGGAACCAGTTTAAGTATTTTCTCATTTTTTACATCCATAATTTAAGGTATATAGTTTAGATGGATTTACCAGCTAATGAAGGTTGAAATGTATTGAAATAATATTGAAAAATAGCCTGGCCAAGCTTCTCCATATCATCACGCGAACAGGAATTATAGCTTTTTCCCTCACTGGCTACTATGTATTGATGGGCTGCCACATAGGCCGCACCCTTATAAGATATCCGCATCAGGCTTTTGTCAAGAGGAATATCTCCTTTACAACTCACTGTGACAGGCCGCATGGCTGTTGTGTTATGCTCTGTGCCAAAAGATACCACAAATCCATTGTCATAAAAGTATTCTGCATATTCTTTCAGTTTTTCAAAGCTGTTTCTAAATGGTATAAATTCAATGGATTTGATACTGTACTGCTTCAGTACTTTATGTAATTGCTCCTTATTATTTTCAAATTCTGTGATCTGGCCACCAGCTCCATCCAGCAACAGTGGATATGTAGGTATACCACCAGCATCTTTAATAAGTTCAATAATTTCTTCAAACCCGAGAAATGCCTGATCATCCTCTGGCACAAAGGCAGGAGCTCCCGATTTCAGCAGCCTGGATCTAAGCTCCTCCTCTATTCCTGCTATATCCTCCCTTTTCTTTTCAGTTGCTTTCCCTCCAAAGAGTTTTGAAATTAATTCGTAAAAGTCTGCATCATTTGCAGCCCTGTCTTCAAGTTTCAACCTCATCACTTTTGCAATATGCCTTTCACGGAGCAGTTTATGGGCATGGTTTTCCATGATTTCATCCACCGAGAGGGAGATATCCAGGTCCTGGCTTAAAAGCCAGGCATTCAGAAGATCAATCATCTGTGATACCTGTTGCTGACTCCCGGCCAGTACCCTATCCAGTTTTTGCTGCTGGTCCTCAGTCAGAACCACAGGGTATGCCAGTCCCTTGCCACTGATGTAGATCCTTCCCGGATTATTTATGTCGTTGACCCTGATATTGTTTTGCCTGTGCTCTTTACTGATTCCTATCAGCTCAATATTCAATAATGGAAATACCGAGTGATCGGTGCATTGCTTTATGAATTCATCATATCCGTCAGTTACGTAGAAGTCATTGATCCCCAATACCCGGACTTCTTCATTAGCCGCCATTCCAACTGCCTGCTTAATACTTGTAAAGGCACTGAAGGAATAAGGAGTATGTATATGATTATTGATCTTTACCGGAACCATTGTGGGAGTTCCTGAATTCAATTCAAGTAATTGGTTCCTGTCAGGAAATTGTGTAAACCAGTTCATTCCTATTTATGTTATTAACATATTAGTGTTTTTTGAATCAGACTCCTAACCTGCTCCTTCTCAGTTTTTCGCCGGAGGTAAAATTATTGATTGTTTTGTGATCTTTTAGGGGAACAATTCTTTCATGGATGGCATCCAGTATCCAGGAGGCCTGCGGAAAGAAGTAATCCTCCAACTCATATGCCGGGATAATCCAGTTCCTTGATCCCACCACAACAGGTGGTGCATCCAGGTCATCAAATCCCAGTTCAGTAATATTCTGTGCCATATCCTTCAGATAGGAACCCCTTTCACTGGCATCGCTGACCAGCAGGATTCGTCCCGTTTTCTTAAGTGATTGAAGCACCAGATCGTAATTAAAAGGTACAAGTGACCGCGCATCAATGATTTCGGCTGACATTCCGTATTTTTCCTGAAGCTCGTTTGCCGCCTCAATAGCCCTGTAGAGTGTGGCACCGATGGTTAGAATAGTGATATCCTCACCCTCTCTCTTGATATCAGGCTCACCCAGGGGAATTTCATAATACTCCTCAGGAACGCCACCCTGATGAAACTCTTCGCCGACACCATAAAGGCGCTGGCTTTCAAAATAGACTACCGGATCGGTACCCTGCAGGGCTGAATTCATCAATCCTTTTGCATCATAAGGTGTAGCAGGAAAAACAACTTTTATTCCAGGTATATGTGCCACCAGCGACGACCAGTCCTGAGAGTGCTGGGCACCATACTTGGATCCCACTGAAACCCTCAATACTACCGGCATTTTTATCAGGTTGCCGCTCATGGACTGCCACTTGGGAAGCTGGTTGAATACCTCATCCCCGGACCTGCCCAGGAAATCACAATACATAATCTCAGGGATTACCCTGCCACCACACATGCCGTACCCAATGGCAGTCCCCACTATAGCTCCTTCCGATATGGGAGAGTTGAACAGCCTGTGATAGGGTAATGCTTCGGTAAGTCCGCGATAAACTGCAAAAGCCCCTCCCCAGTCGCGGTTTTCCTCACCATAGGCCACAAGAGTCGGATCCTTATAAAACCTGTCAATAATAGCCTCAAAGATCCCATCCCGAAACTGATATTGTTTCATAGCCGAAAAGGTCTTTCCGTTATCATCATAAGCATACCGCTCCTTTTTGGCGATCTGCTTTACCCTCGGATTTTCTGCATGGGGCATGTTCACATCCGGCTCCCTCTCCTCCATTCTATCAACCGATTCATTTGAAAACATCATCTCACCAATCAGTTCAGGATGTGTTACCAGGTTCATCCTGGGAGACACATGGTCGTCGATGGAAAGTGTCAACGATTGTTTGATCATCTCCCTGGTTTCAGCCCGGATCTTCTCCAGCATCGCCTTATCGGCCACTCCTGAATTAACAAGTTCTTTGCTATATGATTCGATGGAATCCACTGATTCCCATGCTTCGACCTCTTCTTTAGAACGATATGAGGAAGAGTCGGAAGGTGAGTGACCAC
>JAUVKW010000092.1 GCA_030596025.1 Bacteroidota bacterium | reverse complement strand
TTAAACAGGAATGGCCTAACTCCTAAACCTGTTTATCCTTGTGGTTCATGCAGACAGGTAATGATTGAAAATGAATCCAGACTGAAGAGTAATATCAAGCTCATCCTGGTTGGAGAAAAAAGCATTCATATTCTTGAAAATGCAAGTCAGCTTCTGCCAATGGGGTTAGACAAATCTGTCCTACTGGGGGAACAAGAAGAATAAAGATAAAAGATTAAAGAAAAAAGATTAAAGTTTACCCCGTGAAATCCTGCAAAGCAGGAGCAACAAAGTTGCTATTTCACAGGGGGACAAAGATTAAAGTAACCATTCCTGCCGGCAGGCAGGCAGGCATATCAAACATCAGAACCCACCCCTAACCCCTCCCAAGAGGGGAATGAAGATTACGCAATCTGGTTATTGGGATTTGATATTTATAATTTTCGGCTTTACTCACCTCTTACCTCTCACTTGTCCGCCGAAACTTTAGTGAAGGCGGATCTCTCATCTCTCTCTACCTTGGGTTTGCGGTCCGAAACAGCATCTAATTATTATATTGCGTTTCGATCCGGACCTCTTTTGGGGTATTCCCTTTTTACACCAGGCTAAAGCCCGGTGCTGTTTTTCCTGGGACATTCTCTTCTTCACTCATCTTTCTTGCCTTGCGCCTCTCTCCTATCCCTGGTTCCCTGCCATTTCTAAAAACTCATTCCATAATACATCTTTGGGGGGGGCTGCAATAATTTTGAGTTCTTCCTTTAAAACCGGATGAATAAACTCAATTTCCCGTGCATGAAGGCTAATTCCTCCACCCGGATTCGATCTTCCAGAACCATATTTTAAATCTCCCTTAATGGGACAGCCTATTTTAGCCAGTTGACACCTGATTTGATGATGCCTACCGGTATGAAGATCTATTTCAAGGAAAAAGTAGTTTTTTGTCCTCCCCACTAAGCTATAGCTTAAAGATGCCTCTTTAGATCCCTTTTTTAGAGTAGAATAAGCAAAAGATTTATTCAGATTTGGTTTTCGAACCAAAAAATGATTTAATCTTTCCTCCTCAACCGGGGGTTTATCAGATACTATGGCCCAATACTTTTTCTGAACCTTCTTCTCCTGGAATAATTTATTCATACGAGACAAGGCCTTACTGGTTCTGGCAAAAACAACCACTCCACTAACCGGCCTGTCCAACCTGTGAATTACTCCAAGAAAAACATTTCCAGGCTTTTTATAAAGATTTTTCAGATACTCCTTTGTCTTAACATCCAAAGACGTATCGCCAGTTTTATCTCCCTGAACCAGATCAGAAACCGATTTGTTCAGGACTATCAGATGGTTATCCTCATATATGATATTAATACTGCTCATTTTCATTGGGAAAGTCATGTGATCTCACATCATCAATGTAGCTTGATACCGATCCTAGAATTTCCTGGTTCAGGTCATGATAGCGCCTCAGGAATCTTGGAGAAAACTCCTGTGTTAAACCCAGCATATCATGAAGAACTAAAATCTGGCCATCAACATCAGGGCCGGCACCAATACCAATAATCGGGATTTTTATTTCTTTCGCTACTTTCTTTGCAAGGCTGGCAGGAACCTTCTCAACAACAATTCCAAAACATCCTGCCTTTTCAAGTATTTGCGCATCTTCAAGAAGCTTATCAGCTTCATCCTTATCAGTGGCCCGAACAATATAGGTTCCAAATTTATGTATGGATTGTGGCATCAGGCCCAAATGTCCCATTACAGGAATCCCGGCAGATAATATCCTCTCTACTGACTCCAGAATTTCCTTTCCTCCCTCCATTTTTACTGCATGAGCACCAGTTTCTTTCATTATTCTTATTGCAGAGGATAAGGCTTCTTTTGAATTTCCCTGGTAGGTCCCAAATGGAAGATCGACAACAACCAATGCCCTGGTAACTGCTCTTACAACTGCTGATGCATGATATATCATCTCATTAAGGGTAATTGGGATGGTAGTTAAATGACCAGACATTACATTCGATGCAGAATCTCCTACAAGAATTGCATCTATTTTCGCCTGATCAAGAATTCTGGCCAGAGTATAATCGTAAGCGGTAAGCATAGCGATTTTTTCCCCTCGTAGTTTCATCTCATTCAAAACATGAGTTGTTACTTTTCGAACTTGCTTATGAAGTGCCATAACTAATATTGTATGTTGGTAGAATGCTCTATCCCGCAAAATTACAAATTTGATTTGGATGCTTAGATAAATTTTGAGCTTTTTTATTTTTTGCTTTTTGGAATCAGAAGGGTCCGGTTAAGAAACATATATGCAATTTCATATGTTGAAATCTCCTATATTTACATGATACATTTGACATTTGCCTTCTGACATTTGATATTGTTTACTACTCTCATTTTGTTTGTCTTGTCTCATCACTCATGTCTTCTTTCGCTCCCTCGTTCTATCTCTCCTTCGGGGCTCATCTCTCATCATTCCCGATCCAACACTTCCAGCCACTCCATTCTTCACCCTGCCTTTTTGTCACAAAAATAAAATCAATTTAGTAGCCACTTTAAGAAGCATATGCCAAATTAACACTAAACTGGCATATTTCTGAAGTGGCATAATGATTGTTTTATGAAAATCACTTAAAAGAATAAAACAAATATTTAAATGATAATAAATTAATTAGAGATGAGTAAAATTATAGGTATAGATTTAGGTACTACCAATTCATGTGTTGCAGTAATGGAGGGAAATGAACCAGTGGTAATACCTAATAGCGAAGGGAAGAGAACAACCCCTTCAATGGTTGCGTTTGTGGAAAATGGTGAAAGAAAGGTTGGAGATCCTGCAAAAAGACAGGCAATAACCAATCCGGTCAAAACCATTTATTCCATAAAAAGGTTTATGGGGGAATCACATTCTGCTATGTCAAAAGAGATAGCCAGAGTTCCTTACAAAGTAATAAAAGGAGAAAACAATACTCCAAGAGTAAAAATCGATGACCGGAAGTATTCTCCACAGGAAATTTCTGCAATGATCCTGCAAAAAATGAAAAAAACTGCAGAAGATTACCTGGGACAGGAAGTAACGGATGCTGTTATTACAGTGCCTGCATATTTTAGCGACTCACAAAGACAAGCCACTAAAGAAGCAGGAGAAATAGCCGGATTAACCGTAAAAAGGATTATTAACGAGCCTACTGCTGCCTCCCTGGCCTATGGTTTAGATAAAAAAGGGGCAGATCAGAAGATTGCTGTTTTTGACCTTGGAGGAGGAACTTTTGATATTTCCATACTCGAATTGGGAGAGGGGGTTTTTGAAGTGAAATCAACAAATGGTGATACCCATCTTGGAGGAGATGACTTTGACCAGGTATTAATTGATTGGCTTGCTGATGAATTTCAAAAAGATGAAAACATTGATTTAAGAAAAGATCCTATGGCCCTTCAGCGATTGAAGGAAGCAGCAGAAAAAGCCAAGATTGAACTTTCAAGTGCCACCAGCACAGAAATTAATCTTCCTTATATCATGCCTGTGGATGGAATTCCAAAACACCTGGTAAAGACTTTAACACGGGCACAATTTGAAAAGTTATCAGATAAATTGATCAACGCTGTTATTGGGCCCTGTAAAAAAGCTTTAAGCGATTCCGGTTTGAAGACTTCTGAAATAGATGAAATTCTACTTGTTGGTGGGTCCACACGTATTCCTGCGATTCAGGAAACAGTTAAAAAGTTTTTTGGGAAGACTCCTTCAAAAGGCGTTAATGCTGATGAAGTAGTTGCTGTAGGAGCTGCTATTCAGGGTGGAGTCCTTACCGGTGAAGTGAAAGATGTTCTTCTTCTGGATGTAACACCTTTATCCCTTGGAATTGAAACACTGGGAAGTGTTATGACAAAACTTATTGAGTCCAACACTACAATACCAACAAAAAAGACAGAAACCTTTACCACAGCAGCTGATAATCAACCTTCCGTTGAAATCCATGTATTACAGGGAGAGAGGCCAATAGCATCAGGGAATAAGACAATTGGAAGATTCCACCTGGATGGAATACCACCATCACCAAGAGGAACTCCTCAGGTAGAAGTTTCATTTGATATCGATGCCAATGGAATTTTAAATGTTTCAGCAAAAGACAAGGGTACTGGCAAGGAACAAAGTATAAGAATTGAGGCTTCATCGGGTTTAAGTGATAATGAAATCAACAAAATGAAAGAAGAAGCCAAGGCAAACGAAGAAGCAGATAAGTCTGCACGTGAAGAAGTAGATAAAATAAATGCTGCAGACAGTCTCATCTTTCAAACAGAAAAACAATTGAAAGAATACGGAGATAAAATTCCTTCAGATAAAAAAGAACCTATAGAGAAGGCTCTTGGGGAACTGAAAGAAGCACATAAAAATAAAGATCTGGAAGCTATTGATAAGCATACAGCAGAACTGAATATGGTATGGCAGGCTGCATCTGAAGAAATGTACAAAGCCACCCAGCAAGATGCGCAAGAAGCCCCATCTGACAAGGAACCTTCACAAGAGGATCAAAATAAAGATGATGAGGTAACTGATGTGGATTTTGAAGAGGTTAAATAATACATTTGGGGCTGTCTTAAAAGTTAATTGTTCATAGAAAAGAGATGTAATCCTACTTTGTGTAACCTTAATGTGTACTTTGTGATCCTTTGCGGTTCAGCTCTTTAAGATTTTACCACAAGTTACACTAAGGAGTCACCAGGGAACACAATGACTTTTGAGACAGCCCCTTGTTCAACTTTCAAATTTCAATTAACTTTGTTGAGCTCCGGTTCACTATCCCTAAAAATTGGGACAGGCTGTTTTTGAAATTTGAGTTTCACAAATAAAATAAAGACCCGTTCTGATATTCAGGACGGGTTTTTATTTATTTTTACATTTTCTTACTTTACTTTAGTTTCAATAATAAACTCATGAAAATTAAATATTTATTAATCCTTATCCCCCTAATAACATTCCAGGCTTATTCCTTTTGTCAGGAATTATCTGAGACTCAGGACTCAGTTTATAATCAAATTGATGATATGGGACGGAAGCAAGGCCCATGGAGGAAGTATTTCCAGAATGGCAAATTAAGATATAAAGGTCAGTTTGAAAATGACATCGCCATAGGAATATTCGAACATTACTATGATGATGGCAGTTTAAAAACCATTGTCCTCCATATGGATAAAAGTAATAAATCAGAAGTCAAACATTATTATCAAAATGGAGAAATTGCTGCTAAGGGAGAATTTATCGGAAACAAGAAAAATGGTATATGGAAATACTATTCCTATTATGGAGCTTATCTTTCTTATGCTGAATCCTACAAAGAAGGAGAAAAGCATGGAGTATCAAAGAAATATTTTGAAAATGGCAGTATTACTCAGGAACTTTCATGGAAAAACGATAAGAAAAACGGAGCATGGAAAATCTGGTTTCCAAATGGCAAGCTGCAATTAAACACTAACTTTAAAGATGGAAAACTGGACGGGCCCTTCATTAATTGCTATCCTGATGGAACAGAAGAAATAAAAGGATTGTATAAAAATGATCTTAGAATTGGGAAGTGGCTGTATACTGAATTAGGCACAGGCAAGATAAAGGAAATAAACTACATTGATGGGATACCAGAAAACCAGGAGGAAATTGATAAGCAATTCGAAGAAAAAATGGTGGAATATGAAAAAAATAAAGGTCACTTAAAAGATCCTGACCTGAATGATGTAAAGATTATCAAGCAATAGTGACAAATAAGATTACATTATCAGAACTTAATCTTCAAATTAAGGATAGAATTAAGAATTCTTTCCCTAAAGCACAATGGGTAATTGCTGAAATCAACGAAATTAATGAAAACTCAAAAGGTCATTGCTATCTGGAGCTCATTGAAAAAGACACGCAAACAGATTCTATTATAGCAAGAGTAAGGGCCACAATCTGGGCATATACATACCGGCTATTGAAGCCCTATTTTGAGACTACATCAAACACGAAACTCCAGTCCGGATTAAAGGTCTTGATCCAGGCAAAGGTAGAGTTTCATGAATTGTATGGTTTCTCTTTAAACATTAAAGATATTGATCCGGCATATACTTTAGGTGACCTGGCAAAATTAAAAATGGAGACCATCATTAAACTAAAAGAAGATGGAGTATTCCAAATGAATAAAGAACTCCCTGAATCGTATTTTCCTTCAAAAATCGCCATAATATCATCCCCAAATGCAGCCGGATACCATGATTTTATACACCAGCTTCAGAATAATCCTTTTGGGTACATATTTTACACCAAACTTTTTCCGTCAATAGTGCAAGGAAATGATTCTCCTGGATCAATTATTCATTCCCTTGATGAAATTAACAGGTATATATCCTTCTTCGATCTGCTTGTTTTAATCAGGGGGGGAGGATCTCAAACTGACCTGAATAGCTTCAATAATTATTCACTAAGTAGTCATATCGCACAGTTTCCTATTCCTGTAATAACCGGAATAGGTCATGAAAAAGATGAATCAGTATGCGATATGGTCGCACATCATAGTTTAAAAACACCCACGGCTGTCGCTGAATACCTGATTAACTCATATCAGAATCTGGAAACATATACACAGGAAACTAAAACCAACATTATTGCCGGAATAGCTCAAATTCTTGAAAATGAAAAAATATATATCGACCTGAAAGGAAGACAACTGATTCCCCTTCTGATGAATTCTATTCTAAAGGAGTCAAGTCATCTAAGCCAGCTCGCAGGCAAAGTCCGCCATACTTTTGGACGTGCAGTTCATAACAAACATGAAAAATTAACAGAATACAAAGGGCAATTCAATTTTCTTCTGAAAGAATTTCTTTTAAACTCAAAATATAAAATATCCTCAGGTTCAATAAAAATAAGAGATCTAATAAGGCAAAAAATAAATGGCAGCCATCATCAATTATCCATTGCTGAAAAAACATTGCAGTTACTTGATCCGGCTAATGTTTTAATGCGGGGCTATAGTATTACTTATTGCGATGGAAAAATTATTAAAGACTCTGAAAACTTAGAAAAAGGAAAGACCATCCTCACAAAATATGCTCAGGGAGAAAGTGATAGCAAAATTTCAAGAATCAAGTAAAAAGTCAAACCAAACTTAATATATCACGTATTATACCAAAGAGCTTTCAGGAAATCACAAATATAGAGTATGACTCAGAGAATTTATAGCTTATTAGTAGCTGTGCTTCTAAGCCTGAACCTTCAGATAGCTGAAGGCCAGAAGCATATTATTGATTCTATTGAGTCGCACCTATCCATGCAGAATGACAGTCAGAAAGTTCGAATGCACATTGAACTTTCGAGGCTCTACTACGGGTCTTCAGTAATTTCCAGTATGCAACATGCTAAGAATGCATATGACATAAGCGAAAAAAATAATTTCATTTGGGGAATTGCAGATGCAGAGAATTGGATGGGAAATGTTTATTCCATGCTCACAGACTATAACAATGCAATGGATAATTATCTCAAATCTCTTGCAAAAAGAGAACTGATTGGAGACCAAATTGGGGTTGCATCTTCTTACAACAACATAGCTATATTACACTCTGAATACTCTAATTTTGAAAAAGCCATAGAGTATCTCAATAAAGCATATGAAATCAGTGAAGCTCATAATGATGAAGAAAGCATGGGCATTAATATGAATAATCTTTCGGTAATGTATATGGAGATTAAAGATTATGAGAATGCTCTTAAGTGTGGAATGGAAGCACTTGAAATCAATGAAAAACTTAATATTACAGAAGGTATTGCTAACATCAGCACCAATTTAGGCGATTTTTACAAATTCATGAATCAGTATGAAAAAGCCAAAGAATACCAGAGAAAAGCATTAAATATTTACCTGGAATTAGATAAACTGGAAGGGATAATTATTGCAAAAACAAGCATTGCTGAAATACTCATATTGGAGAATAATTTTCCTCAGGCAAAGCTCTTGCTAATTGAAGCTCTTAACAATGCTAATCAACTGGGGGCAAAAAACCTTATATCTCTCATACATAGCAACCTTGCGCAATTATATGAATTGAATCATAAATATGAAAAAGCCCTCTTTCACTTTAACGTATTCCATCAACTTCAGGATAGTATCTTTCAACAAAACAAAGCCAATGTGATTTTTGAAAAGCAGGTAATTTTCGAAACAGAGAATCAATTGAAAGAAATTGAATTGTTGGAAAAAAATAAGTCCCTGCATAAAATAGAAATCAGTAAACAGAAATATATAGGAATTTTCATCATTATCATATCAGGAATTTCATTTGCAATAATTATTTTATCAGGCCTGTTTGTGCAGGATCGCAATAGGAATTCAGCGTTAATTCAGGCTAAGAATATTGAGTTGTATTACTCAAATAAACAAATTGAAGAGTCCAGGATGGAACTGATAACACTTAACAGCACAAAAGACAAGTTCTTTTCAATTATTGCTCATGACCTCATCAATCCTTTTAATTCATTTATTGGCCTTTCTGAGATTCTCTATTCAAACATCGATAAACTATCAAATTCTGATATTAAAAAGTACTCATCATGGATTCATACTTCCGCAAAAAATCTTTTCCATCTGGTGCAAAACTTGTTACATTGGTCGAGAAGTCAGGTAGGGAAACTCAATAACAGCCCAAAATACCTGAATTTACAAGATTTAGTTCAGGAGCTTATTACCTTATCAGAGTCTCAGATACGGGAAAAGGATATTGCAATTACTACAAATATTACTAAAGATACCAAAGTATATGCTGATCAGGATATCCTTTCAAGCATATTAAGGAATCTGATTGGAAATGCAATTAAATTCTCTCATCCTGGAGGAAAAATTTCTCTGCAAGTCACAGAAGTTGGTCCTCTCATAAAATTGTCTGTAGAGGATTCTGGAATAGGGATAAAAAATAAAGACCTGAAAAAACTGTTTTCCCTGAAAGAAAACTTTTCCTCCCGGGGCACTAATAATGAAGAAGGAACTGGCCTGGGATTAATATTGTGTAAAGAATTTGTTGAAAAAATTGGTGGAACCTTAAGTATTAAAAGCCGGGAAGGAAAAGGAAGCATCTTTTCTTTCACAATTCCAACAATTCCTATGTCTGTTTAGTCTTTTTGAATTCTATGAAACTGAAAATAAAATATCTGTTGATTCCTGGGATCTTGATTTTCCATACATTCTATACCAATGGGAATCCTGTGCAGTCAGATAGTATATTAAAGCTTCTAAGTTCGGCAGATGACTCGATAAAGATAGAATTACTTTCTCAGCTCACAGGGGAATATAAATCATCTTCCCTTGAAAAATGTCTTGAATATGAAAAACAATCATTGTTTATTGCTGAATTAGCGAACAGGACAGACTGGATGGCAAAGGCGTATTTGAGAATTGGGAAGTTATATCACAATACAGAGATGTATCCGGAGGCAATTAATGAATATATTAAATCACAGTCACTGGCGGAACAGATCAAAGACTCGGTTCTGATTGGATACATCTACCATGAACTAGGTAAATCCTACCTTAATAATGGGCAGGCTCAAAAAGGCTTGTCAAGTTTCAAACAAGCAAATCAATTAGCAAAACTAAGTAAGGATACTTTAAGCCAGATTCTAAATCACATAAGTATTGCCGAATTATTCCTTTCCCAGGATAACTATGACGAAGCTCAAATTTATCTAAATCAATGTATTCCATGCATTCAAGATGTCAGTAATTACAAGTATTATATAAAAATCCTATTGTACATTACTGAAATAAAAATTATGGAAAAGGATTTCACAGCTGCCAGACAAAATCTCACTAAAGCTTCTGTACTGGCACAAGAATCTGGCTTGAACTATGAGACTGCCAATATTCTTTATCACCTTGGTTTAAATTTTACCAGGGAAGAGAATGTAAGCCTTGGTATGCAACACTTTAACCTGGCATTAGAGCATGCAAATAAATACCATTTTACTGATCTTATAATAAATACTGAACAAGAATTATCCATGCTTCTCGAAAACAAAGGAAATTTTGCTGAAGCTCTTTCCTACCAAAAACATGTTTACCGATTAAAAGATTCTTTGAGGATTTATCATCGGGATCAAAAGATGTCTTTTCTGGATATGAAATATGATTCAGAAAAAAAAGAGAAGGACATTGCACTCCTAAAAACGGAAGACGCAATTCAAAATGCATCACTGAGCAAGCAAAAACGTTTACGATTTTATTTCTTGTTTGTATGCTTAACTCTATTAGTAGGTGCAGGTTTTAGTATCAGGGCTTATTATATCAAGCAAAGAATGACAAGCATTCTTAATCAGAAAAAGAAACTTCTTGAAAAAACTCAGGAAGATTTGTTGAAAGCTGAAGAAAACTTGAAAAACCTGGCCGATACAAAAAATAAGCTGTTTTCTATAATGGCCCATGACCTGATTAATCCTTTTAATGCTCTCTTAGGATTCGCCTCTCTATTGGAGGAGGAATCTAACCATTTAAATAAAAAGGAAATAAAAGAATATAGTAGTGTGATTTACCAGACTGCCAATAATCTTTATTCATTGCTTGAGAATCTTTTACAATGGAGTCAAAGTCAGACAGGTAAGATCATTACACGAAAAAAGATGATAAACGTTTCTAAGCTTGTCCAATCAGTTGAAAATCTATTTCAGGTAATGGCCAATAATAAAGAAATATCAATATATTCAAGTGTGGATAAAAACTGCCTTGCCTTTGCAGATTATGATTTGTTATCATCAGCAGTTAGAAATCTGGTACAAAATGCAATTAAATTTTCTCCTTCAGGAAGTAAGATCCACCTGAGTGTTTCCTGTAAAAAGGGCAAAGCTATTCTTATTATTGCTGATGAAGGAATTGGAATTCGAAAAGAAGATCAGGAGAAGCTATTTCGCCCTGATAAACATTTAAGTACACGCGGCACATCAAATGAAACTGGTGCTGGACTAGGCCTGATAATTGCACAAGAATTTATCCTTCTAAATGAAGGGCACATTGATCTGGAAAGTAGTCCGGGCGAAGGAACCACCTTTACTGTCACATTGCCTGGAAAGGATAAATCAATTAAATAACCCATTGCATATTTTTAAGATATTTATTATTTGAAAATGGGAAAAACACTTTTCAATACTTTCAAGAGAAAAAAGCAGTAGGATCATTCAATAAGGATGACTAATTTTAACCCAATAATAATCTCTTTAACATGGCAAAAAAAGAATTGAAATATGGCGAAGCCATGCAAGAAATGGAAGAAATCCTGAGCCGGATTGAAAATGAAGAATTAGATGTAGATGAGCTTTCTTCTACTGTAAAAAGAGTTTCTTTCCTGGTAAAGGTTTGTCGTGATAAACTTTACAAAACCGAAGCTGAAGTTGAAAAGATCCTCAAAGACATGGAACGTTTGAGCGAACGGAGTGAGTGAAAACCTCACAGCCTGTCCCGAACTTGATTCGGGAAGCGGCTTTTCAGAAGTGGCCCTTTCCCGAAAATCAAGAATCAGCTGAAGGCGATTCGATAGATTTTCGAGGATCCTCGAAAAAAGATGAAATCGAAGATTTCTGTTTTTTCGGGATGGGTGCGAAGTAACTTTGTAAGAATGGAAGGTTAAATAGTATCACACATTCACTTATCCTTTTTTCCCTGATTGCATCTTATGTGGTTTCAGCATATATTCCGGGGCTAATAGTTTATCCAGTTCTTTCTTTGTAAGTAGCTTTTTTTCCAATACCAACTCGTAGACTCCCCGGTTTTGTTCTAAGGCTTCCCTTGCAAGCTCAGTGCTTATTTCATAACCCAAAACAGGGTTTAATGCCGTTACCAAACCAATGCTATTTTCAACCTGTCTTCTGCAATGATCCTCATTGGCAGTGATTCCAACAATACAACGTGATCTAAGTGTAGCCATTCCACTCTTAAGCATTTCAATGGATTCAAATAAACTCTGAACAATTACCGGCTCCATTACATTCAACTCAAGCTGTCCTGCTTCCGCACCCATACTCACTGTAAGATCGTTTCCAATTACTTTAAATGCAATTTGATTTACCACTTCAGGAATTACCGGGTTTACCTTCCCTGGCATTATTGAAGAACCTGGCTGCATAGCTGGCAGGTTTATTTCATTAATTCCTGTTCTCGGACCAGATGACAATAGCCTTAAATCGTTTGATATTTTTGAAAGTTTTATGGCGAGTCTTTTAATTGCTGATGAATACATCACAAAAGATCCGGTATCCTGTGTTGCCTCAACCAGATTTTTCGCATTAACTACCGGCATTTTTGTTATATTTCTCAAGTGCTTAATTACTGTTACAGAATATTCCGGATCGGAATTTATGCCTGTGCCTATTGCTGTAGCACCCATATTCAACTCAAGAAATAAATTGGCATTTTCGCTAAGCCTGTCAACCTCTTCATCAAGTGTGGCAGCATACGCTTCGAATGACTGTCCAAGAGTCATTGGAACGGCATCCTGCAACTGGGTACGGCCCATCTTAATGATATTTGAAAATTCAATGGCTTTCTTTCTAAAAGCCCCAATAAGTTTTTCCAGTTCAGTCATCAGTGCATCATTGCTATAAATCAATGCTAGCTTAATTCCAGTTGGATATGCATCGTTAGTAGATTGAGACAGGTTTACATGATTGTTGGGATGACAGTATTGATATTGGCCCTTTTCATAACCCATGATCTCCAGTGCCCTGTTTGCAATAACCTCGTTGGTATTCATGTTAGTGGATGTTCCTGCTCCTCCTTGTATCATATCCACAACAAAGTGAAACTGGTACCTTCCTGAAATAATTTCATCACAGGATTGGATAATTGCATTAAATACAGATTCATCCAATAATCCAAGGTCATAATTTGCCATTGCAGCAGCCTTTTTTACCATCACCAGCGACTGTATCAGTTTAGGATAAAAATTAAGCCTTACCCCTGAGATATTAAAGTTCTCAATGGCCCGCAAAGTTTGAATTCCGAAATAACTTTCAAAAGGAACATCCCTTTCACCGAGCAGATCGT
>JAUVKW010000110.1 GCA_030596025.1 Bacteroidota bacterium | reverse complement strand
CAAACATATCAATGATGCAGTTATTGAAGCTATCAATAAAGGATTGACCGGGGGTTATTCCCAAAGTGAAGGCTTACCGGAATTGAGGGAAGAAATTGTAAAAAAACTCAAAAGGGACAATAATATTGATGCCAATATTTCGCAAATAATTGTTACCGTGGGAGCAATAGAAGGATTGGCTGCATCTGTTTTGGCAAGCATCGACCCCGGTGATGAAGTAATCCTTCCTACACCAACATATTCAACCCATATAACACAGGTTAAGCTTGCATCAGGGATACCTGTTTTAGTTCCTTTAAATGAAGATGAGAATTATGCTTTGGATATTGAAGCAATAGAAAAAGCAATTACACCGAATACAAAAGCAATTATGTATTGCACTCCAAGTAATCCTACGGGAACAGTCTTTCCCGAAAGCACACTTCGTGATTTAGGAAAAATTGCTTTAAAGCACAATCTTACTGTTATAACTGATGAAGCATATGAGTACTTTACTTTCGATGATAGTAAACATTTCAGTATGGCCTCAATTCCCGAATTGAGTAAAAATGTAATAAGCAATTACACCTTTACAAAGACTTATGCAATGACCGGTTGGCGCATTGGTTATATTCATGCTGATGAAGAGATTATAACACAGCTTAAAAAAGCACATATACCTCTTTCTATTTGTGCACCCGTGGCCTCGCAATATGCTGCAATTGCAGCTTTAAAAGGAAGTCAGGATTGTATCGAAGAATTTAGCCTACATTACCTTAAGGCCAGGAATCTGATGTGTGAAAGATTAGATGTCCTGGATTCTGTTTTTGAATATAATAAGCCGGAAGGTTCGTATTTGATGTTTCCAAAAATTTTAGGAGATCAGGGAAACGACTCAATTGCTTTTAGTAAAAACTTACTAAGGGAAGCCAGGGTTTCTACAACTCCGGGTATAGCTTTTGGACCAACAGGAGAAAATCATATCAGGCTTTCATTTTGTGTTCCCGAAGAAATGATAAATAAAGCATTCGATAGAATGGAAAAGTATTTTGTAAAAAACAAATAAGCGAAATGAAAAACGCAAAATTAAATTTGGTAATCGATGTTATTATGCTCGTTGATATGATGGCATTGATAGGAGTAGGACTTCTTAATAAGTACGTATTATTGACAGGGCAGCAGAAGTGGGAAAAGTACGGAGAGAATATGGAGTTTTATTTTTGGGGATTTGAGCGGCATGATTGGAACAGGATACATTTTATTCTTGGATTAATTCTGTTTGGATTGTTGGTTTTGCATATCTGGTTTCACTGGAAAATGGTAATAAATATTTATAAGAGTTTTATAAAAAACAGGGTAATAAGAATAATTGTAGCACTTACTTTATTAGTGGTTTCTATTGCATTAGTGGTTTTTCCGGTTTTTGTTGATCCTGTGGTTGATGAGCCTGCATTTGAAGGTGGCCGGCAATATTTGAGGGGCAATGAGAGAAATGATATAGAAAGGGGAGATGGAAGAGGAGATGGACGCCTGCGACAAAATGCAGAGCCTCTGACAATTGAGGAAATTGAGGATGACTCAAAATATATAAGTCCTGGTGATGAAAAATATGAATTTAATCTAGATGAGGATCAAGTCCATTCTTCACATCAAAACGAGCTATCAGATGAAGGCAGGCATCGTGATATCCCAAAAAATATTGAGGTTATTGGAAGTATGACTCTTATTGAGGTAGTTGAGAAATATGAAGTACCAGCTAATCATATTAAAAGTAAACTTGGCATTCCCCTGTCAACATTAAATAATGAGAGATTAGGCCGGTTGAGAAGAGTGTATGGTTTTACCATGAGTGATATAGAGGAAATAATTTATGATTATCAAAAATCAAAATGAATATCAGAATAATAAGTATTATATTGTTTTATTTCCTGTTGAATATTTCATGCATTAACAAACAGACCGGTATTATGAAAGAGGAAATAGTATTTCATCCAATTGGAGTAGTACATAGCTCATATAATCCTGATACAGGTGCTCCCAGGCAGGGAATTCTAAAGCCTGATGAAGAGGCAAGCATTGAAATTTTTAAGCCCTTCCAGAAGGCCCTGCAAACACTTGATGAATTTGAATATATCCTGGTGTTCTTTCATTTTGACCAGGTAGAAAGTTGGGAGTCTATTGTAAAACCTCCAGGTTCAACAGACGAGCATGAATTCGGTCTTTTTGCTACACGCAGTCCCAAACGGCCAAATCCTATTGGCTTTTCACTGGTAAAACTCGATCGCATTGAAAAGGGGGTACTTTATATACGGGGAATAGATGCATTTGAAGGAACGCCTGTTTTAGATATTAAGCCCTATCTTCCTTCAATAGATTGTGTTGAAAGTTCAATTAACTGGTATGTGGAAAAAGAACTGGGACATCGTGATGAAGATTTTATAGATGATCCGGAGTTTTATCGCTAAGTCCTTTTTTGAAAGTAAAGAACTATAATATTCAGGTATGAATAATTCTTAAAAAAATAAAAACCATGAAGAAAAAAACAAAAATTGGTATTATTATTTGTGACCGGTATCGCGCTTGTGCAGGTGGTAAATGTTTTCGTTCCCTGCAACAACGGGAGGGAGCTTTTGATATATACAGCAAGGATGAAGATGTTGAACTTGTTGGATTTACAAGCTGTGGAGGTTGCCCTGGTGGAAATATTGAATATGCCCCGGAAGAAATGAAAAATAATGGGGCTGAAGTCATTCATTTAGCTACCGGACTTGTTGTTGGCTATCCTCCATGTCCTTATATTGATCAATTCCGGGAATTCATTCCTGAAAAATACGGAATGAAGGTAGTTGTAGGCACACATCCCATTCCTGAGAAATACCGTATTACTCATGAAAACCTGGGCACGTGGAAATCACCAGAATGGAAGGGCCTTATTGAGCCAACAATTGCTAATGAAAAAACCAGGTTGGCATATGATTAGTGTCAAGTCAATGAGTAATGAAGTGGCAAAGGGCACAGGGCGCAGGGCAAGACAAGAGGAAGAAGAGGTGAGAGCTGAGTAAAGACAGAGAGAGGGAGCTAAAGAAGAGGTGAGTAAGGCAATTGGAAGAATGGAATATTGGAATATTGGAAAAGAAAAATAATGTCAAATGTTGCCTTCTGACATTTGACATATAATGCCAGAATATGTCCACACTTTTGTGACTTGATTTTTTTTTGTTTAATCAGTAGACAAATACCACGACAAGACAGTCAAAATTTATGACCAAATTACCTCCTGATATTTCAAAGAACAATGTATATTCCCTGCTGTGGCATGCTTCTTTCCTTGCCTTTGCGCGTTCTTTTATGGATGTAGACACCATAGTCCCGGCAATGCTTATTGAAGCCGGAGGCAGTGCTATGCATGTTGGTATTATGACAGCAATCATGCTCGGGGGAGCCAGTTTCACTCAATTGATATTTGCTCCTTTCATTAGTAATTTCGAGTACAAAAAGAAATTCCTGTTACTGGGTATCAATGCAAGGATACTTGCACTCTTTGTTTTGGGACTGATGCTGTATTTTTCAGGATTACTACATGGAAATTATACCATCTTATTCATTTTTTTCCTGATAACTGTATTCTCCCTTGGTGGAGCTTTTTCAAATATTCCCTATACAGATATCCTGGGCAAGTCTGTAGATCCCTCTTCAAGGAAGTCTTTTTTTTCCACAAGGCAGGTAGTTACAGGGAGTATTTTACTTTTATCAGCTTTTTTAGCAAGGAAAGTCATTACATTGAATAGTTTTCCTGTCAATTATGCAAGCATGTTTCTTATCGCCTTTTTGGCTCTTTTTATTGCTTCCCTGGGCTTCTGGAGAATAAAAGAACATCTTCCATCAAAATTACTTGTAAGAAACCCCAGGCACTTTCTTATTCTTATTAGAAGTGAATTGTCAAGGAATAGCAAGTTGGGTTATTTCCTGGGGTTTATAAATACTATGGGAATCAGTATTGCCCTTATGCCCTTTATTATGCTTTATGCAAAACAAATGTTTCATACCGGGAGTACACAAACCGGGATGTTTCTAATATTTAAAGTTCTTGGTAGCGTGTCTGTCGGGTTTATTTTGGTTACAGTTTTCAAGAAGTTTAAGTACAGGTATTTGCTTTATGGAAATGTTTTACTGGTAAGTTTAGTTGTGTCAATATTGTTATTTTACCCCGGTCAACCTCCTTTCTACTTACTTTTCCTGATGGGAGGTGTGATCTATGCCTCTTATAGCATTTCTATGAGTGGAATTCTCCTGGAAGTATCAGGGACAGAAAACCGGGCCTTATATACGGGAATTGCCGGTGCAGGGAATATTTTACCTGCTCTTTTTCCATTGATAGGAGGGTGGATTATTGAGCAATTTGGATTCCAACCATTTTTTATACTTTATCTATTTTTGATTTTATCATCTTTGTTTTTTATTTACAAACTAAACTGCAAGAAATGAAGCCCTGGCACGGGTTTTTAAATCCTTCTAACAATAAATAATTATGTATAAATATCTTTTTGGTCCGGTACCTTCTCGTCGCCTTGGAATTTCCCTGGGAGTTGACCTGGTGCCTCATAAAGTCTGCTCACTCGACTGTGTGTACTGTGAATGTGGGCCATCCACTAAGCTTACCGATAAGCGGATGGAATACATACCTTACGACATAGTAGTGGCTGAATTAGAACATTATTTTGAAAACAGTCCCGATCCTGATTATATCACTTTTTCGGGTTCTGGTGAACCTACTTTAAATTCACGTTTAGGAGACGTTCTGACATTTATAAAAAAGAAAAAACCGGATATTCCTGTGGCGGTTCTCACGAACGGAACTTTGTTAAACCAAAAAGAAGTAAGGAACGAACTATTACCGGCAGACCTGGTTCTGCCTTCTTTGGATGCTGCTTCCCCGGATGCTTTTCAGAAAATAAACCGGCCTTATTCAGGACTCAATTTAGATGAATATATACAGGGACTAATTACCTTCCGAAAAGAATTTAAGGGCTTAATATGGCTCGAAATTCTTATCATTCCGGGCTATAATGATGAGAGAAACGAACTTTTGCTTTTAAAGGAGGCCATTCTAAAAATTCAACCGGACAGGGTACAGCTAAACACCCTTGACCGTCCTGGAATACTTGATGATATACGTCCTGCAAGCAATATTGAATTGAAGGAGATTCTTGATTTTTGGAACCTGGAGAATGCAGAGATCATAACAAAAGCACCCGGCAGAAAAAATATTGCCTCCTACCGGAAAGATGCCGAAGAGGCCATTCTTGAGACCATTAAAAGGCGTCCTTGCACCCTGGATGATCTTTCCACTATTCTGGGATTGCATATAAATGAAGTAAACAAGTATCTAGATGTTCTTGAAGCTGAAAATAAAGTGAAAGTAACACGCCAGGAAAGAGGACTGTTTTATCGAATAAACTAAGTCTTTTGTACTACGGATTCCGAAACAAGTTCGGAATGACGAACCCTAATAGGGAAACTTGACTTGACACCAGGCATCCTGTCCGCCAGTCGGCGGATCAGGATCTTCACGAATCGACTAAAATATAAATACAATGAACCTTACAGAAATCAATCTTGAAATTCAGGAATGCAGGAAATGCCCCCTTGAAAAAACCAGGAATCATGTGATTGTGGGAGAGGGGCCAAAGGATGCTCCCATACTGATCATTGGGGAAGCTCCGGGAAGGGATGAGGATTTGCAGGGTCGTCCGTTTGTGGGAAAATCAGGACAATTACTGGATAAAATACTGGAGGCCTGTGGTTTCAACAGGAAGGAACATGTTTATATCAGCAATATAGTAAAATGCAGGCCTCCGGGAAATCGTACACCTAAACCTGAAGAAATAACAGCTTGCAAACCATGGTTAATAAAACAGGTGGAATTACTAGATCCTAAGATCATCATATTGTTGGGCGCCACAGCATTAAAAACTCTTGTTGGAGAAGATCAGCGAATTACCCGGGTGAGAGGTCAGTGGCTTAACTGGTCGGGCAGGCCTACAATGCCGGTTTTTCATCCCTCCGCTCTTTTGAGAAACCCTGAATTGAAACGTCCCACCTGGGAGGATTATAAAAAAATAGTGTTCAAATACCGGGAACTGGTAAATCCCTCTCATTATTCTGCCCATATTTCACCAGAGTAGATCTTTAAAAAAAAAATTATATTTGCTATTCGATCATACTAAAAACAAAAAAAATGAAAAGGCTAAATTACATTTTCACACTATCCCTGCTGATCTTTTCTTTAGCAACAGGCTTTTCTCAAAGAAAAAGCAAAGCTCCGGTCAGCAGCATCCCTGATATCATGTCAGAAGAAATCTTTAAGGGCCTTAAACTCAGAAATATTGGTCCGGCTTTTATGAGTGGCCGAATCGGAGACATTGCTATTCATCCTGAAGATGACAATATCTGGTATGTAGGAGTGGCCTCCGGAGGAGTCTGGAAAACCAGCAATGCCGGAACCACCTGGGAACCAATTTTTGATGACCAGCCGGTTTATTCTATTGGTTGTTTGAGCATTGATCCTTCCAATCCACATATCGTTTGGGTGGGCACTGGTGAAAATGTAGGAGGACGGCATATGAGCTACGGAGATGGTATTTATAGAAGTGAAGATGGTGGAAAGAACTGGAAGAATATGGGATTGTCAAAAACCCAGCATATTTCAAAGATCATAATTCATCCTGAAAATTCTAATATTCTTTGGGTAGCTGCCCAGGGACCACTATGGTCGAAAGGGGAGGAGCGTGGTTTGTATAAGACCACTGACGGAGGCAAAACATGGAAAAAAACCCTTGGTGACAATGAGTGGGTTGGGGTAACAGATATTGTGATAGATCCACGTGATCCGGACCTGCTCTATGCCGCAACATGGCAGAGACATCGTAATGTAGCAGCCTATATGGGTGGCGGTCCGGGAACGGGAATTTATCGCAGTGAGGATGGGGGCGAAAGCTGGCAAAAACTAACCCAGGGCCTTCCAAAAGAAAATATGGCAAAAACAGGTCTTGCCATTTCACCTCAACAGCCCGATATTATTTATGCTGCAATTGAACTAAAAAGAAGAACAGGTGGGGTTTATCGCTCCGCCGACAGGGGAGCAACATGGAAGAAAATGTCAGATGCAGTGGCTGGGGCTACAGGCCCACATTATTACCAGGAATTATATGCCTCCCCGCACCAGTTTGAACGACTGTATCTGGTAGATGCCTCGATGCAGGTTTCTAAAGACGGGGGGAAGACATTTACCCGGCTTAATAGTCAATATAAACATGGAGATAATCATGCTATTGCATTTCGAAAGGATGATCCGGATTATCTTCTTGTAGGAACAGATGGTGGTGTTTATGAAAGCTTTGACCTGGCTCAGAACTGGAGGTACATGGAGAACCTGCCTGTCACTCAGTTTTATAAAGTGGCACTGGATGATGCAGAGCCTTTCTATAATATTTATGGAGGCACACAGGATAACAGTACCGAGGGTGGACCCTCGCGTACTGATAATATTCAGGGTATAGAAAATTCAGACTGGAGTGTGGTGCTGAACTGGGATGGACATCAGCCCGCCACAGAACCTGGAAACCCGGATATTATTTATGCCGAAAGGCAGGAGGGTAATCTAGCCAGGATAGACATGACCACAGGTGAAGCAGTGGACATTCAGCCCCAGCCGGGAGCAGATGAAGACTATGAACGTTTTAACTGGGATTCTCCTATTCTTGTAAGTCCGCATTCCCCAACACGCATATATTTTGCCTCACAAAGGGTATGGCGCTCAGAAAACAGGGGCGATAACTGGACCGCTATTTCAGGTGATCTTACCAAAAACCAGGAAAGAATAAACCTCCCAATTATGGGGAGTACCCAGGGATGGGATGAAGCCTGGGATATTTCAGCTATGTCTAACTACAATACCATTACCTCATTAGCAGAATCACCATTAAAAGAAGGTCTTCTGTATGCAGGAACAGATGATGGACTTCTTCAGGTTACCGAAAACGGTGGAAAAGACTGGAGGAAAACAGGAATTGTCAATATGCCCGGTATTCCTGCAACAGCTTTTATAAATGATGTAAAGGCAGACCTGTTTGATGAAAATACTGTTTACGTGGCGCTGGATAACCATAAGTTTGGCGATTTCAAACCTTACCTTATGAAAAGCACAGATCTTGGAAAAAGCTGGAAATCCATTAGCGGTAATATTCCAAATGGGACCATGGTATGGAGGATAGTCCAGGATCATGTAAAACCTGAACTTTTGTTTGCGGCCACTGAATTCGGTATCTATTTTACTATTAACGGAGGAAGCAAGTGGATCAAACTAACAGGTGGAGTGCCCACTATTTCATTCCGCGATCTGGCAATTCAGAAGCGTGAGAATGACCTGGTAGGGGCCTCTTTTGGCCGGGGCTTTTATGTATTTGATGATTATAGCGTATTGAGAGAACTATCTGATGAGCAAATGAAGCAGGAAGCTACCCTGTTTTCAAGCAGGAAGGCGTGGTGGTACATTCCAAGATCACATCTTGGTTTTGATAAGGGCAAAGGAAGTCAGGGTGCATTTCATTACCTTGCCCCAAATCCGGCCTTTGGTGCTGTGTTTACCTATTATCTGAAGGATGGACTAAAAACAAGGGAAGATCTTCGTCAGGAAGCTGAAAAACAATTCAAAAAGCAGGGAAAAAAACTAAGTTTCCCGGGATGGGATGTAGTGGAAGCTGAACGTATGCAGCAAAAACCAAAAATCTGGATTGCCGTAAAAAACCATAATGGAGAGGTGGTAAGAAGAATTGAAGGTCCTGTAGAAAAAGGATTTCACAGGATTGCCTGGGATCTGAGATACCCTGCTCCGGATGCGATTTCTACAGATAATGAAGTTTCACCCTTTGGAGAGCCTCAGGGACTGCTTGCAGCTCCTGGCACATACACTGCCACTATGTACAAAGAAGTTGACGGGCTTACCACCAAATTATCTGAAAGCATAAGTTTTGAAGTGGAACAACTCAGAAAAGGAGCCCTGGAGGGATCTACAACAGAAGAAACAACAGCATTCTGGAGAAGCTATGAGGAAATAACAGGAATAGCATCAGCTGTCCGGCTGAAGCTTTCAAAATCTTTAGAAAAAGTAATGCTAATGCAGCAAGCTTTGTCTTTGTCCAATGCCGAACCAGGGAATCTGGATAAGGAACTTCATCAGTTAAAACAGGATCTATTGCTACTGGATGTCAGGCTTAATGGCAATAAGTCTAAGCAGCAGGTAGGAGAGAAATCCAGGCCAACAATTGGAGATCGCCTGTTTGCCGTGAACAGGGGAATTACAGTTTCTACA
The DNA here is from genome assembly GCA_030596025.1 of Bacteroidota bacterium. Taxonomy (GTDB): domain Bacteria; phylum Bacteroidota; class Bacteroidia; order Bacteroidales; family VadinHA17; genus JAYEGO01. The sequence goes on along the minus strand of JAUVKW010000110.1, from coordinate 1,384 downwards.
TATGGGCCCACTGAAACCCATAAGATGAGTCTTGAGATTGTTAAAATGGAACTTTCTGAAATACAAATTATGCTTGCTGAGAAATTGTCTAAAATAAAACAACTGGAAAAAGCTCTTTCAGATGCCGGAGCTCCATGGGTGGAAGGGAATGAATTACCGGAAATGAGGTGATAATTATTATAAGTTAAATGTAAAACGAAGCTCTGGTTCGTTAGGGGCTGTCTCAAAAGTTGTTTATTTTTTTGGGAAGGCCAGATATTCAGTAGAAAATGTCATTCCTCTATTTATGATGTTTATACCGCGTAGCGGTTAAAGTTTTGTAGAAAAATGTTATGAATTTAAACATTTCCCCGTAGGGGATAGACTGTTAGAAAACGAGATTTTTAAATGATTTTTTGAAGTGTTAAACTCCTACGGAGTATGATTTGATTATTGAAATATTCTGCTACAAAACTTAATGCCCTACGGGCAAAATATTTTACACAAACATGACTTTTGAGGCAGGTTCAGAATTCAGAATGACGTTGTTATACACTTTTGAGACACCCCCTACTGATAAGATATGATATTATAAAACATATGACTGTTCTTGCTGAGGCTGGAAAATAATAATACTTTTATTGTTTCTGGTATTAGCTATAATCTTAACCAATAAAAAGTTTACTCCTATGAAGAAGGTATTATTTTCCTATCTGTTGTTGTTGGGTTTTGTTTTCATTTCTGTAACTGCTCAACAAATACCCCTTGATAAAGCCAATTATGCCCGGGCTGCAAGCTTCTCTCCAAAGAAACTAAAAGCCATGGTGTTCAGCACTTCCGTGGATGCCCACTGGCTGAAAAACAGCACCCGTTTCTGGTATGTATTTGAAACCAGTGAGGGCAAAACCTATTACATTACCGATCCGGACAGGAGTACGAAGAAGGTGCTTTTTGATAACGATCATATGGCTTCGCAGGTGTCTCTTCTTACTCACGATCCATTTGATGCGAAGCATCTTCCAATTGAGAAAATCAAGTTCATAAAGAATGAAACCGTTTTGCAATTCCAGATAAAAAGCAAACTTGTAGATGAAGAACTTGAAGAAGAAAAAGAGGATGAGGAGAATGATATGGAAAATGAAAATGACCTCAATGGGAAAAGCAAGAAAGCTAAAAAGCCTGGAAAGAAAACTTTTTACTTTGAGTACGAACTTGCTTCCAAAAAGCTAAAATTACTGGATGATTATGAAAAGCCCAAAGAACGTCCCGACTGGGCAAATATTTCACCGGATGAAAACAAGGTGGTCTTTGCCCGCAATCATAATCTCTACTGGATGGATAAAGAAAGTTATGAATTAGCCCTGGAGGATGAAAAGGATACAAACATTGTAGAACATCAATTAAC
>JAUVKW010000045.1 GCA_030596025.1 Bacteroidota bacterium | reverse complement strand
CTTAATCCTGAACCAAAAGGGAAAAACGAATTTTATGTATCTGATTTTACAGATCATTTTGAAAAGATAGCCAAAATGTTTTTCGAGGAGAAAATCAACCTTAAAAAGGTAAATCTCTGGAAATAAGAGTTCAAGAAGGTTCAAGATTGTTCAAGATTGTTCAAGATTGTTCAAGATTGTTCAAGATTGTTCAAGATTGTTCAAGATTGTTCAAGAAGGTTTAGGAAGGTTTAAGAATGTTCAAGATTGTTCAAGATTGTTCAAGAAGGTTTAGGAAGGGTTTAAGAATGTTCAAGATTGTTCAAGATTGTTCAAGAAGGTTTAGGAAGGGTTCAAGAATGTTCAAGATTGTTCAGGGTTCCTGGTTCTTCAACATTTAACATTATTGGAAGTTCAGATTGATCTTTTTCTCTCACCTCTTCTTTCCATCATTCCAATATTCCAGTATTCCTTTGCCTCTCACCTCTTCTTCCTCTTCGCCCTGCGCCTCTTCTTCATCTATACCAATCCGAATACATAAGATAATTGTTGGCAATGCGTTCTATCATTTCTTTTGTTTGCCTCTCATTTACCGATTTGATCTTTTTTGCCGGAACACCTCCATAAATACTCCCTGATTCAACAATGGTATTTTCCAGTACTACAGAACCGGCAGCTATTATTGAATTCTCCCCGATATGGGCAAAATCCATTACAATTGCTCCCATTCCAACCAGTACATTGTTCTCAATTTTGGCTCCATGGATAATGACATTGTGTCCTATACTGACATTATCACCCATTTCAATTACTGATTTTTGATAGGTAGTGTGCAAAACAGCTCCATCCTGTATATTAACCTTGTTTCCAAGACATATTGAATTTACATCTCCACGAATCACGGCCTGAAACCAAACTGAACAGTCATCTCCCATTATCACATCCCCGATAATGCTGGCATTCTCAGCAAAATAACAGCCTTTCCCATATTTTGGTTTAAATCCTCTGACTGGTAAAATAAGTGCCATTAGCTATAAATTTTTGTTATTACATATCCTTATCTGCAAATATCTGCATAAGTATGTTAAAAAATATATAATTAAATGAATTTTCCTGTTTGAAAATACTTAATTTTGCCTTTGAAATAAACCAATAGTATTTAATACTTAACAGAATGCATATAAGCAGGAAATTCCTTCATGTGCATTTATTTTTTTAAAAGACCTCTAATTAAAAATTTCTTGCAAAAATGAACAAACAAAAAGAAGTTGTTGAACTTGAGGAGGTTGTAATTCGATTTTCGGGTGACTCCGGAGATGGAATGCAGCTTACAGGAACTCTGTTTTCAACCACTTCCGCTCTTGTTGGAAATGACTTTTCCACATTTCCAGATTATCCTTCAGAGATCAGGGCCCCACAGGGAACGGTTGGGGGAGTCTCCGGCTTCCAGGTACATTTCGGACATACAAAGATTTTTACTCCCGGAGATTATTCAGACGTTCTGGTGGCAATGAACCCGGCTGCGCTTAAGGCCAATAAAAAATGGATGAAACCAGGAAGCATAGTCATCATTGACCGTGATAGTTTTGATGAAAAAGGGATTAGTAAAGCTGGTTATAGTGGAGACCCCATAAAAGAAGAAAAACTGGATAAGTTTAATATTATCCGGGCTCCAATTACCACCCTGACAAAAGAAGCTGTAAAAGAGATGGGTCTGGATGTAAAAACAGTACTTCGAAGCAAGAATATGTTTGCCCTGGGTATGGTTTACTGGCTTTATAATCGCCCACTAAATCATACGGAAGAGTTTTTTCAGACAAAATTCAAAAAGAAGCCTGCCATTATTGAGGCCAATAAAAGGGTTCTTAAGGCAGGTTATAATTATGGGGAGACCATTGAGGCAATGACACCTTCCTATACGGTATCTCCTGCGAAAATTGAGAAAGGAACCTATCGCAATATTAATGGTAATCAGGCTACTGCATGGGGTTTGCTGGCAGCTGCAGAAAAGTCAGGATTGAAGCTTTTTGTTGGTTCCTATCCTATTACTCCGGCCACAGTTATCCTTGAGGAGCTGGCAGCGAGAAAAGATCTGGGTGTTAAATCCTTTCAGGCAGAGGACGAAATTGCTGGTATCTGCACCACTATCGGGGCAAGTTTTTCCGGATTGCTTGGAGTAACTTCCACATCAGGTCCGGGCCTGGCTCTTAAATCAGAAGCCATTGGCCTTGCTGTGATGGCTGAACTGCCCATTGTGATTGTAAATGTTCAACGTGGTGGTCCTTCAACTGGATTGCCTACAAAAACCGAACAGGCAGATTTAATGCAGGCACTTACCGGCCGAAACGGAGAAAGTCCTGTAGTGGTACTCGCAGCAAGTACACCCTCAAATTGTTTTGACTATGCTTTTGAGGCTGCGAAAATTGCCCTTGAGTATATGACGCCGGTGATTCTTCTTACAGATGGTTTCATTGCTAATGGATCTCAACCCTGGCGCGTACCCTCAATGAAAAATTACCCTGCAATTAAAACTCGCCTTGTAGCGGCTGGTGCAGAAAATTATGAACCCTATGCCAGAGATGTTGAAACCCTGGCAAGAAACTGGGCTACCCCCGGAATGAAAGGTATGGAGCACAGGGTGGGAGGTCTGGAAAAAGATTTTCTGAAAGGTTCTGTATCACATGATCCGGTGAATCATCAGAAAATGGTAAATATAAGAGAAGAAAAAGTGGAAAGGGTAGTTCAGCAGATTCCTGATCTTAAAGTGAGTGGGGAAAAGGAAGGAGACTTGCTTGTTGTAGGTTGGGGTGGCACCTTTGGTCATCTCCATTCTGCAGTAAAAGAAATGCAGGATGAAGGAAAAAAGGTAAGTCTTGCACATTTCCATCATATCAAACCTTTGCCCGGAAATGTGAATGGTGTTCTAAAAAATTTCAAAAAAATAATTGTATGCGAGCTGAACATGGGTCAGTTTGCCAATTATTTAAGAATGAAACATCAGGATTTTAAGTATGCACAGTTCAATAAAGTACAGGGCCTGCCTTTTACAGTTGCTGAACTGAAAAATGAATTTAATAATTTACTGGAGGACTAGGGCAATGGAAGAGCAAACAACAAAGCTGACATTTAAAGATTTTAAAAGTGACCAGGAAGTTCGCTGGTGCCCGGGGTGTGGTGATCATGCAGTATTAAACAGTGTTCAACGTGCTATGGCAGAACTGGGAAGAAAGAAAGAAGATTTTGCATTGGTTTCCGGCATCGGATGTTCCTCCCGTTTTCCCTATTATATGGATACATTTGGCTTTCATGGCATTCATGGCCGTGCTGCAGCTATTGCCAGTGGAGTGAAGGTGGCAAATCCAAGACTCAGTGTATGGGAAATTACCGGTGATGGCGATGCCCTTGCTATTGGAGGGAATCATTTTATTCACCTGGTGCGAAGAAATATCGACATTAATCTTCTCCTGTTCAATAACGAGATATACGGACTGACCAAGGGACAATATTCACCAACTTCCAAAAAGGGAATCACAACCAAAACTTCTCCCTTTGGGACCATTGAAGCACCTTTTCACCCCGGGGAACTGGTAATTGGTGCTCAAGGAAAGTTTTTTGCCAGGACAATGGATAATAATATAAAATTATCTACCGAAGTATTTATAGAGGCAGCTAAACACGATGGAACATCGGTGGTGGAGATCCTTCAAAATTGTGTGATTTTCAATGACAGAACTTATGCTGAAATTAACGACAAAGAAGTTAGGGAAGAACGTCAGATTGTCCTGAAACACGGCGCCCCCATGATTTTTGGGAAAGAACGAGATAAGGGGCTTGTGCTGGATGGCTTAAAACTTAAAGTTGTCAAAATCGGGGAAGATGGAATTACTGAAAAAGATATCCTTGTACATAAAGAAAATGAGAATAGTCCAGGTCTTCATATGATGCTTGTTAATATGAGGTGGCCAAATTATCCGGTTGCATTTGGAGTTATACGTTCTGTAAATGCTCCAACTTACGATATGGCTATGGAATCTCAGATAGAAAAAATACAGGCCAAATCTTCCATCAAAAATATGGACGATCTCCTGCATAGTGGGAATACCTGGGAAGTCTAATGAATACCAGGTGCTGGGTTCTTGATTTCGAGTTCAAGACAGTTCAGGGTTCAGGGTTAAGAAAGTAGACGATCGATGAAGATTAACCTTTCTTTCGCGCAGTCGCCCTTTCCTCTCCCGACTGCTGGTTGGGCTATAATCTTTGATTCAGGTTGAAATTGAGCTTTGGTCTATTGCGAACCGGCTTTAGCCGGTGTGGCAATCTGTTATGGATTAGTACAATGCTTAAGAGACCTCTGTTAAGATTTTCGGGACATCGTTCCATTCTTCCATCTTGTTTTTTCTCACTTTTCGACTTTAGACCCTTTGACTTTAGACCCTTATATCTTTAGTCTTTTCCTTTAATCTTTTATCTTTATAAAGTTAACTTTAAACTTAATTGACATATTAGTATATTCAATCTAACCAATTGTCCCTGCTTCCATGGCTGAATTTATTAAATCTGAAAGGAATATTAGAAAACTACTGGCAGAAAAAACTTACAACCTGCGGGAACTGGCCTGTATCAATGAACTGAGCAGTATCATAAACCTGGGGAAATCTATTGATGAAACCTTGCAGAATATTGTATATAAGATCCCTGAATCAATGGAAAATCCTCAGAACTTTGGGGCAACTATAATCTATGACAAGCAAGAATACAAAAGTTCTGTTTTTAAAGCTGTTAAGGCTTCTATTTATTCAAAATTTTCTGCCATTGATGATACCAGGGGGAAGGTAGTTCTTTATAATCTGCATGAACCCGGGAAAGAAAAAGTTTTTGGCCATGAGGAAGAGAGATTCTTGTCAAGTGTTTCTTCTCTGATTGCAGAATACATAAATTCTTTCAGAGCAAGGCAGGTATTGAAATTCCCGGACAAAAAACAGGCAGGAGCAACAAATGATGAACATAAAAGAAGAAAGCTAAGCACACAGCAGCTGCTACAGAAATTTCTTGACAGGCATAATTCCGAGAGAAATCTCTTTCATGAATTGATGCCCTTTAAAGTGAAAGAGGTACTATTGATTGCCAACCTGTATGATGCCTATATTATTGAGGGAGAAGGTAGATTCTCTGACCACATTCTTGGGGAGTATCACCAGATGAATCTTACTGTGATGCCACGGGTAACAGGTGTTTCCTCAGAAAAAGAGGCACTGAAAAGATTGGGCAGGCGACATTTCGATATTATAATTATTATGGTTGGGGTAGATAAACAAACTCCATTGAAAATATCTGAAAGAATTAGCAGGGATTATCCGTACATCCCAACCTACCTCCTGCTAAATAATAATGGTGACATTGCCGGTTTAAAGGAAATTCAAAAGGAAAACCTGCTTCCTTCAAACCTGTTTGTATGGAATGGTGACTCCAAAGTCTTTTTTGCAATGCTTAAGCTGCTTGAAGACCTGGTAAATGTAGATAATGATGTCAGACTTGGGGTTACCAAGGTTATTTTGTTGGTTGAAGACAATCCAATCTTTTACTCCAAATATTTATCTATTCTTTACTCTCTGGTGTTGGAGCAAACCAGGGAATTGATTGAAGATGTCAGTAAGGATGATCTGTATAAGGTCTTGAAACTACGTGCCAGACCAAAGATAGTTTTGGCAAAAACTTATGAAGAGGCTGTTGATGTCATCCGGAATCTGGGTGATTTTCTGTTATGTGTGATTTCAGATGTTAGTTTCCCAAGGAAGGGAGAACTTTCAAAAACGGCCGGTTTTGACCTGATAAGGCACGTGAGAAAGAAATTTGAGAACCTGCCCCTGGTACTGCAATCTTCAGAACCTAAGAATGAAAATAAGGCCCGGGAATTGAATGTTCATTTCATGAATAAGAATTCAGAAACCCTGCTTCAGGACCTGAGGTCATTTATTAAGATTCATCTTGGCTTTGGCAACTTTGTGTACAGAGATCCGGAAGGGAAACAAATTGCGGTAGCCCGCTCAATGGAGGAATTTGAGAACTACCTGCGAACCATTCCCGAAGAATCCCTGGTTTACCATGCCATGAAAAACCAGTTTTCTATGTGGCTTATGGCCCGTGGGGAGTTTGATATTGCAAAACTAATTTACCCTTTAAGAATACAGGATTTTCATAATCTGAATGAAATGAGGGAGGTCATGATTGAGATCCTCAGAGAAAGGGTCAGGGACCGGGATCGCGGAAAGATTCTGCAATTTAATGAAAGTGCAATTCTTGATGAAAGTAATATTGTAAGTATGGCCGCCGGTTCATTGGGAGGGAAAGGCAGGGGACTGGCATTTGTGAATACCCTTATTTATAATTTCAATTTTTCAAATCTTATTGAAGGTATTCATATTCGTACACCTAAGACAGTAATCATTGGTACCGATGAATTTGATCAGTTTATGGTCAATAATAAGCTTTATGAGCTGGTGCATGAAGAAAAAGATTACAAACTTATTCAAAAGTATTTTCTTAAGGCAAAACTCACACCTGGTCTTGAAAAGAAGTTAAAAACATTTCTGAAACTTATCTGTAAACCAATAGCGGTTCGATCTTCCAGTCTTCTTGAAGACTCTATCAATCAGCCATTTTCCGGGATATTTAACACCTTCCTTTTACCCAACAACAACAACAATTTTAATACCAGATTCAGGCAAACAGCCAATGCTATTAAAATGGTATATGCATCTATTTATTCGGATGATGCACGCAGCTATTTTGAGGCTGTTAACTTTAAAGTAGAGGATGAGCAAATGGCCATTGTCCTGCAGGAGGTGGTTGGCCGGCAACACAGTAAATATTTCTATCCACATATAAGTGGAACAGCCCAGTCTCATAATTTCTATCCCTATGCACATATGAAACCCGAGGAAGGATTTGCTCTGGCTGCACTTGGACTGGGACATTACGTTGTGGAAGGAGATAAATCCTTCAGGTTCTCTCCTACCTATCCCCAACTGGAAATAAACACATCGAAATATCTTTTCAAAAACTCTCAAACCTGGTTTTATGCCATTGACCTGGCTCGTGAAAAACTTGATCTGAGAAAGGGAGACCTGGCGGGACTAATTAAACTGGATGTGTTGGAATCTGAAAAACACAAAACACTGAACCACCTTGCATCGGTATATCTCCAGGAGAATGATCGTTTGGAACCGGGCCTTGAAAAAGCGGGACCACGTATTTTAAACTTTTCGAATATCTTGAAATATAATTATATACCCCTGGCCCAAACCATTACTGTATTACTGGATGTTGTTAAAGAAGCATTCGGATCGCCTGTGGAAATTGAGTATGCCGTAGATCTGAATAAGGATGATGATGGAAAGGCCTCCTTTTATCTCTTGCAGGTAAAACCCCTGCTCGGTGCCGAGGCAGATTATAAAATTGACCTTAAAACCATAGATCGTAAAAAGATCATTTTGTACGCAAAAAAAAGTATGGGCAATGGGAAAATTCAGGATATCAATGATATTATTTATGTAAAACCCGATAAATTTGACCATACTAAAACGGAACAAATGGCTAAGGAAATTGAAGAGTTAAACAATATAATGGTCCGGGATAAAACAAAATATGTACTTATGGGCCCCGGAAGATGGGGAACCAGGGATAAATTCATTGGTATACCTGTCAACTGGCCACAGATTTCCAATGCTAAGGTAATTGTGGAGATGAGCCTGAAAGACTTCCCTCTGGATGCATCCCTGGGTTCACATTTCTTTCATAATGTAACTTCTATGAATGTTGGCTATTTCTCGGTAAACCATACTTCAAAGAATGACTTTATTATGTGGGATATACTGGAAAAACAAGAAGTGGTACGGGAAACAGAATATTTTAAACATGTTTGTTTTTGTCCAGGGCTCGAAATATTAATGGATGGAAAAAAGCGAACATCATTAATAAGGTTTAAGGAATGAGGAATAATGATTAATGAATAATGATTAATGATTAATGATTATTGATTATTGATTATTGATTATTGATTATTGAAGAAAGATAAAAGATGCAATAATAAACATTCGTGCATTAGTGGCTCTCTTCAAAATGAATAATCATCATTAGGATGCGATATATTGTTAAAACCCTATTCTAAAATCTCCTCATTTTTAAGTCTGCCTACCGGCAGGTGATGATTGTATTTTGAAATTTTATAGCATATGGACGACAACACTAGTTTTTATGAAGCCCAGAAGTATGATTTTAGTGATACTTCATTCAGCCAGCTCCTCCAAAACAGGATACACAGGGTACTTCTTATCTGTAGTAACTACTCTGCATTTATGCTGGAAGAAGATGGCCGTATTGATGAGCAGATATTTAATGAATATGTGTCACTGAATCTACGCTATCCTCCAATTTTCATCCAGGTAGATTCAGAAGAACGGGCATTTGAAGTTCTTAAGACCGACCATATTGATTTAATCATTCTTACACCAGGAAACCAGGAGCTAGGTGCCTTCCAAATGGCAAATGACCTGAAAAAGCAATACCAGAATATTCCAATAATTGTTCTGACCCAGTTTACCAGAGAGGTTCGTTTAAAAATTGAGCAGGAAGATCTTTCTTCCATTGATTATGTTTTTTCATGGCTTGGTAACTCCGACCTTCTTCTGGCAATAATCAAGCTTATTGAAGACAAAATGAATGCAAGCCATGATGTAAATGAGGTTGGTGTTCAAACCATATTACTGGTAGAGGACTCTATTCATTATATCTCATCATATCTACCAAACTTATACCGGATAATCCTGAAACAGTCTAAGGAATTTCAGCGCGAAGCATTGAATGAGCATCAGCAGATGCTAAGAATGAGAGGACGCCCAAAAATATTGCTTGCCACAAATTATGAAGACGCAGAAGCTCTGTTTTCCAAATACAGAGACAATATGTTGGGTGTGATCTCTGATGTGAGCTTCAAAAAAAATGGAAAGGTGGAGAAACAGGCTGGAATTGAGTTCTGTAAAATGGTTCGGGACACCGATAAGCATATGCCTGTACTTATTCAATCTTCCGATATTGAAAATGAGGAACTTGCCAGGGAACTGGATGCTGGTTTCATCAATAAATTCTCCAAGTCACTGTCATTTGAGCTGAGAAATTTCCTTATTAAAAATCTCTCATTTGGGCCATTCTTGTTTCTTGATCCTGGTACCATGAAAGAAATTTCCCGGGCTGGAAATCTGCAGGAGTTTCAACACAAAATGATGACTATCCCCGATGACTCACTCGACTATCATACCAGCAGAAATCATTTTTCCAGCTGGCTGAATGCCAGGGCTTTATTTCCACTGGCTCAAATGTTTAAATACATTAATAATGAAGATTTTAAATCTTTGGATGATGTCCGCCAATTTCTATATTCAGCCATTTCCAGTTTCAGATTTGGGAAAGGCAGGGGGGTAATTGCAAAATTCGATAAAGATAACTTTGATGAATATCTCATCTTTTCCAGAATAGGAAACGGGTCTATTGGCGGAAAGGCCCGGGGACTGGCTTTCATGAATTCTGTAATAAAGAAAAACCAGATCTTTAATAAGTATCCCGGAGTGTATATTACCATTCCCAGAACTGTAGTTATCTGTACCGATATTTTTGATGAATTTATGGAGAGTAATGAGTTATATGATATAGGACTTTCTGATATTTCGGATGAAGAGATCCATCAGCATTTTCTGAATGCTGAATTACCCGGTACACTTTACCAGGATCTCTACGCAATTATTGCCGTCATGACAAAACCGGTGGCCATAAGATCCTCCAGCAAGCTGGAAGACTCACATTACCAGCCATTTGCCGGCGTTTATTCTACATACATGATTCCCAATGTTTCGGATAAGAAAAAGATGGTAAAGTTTCTTTCCGAAGCCATTAAAGAGGTCTATGCTTCTGTTTACTATAAAACCAGTAAATCGTACATGTCAGCTACATCAAATGTGATTGATGAAGAAAAAATGGGAGTTATTATCCAGGAGGTTTGTGGTAGTGAACATAAAGGACTTTATTATCCCACATTTTCAGGTGTTGCAAGATCTATTAATTTCTATCCTATAGGAAGTGAAAAGGCCGCAGATGGAATTGTCAGGGTTGGGCTGGGGCTGGGTAAATTGATTGTGGAAGGAGGACTTTCTCTGAGGTTTTCGCCCAGATATCCGAAAAAAATCTTACAACTCTCCTCTCCGGATATGGCCCTGAAAAGTACACAGAAAGTATTCTATGCCCTCGATTTGGCCTCTGAAAGTTTTGTTCCCTCAGTGGACGATGGATTCAATCTCAGAAAGCTTCCTATTGATGAAGCAAAGGATAATCCATCTTTTAAGTATCTGTCCTCCACTTATGATTTTGAGAACGAAATGATTAGGGATGGTATGATAACTAAGGGAAAAAAGATCATTACCTTTTCTCAAATATTAAATCATAAGACTTTTCCCCTGGCCCAGATAATTATGGAACTTTTGGAAATTGGACAGAGGGAAATGAATAATCCTGTTGAAATTGAATTTGCTGTAAATATGGAAACCGGGGAGAATAATCCTATTTATTTTACAGCACTTCAAATCAGGCCAATTGTAGATAACCCTCAGGGGGAAGTTGCAGACCTTAAGGATATAAATAAGGAAGATTCAATAATTATTTCTGATTCTGCCATGGGCAATGGCTATATTACAGATGTCAGGGATATTATCTATGTGAAGCCGGACAGCTTTGATGCATCAAAAACAAAAATTATTGCAGCAAATCTCGAAAAACTTAATGAGAAGTTCATTCAGAATAATAAAAACTATGTTTTGATTGGCCCGGGTCGCTGGGGATCCCAGGATCCATGGTTAGGCGTACCGGTAAAGTGGCCTTATATATCACAGGCAAAAGTCATCATTGAATCAGGGCTGGAGAATTTCAGAATTGATCCAAGCCAGGGAACTCATTTTTTTCAGAACCTTACCTCATTCAGAGTGGGATATTTCACAATTAATCCTTTTATCAATGATGGCTATTATGACCTGGAATTTCTTGACAAAACAAAAGCTGTTTTTGAAGACGAACATTTAAGGCATGTCCGCTATCCTGCAGATTTGAGCATCCGTATAGATGGCCGAACTAATAAAGGAGTAATACTTAAACCAGACTTAAAGAAAGATAAAAGATTAAAGTAAAAAGACAAAAATTGCTTAACCCATGATGATTGGGTAAGAGGGGACGAGGGAGAGATAGAGAAGCAAGAGTAGAAAGGAAAATAATGTCAAAGGTCAGAGGTCAAGTGTATAATGTCAAATGTTGAACTCTTTTATTCATATAAAGCATTTGACATTTACCTTCTGACGTTTGACATAAAAAACTACTATCACCAGCGGGAGGGGGTTCTGTATAATACTGCACTCCCCACTTCCATTCCCCTATCCACCTTCCTCACTAATCCCTGCAATACTTTCCCGGGGCCTACCTCAGTAAAGGAGCTTGCCCCGTCAGCAATCATATTTATTACAGACTGTGTCCATCTTACCGGAGCAGTAAGTTGTGCTATCAAATTATTTTTGATTTCATCCGGATTGCTGGTAGGTTTTGCTGTATAGTTCTGGTATATCGGACATTTAGGAACAGAAAAATGGGTTTTATTTATGGCTTCCATGAGTTCATTTTGGGCAGGTACCATCAGGGGAGAGTGAAATGCACCACCAACAATCAGTTTTATGACTCGCCTGGCACCCAGTTCCTTAAGCTTTTCCATAGCCAGGTCAATACCCCGGATCGAACCCGAAATCACTATTTGTCCCGGACTATTATAATTAGCAGGAACCACAATTTCATCAATCCCTGAACAAACTTCTTCTACCAATTTATCATCAAGACCCAATATAGCAGCCATAGTTGAGGGCTCTAATTCACATGCTTTTTGCATTGCCATTGCTCTTTTTGAAACGAGCTGCAATCCATCCTCAAAGGACAGGGCCCCATTAGCTACCAGTGCAGAAAACTCTCCCAGGGAATGCCCTGCTACCAATTGTGGCTGAAAATCGCGACCAATAGATTTCGCCAGTATAGTTGAATGGAGGAAAATTGCAGGTTGTGTTATCTTTGTCTGCTTCAAATCATCTTCCGTCCCCTCAAACATTACATCTGTAATTCTGAACCCCAATATCTCATTCGCAGTCTCAAATAAGTTTCTTCCCAATTCTGTTTTTTCATACATCTCGTTTCCCATTCCGGAAAATTGCGCTCCCTGCCCGGGAAATATATAAGCTTTCATGGTTTTTATTATTTTAGTTGTATTATTTACTCTTTTTAGCCGATGTTTCAGTTTTCTTCTTTCTTTGCGATTCTATGCATCATTCTCCGGTTTTGTCACAAATTTTGCAACCCTCAGTAAACTTCCCACTCGGGCAAATCAAAAAGTTCAGAAATAGGCAAAATTTACGCCAAAACCCGACTCATACTTATGCCTTAACACCAGGCTAAAGCCCGGTGCTGTTTTTACAACTCACCTCTCATCTTTCCCACTCAAGCGGACCCAGGTCATTGCGAACGAAGTGAAGCAACCATTTTGCAAGCGGAGCGAGTAAAATGCTCACGAGCAGGCTGTGGGAAAGCCCTTTGGGAGACGAGTAATCTGCATAATATTTAGCATAGTGATTAATTGAAAACTTTTCAACATTTTTTATCCACCATAGCTTTAGCAAAGGTGGATCACTATTCTCCCGAAAAATAAAAGATCCTCGAAAAACTAATCTCGTAAAGCAGGAAAGATTTTCGGGACATCACTCCATTTTTCCTTTAATCTTTTATCTTTTCTTCAATGTAATTTATTCCCTATCAAGTGAATAAACTCCTGCCGTGTGGCATCTCCTTCCAGGAATTCACCTGTAAAAGCTGAAGTGGTAGTAACCGAGTTCTGCTTTTGAACACCACGCATCATCATACAAAGATGTTGAGCCTCAATAACCACAGCTACTCCAAGAGGATCTAAGGTATCCTGGATACAATCCCTGATTTGTGTAGTGAGCCTTTCCTGCACCTGCAACCTTCGGGCATATGCCTCCACTACTCTGGCAATTTTACTCAAACCGGTTATGTGTTTGTTGGGAATATAGGCAACATGAGCCTTGCCGAAGAATGGAATCATATGGTGTTCACACATGGAGTATATCTCTATATCCTTAACTATAACCATCTGCTGATAATCCTCACGGAACATTGCATCCTTAAGTATTTGCTCCGGGTTATGACTGTAGCCCTGCAATAAAAACTGTATAGATTTGGCCGCCCTTAGAGGCGTTTTTTCCAGTCCTTCCCGCAATGCATCTTCCCCAATCAATTCTAATACTCTCTGATAATGCCCTGAAAGTTTTTCTGTTGTTTCATCATCCCAGTGGTCAACCCTTTCGTAACCAAATTCATTTAAATTTCCATTGCTACTTGAATCCATAATTGTTTTACTTTTCACCATAATATTCAACCGAATTATTTTCTGTCTCAACAACCCTGATCTTGTGCAGTTCAGCACCCATTTGTTTCACGTGGGGCGACAGCAGGTTCCAGATCGCAACTACAAGATTCTCGGTGGATGCAATTTTGCCTTGCATAAAATCCACCTCGAGATTCATATTCTTGTGGTCGAGTTTTTCAATAATATTTTTTGTAATAAGTCTACTTAAGTCCTTTAAATTTAAAACATATCCAAGCCTCTCTTTGACCTCCCCCTTTATTGTGACAAAAAGTTCATAATTATGACCATGCCAGTTAGGATTGGAGCATTTTCCATAAATACGAAAATTCTCTTCCTCACTCAAATCTTCTCTGTACAGGCGATGCGCTGCATTAAATCTTTCTCTTCTCGTTAGGTAAATCATGGTCATAAAAAGTATAAATTTACAAATCAGGTTAAAAATAAAGAATTGTAATGAAACGAACATGACTTTTTTTATTATAAACACATGAAAATTCTAATAGTATCTGCAACAAAATTGGAAATTCAAGGCCTCCTGAATGAATTAACTATAGACGGAGCCCTTAATGCACAATGGTATGAGTATGCATATAGAGATCATGAAATAAATTTTTTGATTTCCGGCATAGGTAGTTCTCCTACATCTTATGCCTTAACCGGGGAGTTGAAAGATAGAGATTACGACCTGGTTCTGAATGTTGGAATTGCCGGAAGTTTTCATAGGATAACAAAAATCGGGGAGGTGCTTACAGTGAAGCAGGAAGTATTCTCTGACCTGGGAGTGGAATCAAAAGAGGGTTTCAGGAGCGTATTTGAACTTGATTTGATTAAGCCCGATGATCATCCCTTCAAAAATGGAAGATTAAATGCTCCCATCCAGGGCTATATGGGTGATGCTTTGAAGCAGCTTAGGCAGGCTATTGGAATTACCGTAAATACCATCACCGGACAGATGAAAACTGTTGAATCTCTAATTAATACTTATCAGCCTGATATTGAAACAATGGAGGGCGCAGCAGTTTTTTATGTTTGCTTAATGGAAAATATACCATTTGCCCAGATCCGGGCCATTTCCAATTATGTTGGTGAGAGGGATAAAAGCAAATGGAATATTCCCCTGGCCACTACCAATCTGGCCATTGAAGTCGTTAGTATCCTCAATAAGTTAAAATAAGTATAAACTACTGGCATTTCAAAACCTGTTCCACCTGGTATTTAGCTTGCTCTACATAATCTCCATACATAGCACTTTTAAATGCGGTACATGCAGCAGTGCTATTTCCTGCTCCAATGTGGGAATTTCCAAGTTCAAAATAATACTTGGCCTTAGAGCCATTGTCTCCCTCATCCAGCTCAATTGCCTTCTTTAAGTTGGCAATAGCATCATCCCATTTTTTCTCAGCATTATAAACTTTTCCCAGCTGAAAGTATACTTCCGGAGAATTATTACCATATTCAATTGACTTATTCAGAAAGCCTTCTGCTTCAGTCCATTGACTTTTACCTATTGCAGTTACTGCCATATTAAACATTGTATTCCTGGCGAGTTTCTGAGCTGAAGCTACTGTCTTTTTATCTTTGGTTTTTCCACCAATTTCTATAGCCTTATCACAGTTTGCCAGCATTTTTTCAACATCATCCTGTTTTTTATATACCAGCGCCTGTCCGAGGTAGGGCTTGGCATAATTCGGATTGTACTCTATCGATTTTCCAAAGCAAATCATAGCATCTTCGTATCTTTTGGCTTTATAATGATTGGTCCCGGAAATATTATATACCTGAGGTATTACTTTATGAGCTTTTTTTGCAATTTCCTCATTGTTATAGGTCTCAGCAGATTGTTTTGCCTGTTCAAAAGACTCAATTGCAGCTTTAAAATCCTTCTTTTTATAATTACTGGTTGCTACCTTATAATGCATTAAAGGAAGTTGTTTCCCAGCCATATTGATAGTTTCCTGGCCTTCGTCTCCCAACTGTTCACTAATAGAGACACATTTATCAAATGCCATAATAGCTGCAGCCGGATCTGATGCAACCAGCGAAGCTCCTTTATTATAAGCATCAATTGCTTCCTTCTTGGTTTGTGCAAAAGCAGTAACAGAACTTATGAATAACACAAGGACTATCAGGGTTTTCATTTTCAACAATTTCATGGTACTAGTTTTTTATGAAATAAATTTTACAATCAGCCTGCAAATATATAAATAAGTATATATAATCAAAAAATAATATTTTTTTTATTCATTTGATAACCAGTATTTTTTCATTATACCAAAAGCAATAATGGAAGATTGGAATGATGGAATGTTGGAATGTTGGAAGAATGTTGTCTCGTCCTGATTTTAGTTTACAAATCTCTCACCTCTTAGGGTTCAGAGTTCAGGAAGGTTGCGGGTTCAAGAAGATTGCACCTTACGCCCTGCCCCTATGCCCATAGCTCTGCGCCTCTTCACTCACCTCTCATCGCTCAGCTCTTTTTTCGCCCCATCTCTCTTTCGCTCCCTCAACACTACACTAAACGATCTATGGCATAAAGAGGAATGAGATAATGTGGTAATATAGTAAGATCAAAAAGTTTAAGATTGTCGCTCTTCACTATTAGACTCTTCGACCTCTTTGACTCTTAGACTTTTAGATCTTCTTCCCCTGCGCCCTACGCCCTATGCCCTGAGCCTCTACCCTGCGCCCACGTGAAATATGCTCCTTCCCTGATGAAATATTTTCGTTCTTCAAATTTCACAGGGCAAGCGTCGCATTTCACGTGGCAAGCCTGCGCCTAGTATTCCAGCAAATCCAAAATAGGTTTTCCAGTGCAGGCATCAGGCATTGGGATATTAAGAAAAAATGAAATTGTTGGGGCAATATCAGCTATATCAATATCCCGGTAGATCACATTTTTTCCGACCTTCCATCCATACCAGATCAATGGGACTTTCCGGTCGTAGTTATACCCTGTGCCCATTCTGCTGTGTTCTTTCAGACTCCAGCCAGACCGGAGGACAACCATCACATCTCCTGAACGTTTGGGATTATATCCGTTTTGAATCAGGGCATTTAATCCTCCCGGGAAATAAGACGAACTTATTGTAGTGGCACTTGCTGTATGAGCAACTGCTTCAAACTGAATCATGAAATTTGCTACTTCATTCCTAACATCATTCAGAGACATCTTAGAATCTTCAATCAGTACACGGTTCAAATAGATCTGATTTTCATAATATGCTTTTACCCAATCACCCCTGCCAAGTTTCACATTCATATAAGACCTTAAAAGAGAAAGGGCTTGTTTCCCGTCAAATTCTCCTGCAGGTAATTTCCAATATTTAAGATAGTCAGGATCATTATTCATACCATGTGTTGCGGTAAGAAAAATCAGAATCTTATTTTTCCCAATCAATTCATCCAGGGAATTTAAGAAATGGGCCAGGTCCTTATCCAATCTCAGGAAAACATCCTCCAACTCCACAGACTCCTGTCCATATCTTTCTGATACAGGCCCCATGGCAGGAAAGTTAATAGCCAGGTAATCTGTATCATCATCTTTCCCTAATTGTCTCTCATGCAGTAGGTTCATTGCCATATCCAGCATCAGGGTATTCCCAAAGGGAGTTTCTCTCAACATAGAATAATCTCTTGTTTTCCTGTCAATTCGGCTTGATTTTTCCAGATCAATGGGTAGGTAACTTTTCCGTATTACCGGGTTTTCTGCATCGCTACTATTAACAAAATACTCAGTATACTCTTCCAGAGGAAGCAAGGGACTCCAAATTCGGTCAAGATATATATCCGGAAATTTTTTCTCATTGAATTGCTGAACCCAGGCCGGCAATGAATCTTTATAGTGAGAGCTTGTCATCCATTCTCCATTTAAGGGATCAATCCAGAATGCAGCATCAGCAGCATGCCCTCCTGAGAGGATTGCAGATTCATTACTCCATCCAATAGAATACACCTTTGTATTTGCTCTGCCTGCAAGTTTTATTTCATCTCCAAAAGTTGATACCATGAGATTTCGTGGTGAATACTGTCCCGGTTCAAAATGACCTCCCACTGCTGTAACTGATATATCTCCGGTACAGTGAGTAGACTCATCTTTCAATATTTCGTGCCAATCATTTGAAACAATTCCATGAATTGAAGGTTGGGCTCCTGTTGCAATAGTTGCATAACCAGGTCCTGATTGTGTATTATAGTAATGAAAACCTGCCTGATTCATTACGGTACCATTGTTCATTAACTTCTTAAAACCGTCATCTCCAAACTTATCCCAATATCGGTGCAACTGGTCAGGACGCATCTGGTCCATTATCAACCCTATTATTAACTCTGGTTTCTCCGATGGGATTCTGTCTGATTGCTGTCCGATGGAGCTATGAAGTAAAGAAATCATCAGGCTCACCAGGAAGATCTTTCTTATAAAAGGCATAAAAAGCATATAGTCCAGTATTTTTTATTAGGCCACAAAGATAATTTTTTAATCCTTGTATGAAATAAATCAAACCTGCTTTTCTTATCTTGGGACTTCGTCCCAAGTTTTGGTCTTAAAGCCCTTCAGGCTTATAGAGTAAAGATAATGAATCAGGTTGAAAGCTTAAAACAGGCTTGGAATTTATTGTTTCAGCCATTCAGGCTGAGATACATTTGAACTAATATCCTTTTCAACTATGCAAGGGAATTAGTGATTGCTTTTTACGAACTTCTTTCGGATAGTGAATTCCACACCCTGCACTTCAACAATGAGAATACCCACGGGCAGATTTGAAACATTCAATGAAACAGTATGTTGCCCCATTGAAAATTCTTCCTGATTGATCCTCAACAATTGCCGGCCCATAATATCATAAATTGCAAATCCCAGGATTTCGGATTTGGAAAGGGAAAATCTGAGCTGAAGTTCTGTGGAAACAGGATTAGGGAATATCTCAATATCTATTGCCTCAATTATCGGGGAAACAAGAGTGCCTGAAGGAACTAATTTAACATCCAGTATAGTAGTCTGATAATTTACAACCCCAAGTCCAGAGATTGTTCTATCGTAATATCCCTCCGAAGAAAATGTTAGTTCATAGGATCCTTCATTCAGCAGCCTAACATACAGGCCATTACCAGGTTCGGAAAATACCATGGAGCTATCAAAATCATGACCTATAAGTTCAATCTTCGCTTTAAGTGGCAGGCCTGTAACAGAATCCGTAACAACTCCCTGAATTCCATAGCTCGCCTGGTAAGCATAATTCATTAATGAGCGATAATTGTATTCCCAAAAATCATTTAGCTGATTCTCAGGTGTGTAATGATCATTATCAAGTTCTATGGTAGTTTCCCTGCCCTGCAGAAAATAGGTGACATAATCCTGTCTCCCGCCATAAATCCTATACCAGTCACCTCCAAAAACATAGCCTACAGATACAGGAAATGTAAAATAACTCGGGCCTGCATAGTTTTTTGCTGTATCAGCGTAGTTCCTACTGATCATTATAAACCAATCATTATCTGGATGTGTTGAGTGAAAATCTGGATCATAAGTTCTCCAACTATCCCAGGGGTAATTAACCACCTCTGCCCCGGAATGGAAATTTGCTGACATTGAAAAATTCCGGGATTCCATGAATTGCATCATGGCCAGGGTTTCCGCCTGGTAATCATTCCCATCGGGGTGGAGTCCATACCTGGGATTCGGAAAATTCCGGTTCAGGTCCACACCGTTTGCATTGTAACGTGTACGTCCCGCAGTTCTATAGAAACCATCGGGATTAGCAAGTGGATTGATCCATAGCTCAATTCCATTCAAAAGATCAGTTACGTAAGCATCTGTTCCATAATTTGATAATAGATAATCAATAAGCCTGAGCATAAGTACAAAACCCAGGGTTTCGTCTCCATGCATGGTGGAGGTATAAAAAAATTCCGGCTCCGCCTCATCGCTTGTAGCATTATCTGAGAGTTTCACAACCAGCAACATTCTTCCTTCTACGCTATAACCAAAAGTATCGAGCACACAGAGGGTAGGATAATTCTGGGCAAATGCCTGCATGATGGAATCATACTCATCATAATCGGGATACTTCTCAAAAAAGCTCAGATCGGAATACGATTTTGTTTCCGTGCTCCGGGAATCAAAACCAGGAGGATCCAAAACTATAAAATCAAGTCCCAGCTCCAGGAACCTTAAAAGTCCTGATTGATTTGCATAGGCGCGAACCGTCTTTTCTGAAACATAATCGACAGATATTATGCGGGAGATCTCATTGAGTACATCTCTTTCAGGCCTGTCAAACTCCAATATTACCTCACCTCTTTCTTCAATAAATCTTTCTGCAATTGAAACAGAAGAATCCTGTGCTATTATAAGATCTGCAAATAGCAAAAAGAAGAATCCCAGTACAAGAAAATATCTCAATCTACGAATCATGCTTTATACATTAAAGCGGATATGCAAAATATCACCATCCTGCACAAGATAATTTTTTCCTTCTATGTGGAGTTTCCCATTATCTTTACATGCCTGTTCTCCTCCCAGGCTAATGAAATCATCATAATGCATTACCTCAGCCCTGATGAAACCTCTTTCCAGATCGCTATGAATGACCCCTGCAGCCTGGGGTGCTGTCATCCCGTCTTTCACTGTCCAGGCTCTGATTTCCTTGGGTCCAACTGTAAAAAAAACATTCAAATTCAGCAGTTTGTACGCTGACCTGATTAATTTATGAACGCCAGGCTCCTGCAATCCTGCTTCTTTCAGAAACTCACTTCTATCTGCCTCATCTTCGAGTTCAGAGATCTCCGCTTCAAGGGCAGCTGCTATAATAAGCATTTCTGCTTCTTCGCCTGCAATTGATTTTTTCAACTCATCCACATAGGTATTCCCTTGTACGGAAGAGGCCTCATCAACGTTACAAACATAAAGTACCGGCTTGGCAGTCAATAATGACAGATCTTCAATAAAGTGCCTGTCGTTTACTGGCACCTCAGCCGTTCTTACAGGCTGAAAATCTTCAAGATGATCTTTATAAATCTTAAGTATTTCAAGTCCGTGTTTTGCTTCTTTATCTCCTGTTTTGGCAAGTTTTGAAAACTTCTCCATTTTCTTCTCAATGGATTCAATATCTCTTACCTGCAACTCAAAATCAACAATTTCCTTATCCCTAACAGGATCAACAGACCCTTCGATATGGGAAAGATTTTCATCATCAAAACACCTGATAACATGAATAAGAGCATCTGTATTTCGTATATCAGATAAAAAA
>JAUVKW010000167.1 GCA_030596025.1 Bacteroidota bacterium | reverse complement strand
GGCTTGATAATTCACAACCGGTGGCATACGGGCTTCCTGAACGTGTTGATATCTTTTTCAATAATAGCCCGGTTTTTCGCTTTAAGCCGGATGCTGATAAGCATGGCTTGAAATCCATTGCATGGTTCGATAGTGATCATGCTCTTCGCAGTGGCTGGGCATGGGGCCAGGATAGGCTCTTTGGAGGTGTTGCAATGGCCGAAGCTAAAGTGGGGAAAGGAAATCTATTTCTTTTTGGACCGGAAATACTGTTCAGGGCTCAATCTCATGGAACATTTAAATTATTTTTCAATGCTATATATCTTGGGGCTACTGAAGATACTCAAATCAAATAAATAGAAAATAACTAAATTCAATATGTATCTGAATTTTTGTGCTTTAGAAAAATGCATTTTCTGAAAAAAATATTAACACTGTTAGTTGTACTGTTTGTGGCCTTGAATTCTTACAGTCAATTTCAAGAAACCATGGATAAAGCAAATAGTGGTGATGCCCGGGCTCAGTTTGAACTAGGGATGATATATTTTGAGGGTAATGATGTGGATAAGGACTATGAAAAAGCAATGATTTGGTTTGAAAAGTCAGGGTCACAGGGAAATGCAGATGCACAGAATAAACTTGGATTCATGTATTTACTGGGTCGCGGAGTGGAAAAAGACCTGGAACTGGCTGCCTTCTGGTATCTAAAAGCAGCAGAACAGGGAAATAATACAGCACAAATCAAACTGGGTTTTATGTATCTGCATGGAAATGGAGTGAAAAAGGATTTATACAAAGCTTCTCTCTGGATTGAAAAAGCATTTAAAGCGGGAG
The DNA here is from genome assembly GCA_030596025.1 of Bacteroidota bacterium. Classification (GTDB taxonomy): domain Bacteria; phylum Bacteroidota; class Bacteroidia; order Bacteroidales; family VadinHA17; genus JAYEGO01. Next base: position 5,826 of record JAUVKW010000167.1, on the reverse strand, counting down.
ATGCCCAGGCAGAAAATATCTGGAATCAATACGAATTATGGAAATATAAAAAATAGGGACAGCTACCTGTTTTTCTGTCAGTTGCGTTATAGAACATCAATATTCCCATATACTGCAAAAGACAATTTATTCTGGATTCGCAGCAAACAATTATTTATTTTTCACCCGGGACTAACTCCCAGATATAATCTTCATTCAGGGCATATTTGGCAAACCAGTCCAACTCAACATTGATCTTGAATAACCTATGATGCAGTTCCCTCCATCCATGGGGTTCTCTGGGAGCAATATATAAATGAGTAGGTACCTGGTTACTTTTTAGAGCCCTGTACATTTCAACCGACTGAGGTGGAGGTACACGCTCGTCATTCCCTCCCACCAGGAAAATTGTAGGAGTTGTAACTTTATGAATATCCTTTAATGGGGAATGCTCCCAGTATAAATCAATCGGTGCATTTTCTTGCCAGGGAGTTCCTCCAAACCATGGTGTACGATATATACGCACATCACTCTGACCATACATTGATATCCAGTTTGCTGCCCCTGCCCCCGAGCTGGCAGCCTTAAAACGATCCGTAAAAGTAATGAGCTTATTGGTCATATGACCACCTGCACTCCAACCCATTTTGATTAATTTATCAGGATCTGCCAGGCCCTTTTCTACCAGGTAATCAACCCCTGCTATTACATCCAGATGGGAATTTTTAAAATAATTTCCTACCATATCCCTCAAGAATTCATCACCATAACCGGTGCTTCCACGATAATTTGGCTGCAAAACCATGTATCCTTTACCAGCCAGAACAGCATTGTAACGTGAATTCGACCTGGAAAAGCCATACTTGTCAGAGGAGGCCGGGCCACCATGGGTTTGAACAACCAGTGGGTACTTTTTGTCTTTTGAATAGTAAGCAGGATAATATAGCAGGCCTTCCACAACTACTCCATCCACAGCTTTCCAGGAAATTTTCTCTTGTCTGGGTAATTCAAACTCTTCATCAAGATAATCATAAACATGGCTTATCTGCCTGGCGCCTTTAAAATCATTCCCTTCCATATAAAAGAAGTCCCCAGGATTTTTTGAATGATTTACAGAAAAAATATGCCGGTTGAGATTCCAATTATAATCCCATTGCCCTATAGAATGTGTTCCTGTCGTAATTTTTTTCAGTTCTTTAGAAGCTAACTCATAGGTAAAAAGCTGTGATTCAGCACCCATATTCATTAAGATAAGTATGTTTTTACCATCGGCTGTCCAACTAGCAGCATTTACCTCATAGGGTATTTCTTCAAGGAGCATAACAGGGTCACCCCCTTTTACAGGTAGGAGGAATAAATTTGCATTATAATAATCCTCAAATTTTTTATTGGCATCTGCAATAAAGAGGATTTGGTTCCCATCCGGGGAAAGCTGTGCAGAGAACTCAGGGATGTTGTTGAAAGTTAATTGTTTGGCTTCTTCTCCCTTATTATTCACAAGCCATAACTCATTGGTGGTACTTTCATCATAGAGGGGACTAATAGCCCTGCTTTGTATAATAAATTTCCCATCCCTTGAAAGCATGTAACGATTTACGGAATAATCCCCTCCCGTTAATCTCCGGGCTGCTGAATCACTAAGTTCCATCTTCCATAAGTGAACTTGTTTATAATTCTCATCTTTCGCATATACATCATCCTTTCGTTTTGCCTGATTTTCTTCTTCTGTGGTTTTGGGATCACTTGTCAGGAAATATATGCTTCCTCCATCTGGCGCCCATTGCACACTACGTACTGCCGTTTTATGATGAGTTAACTGGATTGCCTCGCCACCAAGGTTACGAATCAGGTAAACCTGATTAAGCTCGGAAGGTTCACGCTTTGCAATAAAGGATATATATTTCCCATCGGGTGACCATTGCGGACTACTTTCACCACTGAAACCATTGGTTAGTTGGATAAGGTTTTCTCCATCAAGATCCTGTCTCCATATGTGACTTATCTGCCTGTTTTTATCCCAGTTGCTGCCTGACAATACATAAATAAATTGTTTTCCATCAGGAGATAATGCCGGATTATTTATTCCAGGGATATTCAGGAAGTCAACAATTGACATGGCCTTTTTTGTCTGACCCATATTGTACGAAAGAGTGAGAAACAAAAAAAGAAAAGAGAAGAAGAATAATCTTGTTTTCATAAGTTTAATAGTTTGTTGTGGTTGAAAAGAAACAGAAATAACTTCCTATTTTTGAAAAGACCTAACTTCTTTAAAAACCCTCATAAAATTGCCACCCCAGATCTTCTCAATTTCTTTTTGTGTATAGCCTCTTTTTACCAGCTCCAATGTAATATTTCCCATTTCACTTACATCCCTGCATCCTTCAACTCCACCTCCCCCATCAAAGTCAGTGCCTATACCAACATAGTCAATCCCGGCTACTTCCACAATATGATCAATATGATCCACCACGTCCGATACGTTTGCAAGTTTACGCGGATATTCTCTTTGAAGGGCAGACCATTCTTTACGTGCCTGCTCCATTTCTTTATCGCTCAGATCGTTAAAATCCTTGAATTTTTCGCGCAGAGCTGCAAAGGCAGAATCTCTGGCAGGATATGGCTCAGGTTCCTTAACATAATCAGTAAAAATACACATTTGGATCACTCCTCCATGCTTTGCCAGGGACTTCAGCATTTCATCTGACAAATTTCTTGGATTATCACAAAGAGCACGTGCACAGGAATGAGAGGCAATAACCGGGGTTTTTGAAAGCCTGATAACATCATAAAATGAACTGTCTGAAATATGTGAGACATCAATCAAAATTCCAAGCCGGTTCATTTCCTGTACCACCTCTTCACCAAACTCACTCAATCCGTCATATTCAGGGCCCTTTTTATCAGTCGAAGAATCACAAATATCATTATTACGTGTATGGCACAGAGTTATGTATCTGATTCCCAGATCATAATAGACCTCAACCATTCCCAGGTCCGTCCCTATTGGGTAACCATTCTCCATTCCTATATAAACAGATCTTTTCCCTTCCTTTTCATTGCTATAGGCATCAGTAGGTTCATAACATATATTTGCAAGTTCCGGATATCTCCCTACTGCACTTTTTATGGAATCAATTATTTCAAGGGCTTCAGCTTTCACCCGCTGGTTTCCTTCTTCATCCCTTGGACCCTGGCCGGTAAATACAGCCCAAAACATTGCATCCATCCCCCCATCTTTCATTCTAACTAAATCAACACAACCACCACCTTCTTCACGGTTGTTTCTTTTTCCAATATCAAACTCTTCCATCTTAAGATACATCGGAGTATCGCAATGTGTATCAATCGTAAGAACCTCATCATGGATCCTTTGCGCCTTCTGCTCAAGAGATTCATCAGAAATCCCGCAGGAAGACAAAAATAAAACTGGAATAAGAACAGCAAGGTTCAGAAATAGATTTTTCATATTAAAGATTATTTATCCCGATACGCTCCCGACAAGTCGGGACAAGTTATCGGGGTTATTCGACTTACAAATTTCAATTCATTATCTCCGAAAAATCGGGACAGACAATTTTTGAAACTTTAGCTTCACGAATAAATTAAGTTTTTCATTCAATATACAAAGGAATAAAAAAACTGCCTTAATTAGTTCTAAATAACATCTGATTCCAAATTCAAAATTACTTTGTAACTTTATAGGAATTCACTCTCAAGGCCAACTAAAGCGAACCCCTAACAATAGACAGGTTGGAACGAGTACCTCATGAAGCGTAGCGGAATAATCCTTTACAACTCATGCACTTGAATATTGACATGAATAAATTAATACAACTAAAAATGAAGATCTTAAAACCATTCATAATTCTTATGACAGGAGTTTTGTTATTCACCCTGTCAAGTACAGCACAGGTAAAGTTCGGTAATAATTGGACTTTACGAAATGATATACCTGTTTTTACAAATCCTAAAATAAAAACGGTTCAGGCAATTTTCTACCAGAATAAAGAAAAAGTACGGCTAATTTTTATGCTGCCTGAAAAATCAGGTGCTAAAAGCATAAAATGTAAACTCAGTTTTGACCCTATGTATTTCTTTGTTATGGGTAAACCTGTTTTGATAAATGATAAAACAAAGGAGTTAATAGAAATTGAATATGAATTTAAAAATGAACGGATAATATTTGATGAAGTTACTGTTGATAAACAGTTGAAATATATTGAGTTTGGTGTTGCTTCACGAAAACTGAAAAATCTCGGGACATTAACAACTGAAGAAAAAATTAAACAGGCAAGGACAATAAGAAGGATAAAGCAACAACTTGATAGCTGGTCGTCTTTGGCACAAAATCAAATAATAGCCCAACCTACTTTACGTCCGATAGTATCGCATGGTGGTTATGCTGTTGATGGATCAAAAAAAGCTGTTATTTGGGCAAACAGCACAAAACTTACAGGTAAATTTGAATTAATTGATGCTCTTAATAATGTACAGCATCCGGGCATTCAGCCTGTTGTATATACTGGTGAAATAAAAGAACTGAAAAATCATATCTGGGGTGGGAATAATTACATTGCCGATTTTTCTGACTTCCGGAAAGAAGGACTATATTTTGTTCGACTCAAAGTCAATGAAACAAAGGAATTATCTGATTCTTATGTTTTCCCGATAAAAAAAGAGATTTATCTTGACCTTGCAATAAAAGCTGCAAAATGGTTTTACTACCAACGTTGCGGAACTAAAGTAGAAGGTTTTCACGAAGCATGTCATACCGAAGATGCCATTATCAAAAAAGATGGGACAAAGGTGGATGTTACAGGAGGCTGGCACGATGCAGGTGATTATGGAAAATGGATGTGGGGAGGAAGCATGGGTCTATTTGGTCTTACAACATTTCAAAATGATTTTGGTGCCGAGCTGGCAGATTCTCTCGAAGGAATGCCAAGATATATAAATGAAATTGCATGGGAAGCAAAATATTTTTGTAAAACATATTGGGATGGTGAATTTCATCCTGGTTTCACTCCTAATTTTGAAAATGTCTGTATGTGGATTGGCGCCCCCGAAAATGAGCCGCCACGGATAGTATCAGAACAAGAGTGTGTCGAAAACAATTATGGGATTATAAAGGGTGATGCTATATGTTTTCCAGGAATGGTATTAGCAAAATCAGGGCGATTGCTTTTACCTTATGATAAAGAACTTGCTGAAAAATGCCTTGCTACTGCCAAAGCTGTTTATGATGTAGTAAGTGAGACCAAAACATCAAATCTGTATTATAAAGAATCAGGACTTTTACAGATTAATTTGGAACTTTACCGGATTTATAAAGCTGAAAAATATATAAAGGATGCCGAACAAAGAGTTAAGAATATTCTTGAATTACAGGATAAGGATGGACGATTCTATACAGATAATTCTAAAACATCTAAAACAAATAGAGTGGGAATGCACCTGCCAGCATTATATGAATTTGTAGAACAAAACCCTGAAAACAACTTGGTTCCTGAAATAAAGGAAGCATTTAGACTTTGGGCTGATTATAATATGCAATTTGCTAATCTCTCCCCTTTCGGACAGATTGGCGGAAAAGCAAAAGACGGTAACATAAGAAATATTGAGCCATATACGAACAATGGTAAAGTGGGGAATACTGCCTGGGCACTTGCAACTACAGCAATTTTATTGGAAGACACAAAATATCTGGAAGCCGCAGAATATCAAATTCAATGGGTTGTCGGTTTCAATCCTGCTGATATTTCTATGATGGCAGGTCTTGGTAAAGGACCAGGATGCGGCCATCATCGCTATAGTTTCACCGAAGGCGGCAGGAATGGTGTTGTCCCC
>JAUVKW010000115.1 GCA_030596025.1 Bacteroidota bacterium | reverse complement strand
ATCTTTCCCAGTATCCCTATTTGGTAGGTCAAGTTGTCCCATAATATATTCATAAATATCATCTACTTCGTAGAATTTATCAGTGAAGTCATTAGGTGTAATATTGCCAAGGTATTTAGCTAAAATTGTTGGTTGAGCTGTAGATAGGTCTATTCCAATAACACTTTCACCCTTAAGTCTAACTAAATCGGCATTGAAAATGAACTTTGGTACAGATGTCATTGTACTATGAAATCTCTGACCAAATTTATCAACCGATACCAAACCATACATCTCAAGGTCATTAGTTTGGTTAAAGTGATTAAACCGATGGAAATCACGTTGAGCATTTATTATGTATTCCTCGTGAGATACATATTTTGTACTATTACTGATACTTTTCGCTTCATAAGTTGGATAATACCCACTATAAAGGCTAGTGACATACTCTAAGTCTGTTCCTTCAGCTATACTGAAATTTTGAAGATTTTCAGTTAGTCGTTGGTCAGTTTGGCATAAACCATCTCTTTTCCTTTCATAATAATTAACAAAAGAGTTATAGGGTCTAAGACGGGTTAAAGGAACTTGAACATTCCAACCCGAAGGAACTAAGAAAACAGGTTTAAACACGAAAATATCTCTATTGAAACCTGAACTAGTTTCTTTCATAGGAATTTGTTCAATTAGCTTGTTCTTTACTAATTGACTAATTATCTTATGATAATTATTTTTGCCAAAAATGTCTCTCAAGTCTTGGCTACTAAAATAAGCTCCGAATGATTTGTCTTGATACTCTGAAAGATAGAATTGATACCTCTGTTCCAGTTTAGTCAAAAAAAAGTTAACGCGGATTTGAAATTCTTCATTTCCAAATAACGCCTTTGTCTCATCGAATGTGTTGTAATAAAGTTTTTTGTTCATAATCAAACTAGGTTAATTAAAAAATAATAAATCAGCGTTTTCACGATTCACGATTCCCTCACTGGTTTAACTTCTACTTCTAATTAGTTCCTGTTTTGATTATGCATATAATCAGGATGGACTATGGTACCTTCTCTTTAGATTCAACATTTAAATTTTTTTCTAAAACATTTAATAAATTTTCTAAAGAGAGAATCAATTAAATAAACTATCAAAGAACGCTGCTTTCACACTGAAAGTCAATACAAACATGGCGAAAAAAAACGAGAAATCCAAATTTATAGCCATCTATTTTACTGGATATCAATTATTTAACACAAATTGTTTCTGAAACTGTTTCACCCCTTTTATCCTTTCAGACAGAGAGTTGTAAGGAAAATCTTCTTTCGAATCTTACCTATTCTGTCCTGCTTTACAATTAATGTAAATCATACATAACGGTGGTTTCTTAGTCTTTATCCCTAATTATTCAACTTCCATTTCAACATTCCCACTGTTTATAGGGGTTTCGGCAAAAAAAGACCAATAAGGGAGAGATATCAAGGACAAGCTGATGAAGAATACAGGACAACGGAATATCAATACAGGTGAGAATAGGCAAACAGGGAACGAAGGATAGACCGAAATGAATGGTTGAGTGGTTATGGGTAGGATGGAAAGGGAAACTCGTAGAACGAAAGCAAAGTGGGTTGTGTTGGGTGGCTTTCATGAATGGTTGATGATGAAAGGTAAAGAAGAGAAAGTGAAAATTGTCGTTTTTTAATTTTTTTGGCACACAATCCCACCCCTGCATCTAGTGTAGGTGCATAGGGGTGTAATCCTCAAAACAGGAAACCGAATTTCTTGACCGGGTGGGGTGAATTCTGGCAGACACTTTTAGGAATGGGGCAATACATGCCTATACATTTTGCAGGTATACTTTGTTACTTCTTTATAGTTACTTATAGCTCTCTTTCAGCTATTTAGATTGTGATATTATTGATATGGCTTTGCAAATTAACCTTTCCCCAGCCCATGGATTTTTACGATTTAGTCGGATAAGAGCTAAAAAACGGGAAAGGGGTACATTTATGACCTATTTAATCAATTGTATTTTTGTTTTTAGGTAAATTATTTCGTTTAATTACCCGGAATAAGTATCTTTATTGTAGCAAGAGTGTTCTTTGGAATATGTGAAGAAAAAGTGACTTTTTTGAATACCTAAACAATTAGGCACTTTGTAATTGACTGACACGCAACTAACTGGCTTTAAAGGTCTGACTCCCCCAGTCTCCACCATAAGGATTAATCCCGGTTTTCACCGGGATTTTTTGTTTGGATCGGTTTTTGCAGCTATATTTATTGACTGCTTTTTACTTGTTTTAATTGTTTTTTGTGAAAAGTAATAGAGGAAATCTTGATTTTATATCCGGAATTCATTATTTTTAGCCCCTAAATTCTTAAATCATGGAACCAAAAAAATCAGAAAAGGCAAATCTTGAAAAAAGAATAGGAATCTTTTTTGAGCTTGGATTGGTAATTTCAATTTCATTGATATTGATTGCCTTTGAATGGACAAGTGGCGGACTTGGAGATAATGCCTTCGATACAGGTGATATGGAACAGATTGAAGAAGAGATTATTCCAATCACGAGGCAGGAGCAACCAGAACCACCAAAACCACCGGAACCACCAAAAGTAACCGAGGTGCTTCAGATTGTTGATGACGATGTGGAAATTGAAGACGAACTGATTCTGGATGATTTTGAAGTAGACCAGGATTCGGAAGTGGAAATAATGGAATTTACTGAAGAAGAAGAAGAAGAAGAAGCAGAAATATTCTTTATTGTTGAAGATATGCCCGGATTTATGGGTAAAGGTCAGGATGGATTCAGACAATGGATCGGACAAAATTTGAGATACCCCGAGATTGCCGCAGAAAACGGAATCAGCGGTAGAGTTTTCGTTCAATTTGTGGTTGAACCAAACGGAACGGTTACCAATGTTAAGGTTGTAAGAGGAGTTGATCCTGCACTGGATGCTGAAGCCGTTCGTGTGGTAAAGGCTTCTCCTAAATGGACTCCCGGGAAGCAAAGAGGAAAAGCCGTAAGAGTTTCCTTTACTTTCCCAATTAACTTTGTGCTGCAATAATAACTATACAAAATATGATCAAGCCCCGGAATCTTCCAGGGCTTTTTTTATGTCTCATTTCTCTCAATTTTGTATATTTAAAGATTCAACTCCAAAATAAATCTTGAACACATGAAAAATCTAATTTATTTATTTCTTGCAATTTTACTGCTTTCTGGTTGTGGATCATCAAAAAAGCAACTTCAAAAAGGAAATTATGATACTGCTATTCAAAAAGCAGTTAAGAAATTAATGAAAAATCCCAACAGCGAGAAAGATATCGAAGCTCTTGACAAATCTTATATGCTTGCTAACGAAAGAGACAATGACAGGATTCAGTACCTCAAAAGAGAAGGGAAACCTGAAAATTGGGAAGAAATTGTACAAATTTATGAACGATTACTCCGCAGACAACAACAGGTAAGGCCAGTTTTGCCACTGGAATTAAATGGACGTTCCATTAACTATCCTCAAGTAGACTATGATCATGAAATTATTGAAGCAAAGCATCAGGCTGCTCAATTCTTTTTTGCGCATGGTCAGAAATTGATGTCTAATCAAAACAAAGAATCATACCGCCAGGCTTATTATGAGTTTCTGAAAGTAAAGCAATACTGGGGAGATTATGAAAATATTGATGCCCTGATTGGTGAGTCCAGATATCTTGGAATGAGCAGGGCTATAGTTACAGTAGAAAATTTCACACACCTTAACCTGCCTACACAATTTACTGACCAGCTCTTGGCTGTAAGCCCTCAGGATCTGGATACGGAGTGGGTGGAATTTTTCACCAAGGATCTTAATAAGGACATAAATTATGATTACCATATCAAAATCAATCTGAAAATAATTACGGTTTCCCCTGATAATATTAAGGAAACAGACAGATTAGAGAAAAAAGCAATTGAAGATGGATTTTCTTATGCTCTCGATCCAAATGGAAATGTTATGAAAGATACCGCCGGGAATGATATCAAAATAATAAAATATAAAGACATATCCTGTTCCTTGATTGAAACTATTCAGAATAAATCATCTCATATTGAAGGAAATGTAGAAATTTTCGAGTTAAATCCTGCCAAGCTCATGAGAAATGATCCCATTGGTGCAGATAGTCATTTTGAGCATTTTTCAGCCAGAGCTATTGGAAACCTCAATGCCTTGAGTCAGGAATCTCGGGCTATGGTGGAGTCTGATCCACTTCCTTTTCCAAATGATGATGAAATGATTTTTCAATGTAGTGAGGCATTAAAAATGGCAATTAGGGGGATTTTACAAAGGAATAAACACTATATCTATTAAATAATCACGCAGGAACACAAAGGCTTTTGAAACAGCCCTGAGAAATGGGTTTTATTAGATATTCGGATAGCTTGTGAAGTGATTAGGAAGGATTATGAAGGAAAAAAGAACAGAGATTCAGGAGAAACCTAAAGCTGTCCTTATTGGTTTGTCATATTCTGACCGGCCTTCACAGGAAGTTCATGACTTTCTTGATGAATTAGCATTTTTAGCAGAAACTGCAGGAGCAGTTCCGGTAAAATCCTATATCCAAAATCTTGAACACCCACACCCTAAGTACTTTGTAGGCTCTGGAAAACTTGAAGAGGTGGCAGAATATGTTCAAAAGGAAAAAATTGATCTGGTAATCTTTGATGACGAACTTACTCCCGGTCAATTAAAAAACATTGAAAAAAACCTTAAGGGGCGTGTTCTTGACAGAACAAATCTAATACTGGATATTTTTACTAAAAGAGCAAAAACAGCTCATGCAAAAGTACAGGTTGAATTGGCCCAGTATCAATATATGCTTCCCAGACTTACCAGAATGTGGACACACCTGGAAAGACAAAGAGGAGGGATTGGGCTTCGGGGTCCAGGTGAAACCGAAATTGAAACAGACAGACGGATTATTCGTGACAAAATTGCCCGCTTAAAAAATCAACTCATAATGATTGATAAGCAAATGGCAACTCAACGAAAAAATCGTGGTAAAATGGTACGAGTGGCCCTTGTTGGTTATACCAATGTTGGGAAATCCACTATATTAAATTTGCTGAGCAAATCTGATGTTTTTGCTGAAAATAAACTTTTTGCAACCCTGGATACAACAGTTCGTAAGGTGGTAATTGACAATCTTCCATTTCTATTATCTGATACAGTGGGGTTTATACGAAAGTTGCCTCACCATCTGGTTGAATCATTTAAATCAACATTGGATGAAGTAAGAGAAGCCGATATCCTGATACATGTTGCAGATATTTCCCATCCGGGATTTGAAGAGCAGATAGAAGTAGTAAGACAAACACTCCTGGAACTTGATTCAGTTAATAAACCTACTTTCCTGGTTTTTAATAAGATTGATTCATATTCACATGTGAGAAAAGATGATGACGACCTTACCACCAAAAGCAAAGAGAATCTTACCCTGGATGAACTTAAAAATAGCTGGATAGCAAAGGAAAATAATCCATGTATTTTTATCTCAGCAAAAGAAAAGGAGAATATCCCAAAATTTAAGGAAGTGATATATTCGAAGGTAAAAGAGATTCATTCAAAGAGATATCCCTATAATGATTATTTGTATTAATCTTTGAATAAATGTAACGAACATTCAAAAAAAATTGGAGCAAGCTATGAAAAATCTGTTTCTCCTTTTTCTGTTGTTTCAGGGGACTATTTACGGACAGGTCATCGAGGACTTCGAAGATGGAAATAAAGCCAACTGGATTGAGAGTGAAACCGGACATTGGGAGGTGACTACAGAAAATAGTTTAAGTGGAAACTACAGCCTTCATCACAGCTTTGACAATCCAAGTTCAGGGCATGATCAAATCTCTCTTCTTCTTTCTGGCTTACAATTAAACCTTGACCAAACACATTGGAAATTTAAACTCAGGCACTCATATCCTACATCTTCTAATAATAACTGGGCGGTATTCTTATTATCTGATTCCGATGCCCAAAACATGCATCCCGGTGCTACTTCTGAATCCATAGTTTTGGGAGTTAATTTTACGGGATCAGATGATTCTATTAAAGTCTGGAAGTGTAGTTCCGGAATAAATGAGGTAATTTTTAACACCGGGTTTAACTGGCAAGATGAGGTTTTAGACTCCATTGCTTGTTTTGAAATAAGCAGGTCAGCTGATGGGTACTGGGAATTATATATTGGGAGTTTGGAGAGTTGTGAGACCCCGGTATCATTGGGATCTTTTTATAATGACGACAATTTTTTACACCCTTTTTTCGGTTTGTATTATGAATACTCATCGGCTCAGGACAAAAAAATCTGGTTTGATGATTTAAACATTGAAGGATATTTCGTTAAGGATACTATTCCCCCGGTAATTCTTAGTTCAGAATTTGTTTCTTCTCACCAGATAGTTTTGAACTTTAATGAACCAATCCAGGCTCCCGATCTTTCTGACACTATACACTTTTTGTTAGATAATAATATTGGGCATCCATTTAAAATTAGAAAAACAGCCTCATGCCAACTTTCCCTGTTTTTTTCTCAATGTTTTGTCGATGAACGTCTCCATACCCTGATATTAAATTCTGTTAGTGATCTGACCGGAAATGTTATGTTAGTTGATACCCTGTCTTTGTTTTATTATATCATCAAGCCATACGATATTGTCATTAATGAGATAATGGCTGATCCTATCCCATCAATAAGCCTCCCCGAGTCTGAATATATTGAACTGATAAATGCCAGTAATTATGAATTAATGATTGAAAAATGGATTTTGGGGGTGGGCTCAAAGGAAACGCTTATCCCAAAATGTACAATAGCCCCGGGAGGCTACATTATTTTGTGTGATGAGGATGACACTTTAGAATTTAAACCTTTTGGACGGGTACTGAGCATGAACTCCTTACCAATATTGAATAATTCTGGTCAGTCATTATATTTGAAAGATTCATCTAGCATTGTTATGTCTCATCTTAATTATGATATTTCCTGGTATCAGGATGATTATAAGTCGGAAGGAGGTTGGGCTCTTGAGCAAATTGATCCTCATAACCCATGTTCCGGGAAGCCAAATTGGTTAGCTTCAAAGGCAAATGAGGGAGGTAGTCCTGGTACTGTGAATTCTATATTTGCCTCGAATCCTGATTTTTCAGCACCTGCCTTAACCAAAGCAATTATTCTGGGAGATTCAATATTGGAAGTTAGTTTTAATGAATCTTATGATAGGTTGCTTGCATACTCTCTTGATTTTTACCGAATTGATCATTCATTTCCTGCTCCATATTGTGTGGAATTGATTGAGCCTGATTTTATGAGTCTAAAGCTCTACTTTCATAAATCATTTGATAAAAATCTTTTATATACCCTAACTTTGAAAGAAGGCTTTTCAGATTGTGCGGGAAATACAATTTTTGGGGATGATTATATTATGTTTGGGATTCCTGCCAAATCAGATAGCCTGTCCATTGTATTAAATGAAATCCTTTTTAACCCCAGACCAAATGGAGTTGATTTTATTGAACTGTTCAATCGTTCTTCCAGTATCATTGACCTTAGTGATCTGAGGATAGCAAGCAGGGACATAAACAGCCTGGAACTCAAATCAATTACTCCGTTAAGCAATTCTTCTCAATTGATCCTTCCGGGAGAGTATTTCGCATTTACTACTGATATTGATGATATATTAATGCAATATCCATTTGCCAGAGAAGAGAATATATTAAAACTTTCAGGAATGCCCTCTTATCCTAATGATAATGGAAGAGCAGTGCTTCTTGATAAGGGTTTGCATATCATTGATGAAATGACTTATTCTGAAAAAATGCATTTTCCTTTACTGGTTTCCGTGGAAGGTGTTTCTTTGGAGCGACTACACCCTGATAAATCAAGCTGGGATGAAACAAACTGGCATTCAGCATCAGAAAGTATAGGCTTCGCTACCCCAGGGCAAGAAAACTCGCAATATCTTACTGATATTGAAACTGCTGACCCTGTGTACGTAGAGCCAGAGATTTTTTCTCCTGATAATGACGGACATGAAGATCTAAGCAGTCTTTATTATGCTTTTACAGAACCTGGTTATGTAGCAAATGTAATTGTGTTTGATGCTCTGGGTCATAGAATACAAGTGTTGGCAAATAATGAATTACTTGGAACATCGGGAAGTTTTGTCTGGGATGGCAGGAACTCCGGTGGAGAATTAGTTGGGAGAGGGATATATGTGTTTTTTATGGAAGTGTTTAATCTCAAAGGTAATCTCAAAGTATATAAGAAAATTTGTGTTCTGGCTGCCAGGTTTTAGTGAAAGATGAAATATCTAATAGTTAAGGACCTGCAGGCAGGTTAGCGGCTATCTTCTTTTTGCCATTAGGTCACTCAATATGGCCATCCCGAATTTATTTCGGGATCTTTGCCACAAAGTGGCTAAATTTGAATAACCCTCCCGGAACGGGGGGGGAGAGTAATAAACCCCAATAAAGATCTCCAAAGGAGGTCAACAAATACCTTAAATTATTCCCCTTGTACTTTCTTTTTTGGAAGCATAAATGCAAATGGAATGGATAAGGCAGCTGCTACCCCTGCGATTATATAAGTTGTTTCCATACCAAGGTGGTCGGAAAAAATGCCAACGAACAGCAGCATTAAGGAATTGAAGCCAAATGAGATAGTCATATATATACCATTTACAAAAGCAAGGTGTCTGGTTTTTAATTCTTGAATGATTGCCAGCATAACCGGACCGGGAGCAACCAGGAAAAACCCGGTAACAATTAATACAGGAAAAGTAAGGACTCCCTGGGCATGTAAAAACAACCACATAAGAAATGGCGTTATGGTGGTAATAATCACCATGGTAGTCCTGCGACCTATACGGTCAGAAATGGTTCCTGATGTAAAGGTGCCAAGAACCCCTGCCAGTTGTAGCACAGAAAGGGCACTCGCTGCAAACCACAAAGTATTTCCTTTTATCTCAGTTAGGTAAACGGCAAGATATAATGTAAGGGCCGATTTCATGGCTCCACGAAAAAAGATTATGAAACCAAGAATTGCAAAAGTTGGCAGGAACTTTATAAAGGTTTTGTAATATTCGGGTTTCTCCTTTGATTTTGCAAAGTCTTCTCGTAAATCTATTTTCCTGAGCCTGAAAAACAATATCAAAGAAGCAGCTATACCAAAAGGTATAAGTTTGTATGTGCCTTCAAGACCCCAATGAGTAACGGCAGCAACTATGATGAGCGGACCCAGGGTTCTTGCCAATTCCCCGCCAACCATGAAGTAGCTCATTCCTTTACCGAGTTTATCTCCGGATATACGTTTAATCATCACAGGAGAGGGTACATGATATAGAGTTGAGCTGAATCCTGCAACAAAAAGAAGAATTGCTAAAATTAGATACCCCGGAGCCATTCCAATAAAACTCATTGAGATGGTGGTTAGGGCAGGAGCAAAGATTACAAAATACCGTACTTTCATGTTTTCAGCCAGAATGCCAACAAAGGGATTAAAAAGAGAAGGAATTCTTTGAATGATGCCTAATAGTCCGGCGGCGGTCAAACTTATGCCTAACTTTTCAATCAATAATGGCAAAATGGGAGCTAAAAAAGAAGAGTATATATCGTGTAGAAGATGTGAAAGACCTATTATTATCACATTTCCTGACTGGAATCTTGTCTTTTTAGAATTTTGTTTGAATTCAGGAATTGGTTTTGAGGTTTGTGCAGGGGCATTCATAGTTCAGAAATCAATTCACGCATGATCAGAGTCATTTTTACCTCAGCTTTTTTTGCGACTTCCTGAACAGCTTCATGGGTAACGGTTTCAATTTTTCCGGGAACCCCAAGATCAGTAATGATAGAAATTGCAAAACAGGGAATTCTCATTTGATGGGCTGCAATGGCTTCAGGTACCGTTGACATCCCAACAGTGTCTGAACCAATAATCCTGAAGTATTTATATTCTGAAGGAGTTTCAAATGTAGGGCCGGTGGTTGCCGTATACACTCCTTTTTGAATTTCAATTCCATTTTCCACAGCAATAGCTTCTGCTTTCCTGATGAGCTCTGCTGAATAGGTTTCGCTCATATCGGGGAACCTGTTTCCAAATTCAGGATAATGTTTGCCAATAAGAGGATTTGGCAGGAGGTTTATATGATCTGTAAGTATCATTAAATCGCCAATAGAATAGTCTGGGTTTACACCTCCGCTGGCATTTGACACAAACAAATACTGGATGCCTAATTTTATCATTACCCGGATTGGGAAAATTATTTCTGACATTTCATATCCTTCATAATAGTGAAATCTACCCTGCATTGCAATTACTTTCTTGTTTCCAAGAAT
>JAUVKW010000224.1 GCA_030596025.1 Bacteroidota bacterium | reverse complement strand
TTGTATTAAATTTGCAAACTTGAAAATTTGGTCCAGTAGCTCAGTTGGATAGAGCAACAGTCTTCTAAACTGTAGGTGCCAGGTTCGAGTCCTGGCTGGATCACCATCAAAAATCCCGGAATCCGGGATTTTTTTATATTTTCCCCCAAAACTTATTTACTATTATTTCATACTACAAACTAGTAAGCTGATAATTTTGTAAATTAGAGCCCAATATGAAATTATTTTACCTGGTACTAATGTCAAGTCAAGTATCCCTGTTCGGGTCCGTCATTCCGAACCCTCGATGAACTTGGGAGAATCTATTCCCTAACAAAAAGATGCTGAAATAAATTCAGCATGACGATTGGAAACAGTAGTCTTGTCTTGACACTAGTTAAATAATGAAAACCACATATGATGCTATCAACAAAAATCAAGATTTTCACTATACTATTTCTACTTCTTACAGTTAGTAATAATTATGCGCAAAGGGCTGATGAGTTCAAGGAGCTTTTTCATGAAGCAGAATTTGCATTTTTCTCTGAAGAAAACTATGAACGGGCACTTCCTGTTTTTCTGATCCTGAAGGAAATGGAACCAGATAACGCCAACGTTAAATATTACATTGCTTCATGCTATTTGCATATGATGGGACAAAAAGGCAAAGCAATCCCATACCTTGAAGAGGCAATACAAAAAGCTACTAATAATTATGCATATGGCTTTAAAGAAAAACGGGCCCCAATGGATACTTATTTTTACCTGGCGCATGCCTATCATATAACTGAAAGACTGGATGATGCCATAAGGGTGTACAATGAATATCTTAAACGGTTAAGGGTAGAAGATTACCTGATGGTAGATTTTATAGACCAACAAATAAAAGCTTGCGAAATTGCAAAGAAATTCCGTAAAGAACCAATAAAATACCGGAAGATACATTTTAATGAGAATATTAATCAGTATCCATTTAATTTTTCTCCTGCCATATCAGGAGATGGTACAAGCATGGTTTATACTTCAAAATTAGGCGGGACTAACCATATTTTTATTAGTAAGAAAATTTCTGATGATTGGGGTGATCCTGAAGACATAAGCAGTCAGCTTGATTTGCGGGGAGATTGTATTAGCTCTTTCCTTTCCTATGATGCCACCAAACTATATATTGTGGTTCAGGACCAGTTTCAATCCAATATTTATGAAAGTGAATTGGGCAACGGGAAATGGAGTAAGATTAAGAAATTGGGCAGGAATATTAATACTAAGTATTGGGAATCTGGTGGGGCTTTATCTCCTGATGGTAAGACTTTTTATTTCTCGAGCAATCGAAAGGATGGTTATGGCGAACTTGATATTTATGTTTCTGAACTTGACGATAAAAGTAAATGGGGTACTGCCAGAAACCTTGGCCCGGAGATAAACAGTCCTTTTCATGATGACTCACCAACTCCTGGTATTGATGGAAGTACTCTGTACTTTTCTTCACAGGGGCATTATAATATGGGTGGTTTCGACCTGTTTGTTTCCACCCGCAATGCTGCAGGAAAATGGAGCTTGCCCATTAACCTTGGTTTTCCAATAAATTCTACTGACGATGATTTGAGTATCGCTCCCCTTGGAACAGGCGATATTATTTGTTATTCACCTTTTATAATGGAAGAACATGTAAGGCAGGAGATAAGTTTTCTGGCCCTTGATTTAAAGGACACCAAGGTACCGACAACCATAAGCGGTCATATAAGTACTGATGATAATTTCCCGGAACTGGCAGGTGGATTCATTAAAGTTGTAGAAGCTGGCAGTGGGGATACAGTGAAAATTATTGAAGTGAATGCTGAAACTGGAGAGTATACCATAACTATGCTGGAGGGAAATTATTCATTTGTCTTTTCGGGAGATGGGTATGAATTAAGTGAAAGGCAGGTGGTAATTCCTGGCAATTTAAGTGTGCCAGAAATTAGGCTGAACCAGGAATTAAAGGCGAATATGGATGAGGAAGATGACTATCTTCTGATTAAAAATATCTTATTTGATTTTAATGAATCTGCCTTGAATAATGATGCTAAAATTGAACTTGAGCGTATCATTGATATCATGGAGCAGCACTCGGAACTGGAGTTTGAGATTGAAGGTCATACCGATGCTATTGGGAGTGCTGAATATAACCTGGAGCTTTCAAATGAGAGAGCCAGGTCAGTTCTTAACTACCTGGTTAAAAGGGGACTTGAGCGCTCGAGGTTCAGAACAAAAGGCTTTGGAGAAATTGTTGCTGTTGCTGTTAATGACGAGGTAGATGTAGAGGATAATCCTGATGCCAGGAGACTAAATCGCAGGGTTGAATTCAAAGTGTTGAAGCCGGAAGGAGATGTGGTAATAGAAAACAATGTTTATGTCCCAGATTTGCTTAAAGACAGCAAGAGTTTAAAATATACCGTAGTGGTAATGAAAGTAAAGGAAAAGCTGCCAAAGGATTTCTTTGACCAGTTTGACATGAAAGAACTGGAATTTGTGAGGGAAGAAAAAACCGAGGATGGCTATATCTATACAATTGGTGTTTTTCTGCAGAAAAATGAAGCTTTCAGGGTTACAGGTGATTTGAGAAAAGTTGGACTTACTGAAGCTAAAGTGGTGGATCAGCACGAGTTGTCTGAGTTTGTAGGAGAGGGGAGAAGCCCATCAAAGGTTTTATTCGGACAACCGGAAACTACCCAGGAACTTCCTGTTTATACTATCCAGATAATGGCTTTAAAAAAGCTAATTGATACCGATAAAACAAAGAAATATAGAGGGGCTAAAGCATATAAGTCAAAAGGTGGTTTTTATCGTTATGCTATAGGTGAATACAAAGGGTATACAAAGGCCAAAGCTGGCCTGGAAGAGCTTCGTAAACAGGGTCATAAAGATGCATTTATCCGGCGATTATCGGATTATGATGCTATGTAGAAGGCGCAGGGCACAGGCTTGCCACGTGAAATGCGACGAAGGTCGTAGATCCTGACATTTATCGTCAGGGAGCATATTTCACTATGGTATAATTTCAAATGTTGA
>JAUVKW010000036.1 GCA_030596025.1 Bacteroidota bacterium | reverse complement strand
GCCAATTACCCGGGCATATCTATAGGTTTAGCACAAAGCAAAATTTGCGCCAAAACCTGACTCATACTTATGCCTTAACACCAGGCTGAAGCCTGGTGCTGTTTTTCCAACTCACCTCTACTGATTTCAACAGTTTTCGAGATATTTAGGTTTTTGATCTGGGTGACTAAATGTTAAAAACAGGAAGATAGTAGTGATTACCCTGGAAGCCTTGCCGGCAGGCATGGCGAACCCTGACGAGTAAAATTACTCAACGTATAATACCAATCCTTTCAGGTACTCCCCTTCCGGATGATATATACTTACCGGATGGTCTGGTGGCTGACTCAACTGGTAAAGGATCCTTACTGATCTGCCGGTATTTGCTGCAGCAACAAAAACAGATTTCCTAAAATTCTCTTTACTAACTACCTGAGAGCAGGAAAAAGTAAAAAGTATTCCTCCTTTCTGAATAGATTGAATTGCCTTTGCATTTAATCTTTTATATCCTTGAAGTGCCTGGTGCAAAACATTCCGGCGCTTCGCAAATGCGGGAGGGTCGAGTACCATAAGGTCATAATCATTACCGGCATTCTCAAGAAACTCAAAAGCATCAGCAGTGATAGCTTCATGCTTTGCAGATCCCTGAAAATTCAGGTCAACATTCTCCCTGGCAAGATCAATAGCTGCTGCTGAACTATCAACAGTATGTACCATTTCAGCTTCACCACCTAACGCATAAACCGAGAAGCCTCCGGAATATCCAAACATATTCAGAACTTTTCGTCCTTTTGCCAACTTACCCAACAATTTGCGATTCTCTCTTTGATCGATAAAAAACCCTGTTTTCTGTCCCTTTTCAACATTTACCAGGAACTGATAGTTATTTTCAAGGACATTGATATCAGGTTCCTTCCCGGCAATCCAGGAGTTTTCTGTCTGAGATCTGAATTTTTCCGGCAGGGTTCCTTTACTTTTATCATAAACAGCCTTTAAGCGATTTCCCAGCACACTTGAAAAAGACTTGTAAAGAGTGTCTTTTATCCTGTACATTCCTACTGAATGGAATTGTAGTACCAGGGTCCCGTTATAGAAGTCCGCAATAAGCCCGGGCATCCCATCCCCTTCACCATGTATCAACCGGAACACATTAGTTGATGAAGATTCTGCCAATCCAAATTGCAACCTGTATTGATATGCCAGGTTTATCTTTTCAGTCCAAAAGCTATCATCCGGAATAATGTCTGCAAATGAAAAAACACGAACTGCAATCGAACCAATCTGATAATGACCCAGGGCAAGGAATTCGCCCTTATTATCAAACACCTGCACCAGGTCTCCATCCCCCGGGTTTCCCTCCATCTTCTTAATGGCACCAGAAAACACCCATGGATGCAATCTCCTAAGGGACTGGTCTTTACCAGACCTTAAGATTACCTTTTTAATATTGAGTCTGCTCATGTTCCATTAATTTTATATATATTTCATAGCATACCCAGGCATCGGTGGCGGCATATCTGATTTGGGATTCTGTAAGCACCTGGATCTCCCAGTTTGAAAGCTGCTGCGCCTTGGAGATTTTAATATTCAGAATATTTGCAGCCAGCCTCCTTAATCCATTGTCTAATATATTATATTTCTTAACAAAGCTCTGCAATTCTATAAATCCTCCGGGAGAAAATTTTGTATGCATATTCAAAGCTTTCAGGTCATCATGTATGGCCACTCCCACCTTCACAATATCCGGGTCCTCAAGCAATTTCACAAGGTTCCCTGGAATTCCGGTATGGTTCAACCTAAACAGCCAGGCCTGCCGGGCTGATGATAATTGAAGTAAGGATACCTTGTTTTTCCTGCCCTTTTTAAAAGAAGGCCTTGTTTCAGTATCAAAACCAAGGATTGGCTCTTCCGCAAGTTGGGCTATAACAGGAGCCACATCCTCCCTACTTTTAACCACCCTTACTTTGCCTTCAAAACTACTTATGGGCAGAAGGTTTATTTCTTCTTTGTCTATACTTGGACGAAACATTTCAAAAAAATTTATTGGCGGCGAAGATACAAAGGCTTATTTTAATATCACAAAATCAAAAGAGTATTTATTTGCAGACTTTACAAAGTCTATTACCTCTGTGGAAATAATGCTGAAACCTTCTTCATTTTCCATAAACAAATATCATTCTTTATTTTTTTAAAAAACAAATGTGTTCCGATCCTCAATTAGCAATCCAAATTCTTGGTGTTTCTTGTGCCTTAAGTTGACGTGTATACTTACAAGGGCCTTGACCAGCACAAACACTCATCCTCATCATATTTTATTTTTCCGTTATCCAGCAGAAAACGGATTACCTTAACAACTTTCTCTTCCTCCATTTTTAGTTTGGTAACAAGTGCCTCCAGTTTATAATTTTGAATTTGAAGTATATCTTTTATCTCCTCAAGTATCAAATCAAACTCATATACACTCAAACCCAGATCATTTCTCCTTGTACATATATCACACTTGCCACATCTAAGTGCATCTTTCTCTCCAAAATAATCCAGCAAAAATTGGCTTCTGCACTTTGCCTTTGACCCAACATAATCCCACATTTTCTTCTGCCTTAAAATGAATCCTTCTTTTCTTTTGACAAATTTATCATGTGAAATAGAAAGATTTTTCTTGTCCAGTCGTTCTTCACTATAGATAACAAAAGGGGTTCGCTTACCGGGAATGTATGAAATAATTTTCATTGAACTCAAACGCTTTAAATACTCTTCCACCAATGTAGGAGAGATATTGCCCTTCCTGGCAAGAAAAGACTCAACTATGGGAACAAACTCATTAAATAATCCGGTATAGGATCTGAGAATCAATTTTATAAAACCATCAAAAGATCTGTTTTCAACCTGAAAGCGATAGAGATCATCTCTTCCTGCCAGAAAATGAACCCTTGAAGGATTTCGCACCTCTTCTGTTAGCTCAAGATAACCTTCTCTTTCTAATATTTTAAGGCTGTTGTAAACAACTACCATATTTAGTTTAAACCGGCTTGCGAATTCCCCGATATTAAAATCCAGAACAAGATTTTTTCCACCTCCCACAGGAATCTGAAAAAAATTTCCAATAGCCTCGTAGATTCTTTTTATTTCTTTTATCTCCGGGAAATTCGAGCGTACCCGTTTATCCATTCTGGACTTATCATTCTTATTGTATAGTAGAATGGTCATGGCATCTTTATTGTCCCTGCCAGCCCTGCCAGATTCCTGGAAATATGACTCAATTGAGTCTGGTATATCATAATGCAAAACAAATCTCACTTCTGCTTTGTCGATCCCCATTCCAAATGCATTTGTGGCAACAATGATCCGCACCGACCCCTTTGTCCAATCATCCTGTCGTTTATCTCTCTGGGTGTAATCCAGACCTGCATGATAGTATGTAGCTGAAATTCTATTTCGCTTAAGTTCTTCAGATATTTCCCTTGCATTTTTTCGACTTCTAACATATATTATCCCCGAACCATGAATATCCTGAACAATCCTTATCAGCTTATGAAGTTTATCGTCGCTATTAATTGCCTGATAAATCAGATTTTTTCTCTCAAAGCTTGTTCTCAGAACATTTTTCTCCCGGAACTTCAATTTTTCCTGTATATCATCTAAAATATCAAGAGTTGCTGTGGCAGTAAGTGCAAGGACAGGAACTTCAGGATGTATCTCGCGTAAATCTGAAATACTGAGATAGGAAGGACGAAAATCATAACCCCATTGAGAAATGCAGTGGGCCTCATCCACTGCCAGGAGGCTCACTTTCATTTTCTCAAATTTTGCACGAAACAATTCAGTTTTTGTTCTTTCGGGTGAAACATACAAAAACTTATAATCACCATAAAGGCAATTATCAAGAGTAATCATTATTTCTGACCTGGACATTCCTGAATACAAAGCAGATGCTTTAATCCCCTTCTTCTTTAATCTTCCTACCTGGTCTTTCATCAATGATATCAAAGGGGTAACAACCAGACAGATTCCATCTTTTTCGAGAGCTGGCACCTGAAATGTCATAGATTTCCCTCCACCGGTTGGCATCAGGCCGAGAGTATCTTTTCCAGCCATAACGGCATTTATAATCTCCTCCTGTAAGGGCCGGAAATTTGAATATCCCCAGTAACGGGTCAGTATTTGCTGATGGTAGTCCAAAATTATTGCAATAAAACTGAGCTCTAATCACTCAAATAAGAGGAAACCTTCAATATACGAAATCATTCAGTCGTAAAAAATCTTTCCTTTCCAGAACTCCTAAAAATTCTCTTAAAGCCATGTCCCATAAGCCTTTTTTTTTGTATTTTTGCGCCACTTAAATTTAACTAAATTTTACCATAATGTCATTCCAGTCTGAAAAAATACTTTCCGAGGGAATTACCTTTGATGATGTCCTTTTAGTTCCTGCCTATTCTGAAGTAATGCCACGCGATGTGAATATTCACACTCAATTCAGCAGGAATATCACTATCCATTCACCAATTGTATCTGCAGCCATGGATACTGTAACCGAAGCAAATATGGCCATTGCGATTGCCAGAGAAGGTGGAATTGGAGTTATTCATAAGAATATGTCTGTGGAAAAACAGGCCAGGCAGGTAAGAATAGTTAAAAGGGCAGAGAATATCATGATTTTCGATCCTATAACCATTAAGGAAGATGCAAAAGTGAAGGATGCATTAAGACTTATGGATGAAAATAAGATTGGTGGGATACCGGTAATCGATGATAATCATGTGTTAATAGGAATTGTTACCAATCGTGATCTAAGGTTTGATTTGGATGAAGATCAACCCATAAAGCAGATTATGACACATAAGGGGCTTGTAACCACAAATGAAGAAACCGATCTGGCCATGGCTTCGGAAATTCTTAAAAAGCATAAAATTGAAAAACTTCCCATTATAGATGATAAGGGGTGTTTGACAGGATTAATTACTTATAAAGACATCACCAAAGCAAAAGACAGGCCAAATTCCTGCAAAGACAAAAAGGGACGACTAAGGGTTGCTGCTGGTATAGGAATTGCAAGAGACACAGTTAAGCGGGCAAGTGCCCTTGTCGATGTGGATGTGGATGCATTGGTAATTGACACCGCTCATGGGCATTCAAAAGGTGTTTTGGATATGGTAAGGAAAATAAAGAGTAAATTTCCAGACATTGACCTGATTGTGGGTAATATTGGAACAGGAGAAGCTGCAAGAGCCCTGGTTGATGCAGGGGCTGATGCGGTAAAGGTGGGAATTGGACCGGGATCTATTTGTACTACAAGGATCATTGCCGGAGTTGGGGTTCCCCAGCTCACTGCAATTTTTGAAGTAGCAAAAGCAATTCAAGGTTCTGGTATACCAATTATCGCGGATGGAGGAATCAGGTATTCAGGAGATATTGTAAAAGCTTTCGCCGCAGGTGCTGATTCAATAATGGCAGGCTCTTTGTTTGCCGGTGTGGAAGAATCCCCAGGAGAAACCATTATTTATAACGGACGAAAATTTAAATCCTACAGAGGAATGGGGTCAATTGAAGCTATGCAAAAAGGGTCGAAAGACAGATACTTCCAGGATGTTGAAGACGACTTAAATAAACTGGTACCCGAAGGAATAGCTGCAAGAGTCCCATATAAAGGAACTCTTTCTGAAGTAATTTATCAATTGATAGGAGGACTAAGGGCAGGAATGGGCTACTGTGGTGCAGTGGATGTTAGCAAGTTAAAAGAAGCACGTTTCCACAAAATAACTCAGGCAGGAATTATTGAAAGTCACCCACACGATATTACCATTACACGTGAAGCACCAAATTATAGCAGGTAAAATATAACAAAGAAAAATAACATACGTTTTAAAAGCTATCTTGCTTATTGCTAATGAAAGGAAATTGAATATTATTTCTGAACATTAAAAGCAAATTATTAGCAAATAAAAAACAGAATCATGGCGAAAATGAAAATCATAAAAATTACCCTAATCTTCTTTTTCAGTCTGTCTCAACTTTTTGCTCAAACAAACGACAATTCTATATTATTGAGTATAGGAAGTCATGAAGTTAGCACCCAGGAATTTGAACGGATCTACATGAAAAACAGG
Organism: Bacteroidota bacterium; assembly: GCA_030596025.1. Lineage (GTDB taxonomy): Bacteria > Bacteroidota > Bacteroidia > Bacteroidales > VadinHA17 > JAYEGO01. The sequence goes on along the minus strand of JAUVKW010000036.1, from coordinate 16,829 downwards.
CATATGGGGAATACCGATTCCGATATTTCCATAGATGAATATCTTGATTTATTTGTGAACTTTAAGTTAAAGGTCGTACAGGCGGAAGAACTGGGATATGACACTTTGGCTTCTTTTATTTCGGAGTTCGAAGGCTATCGCGATCAACTTGCAAAGCCCTATTTAACTGATCAGGCCACCATTTCAGAACTTGTTAAGGAAGCCTATGAAAGATCTAAAATAGATGTTCATGCAAGCCATATCTTAATAAAAACAGGGCCAGATCTTGTTACTGAAGAACAGCAAGAATTTTATAAAAAAGCCTATAAAATAAGGGAGCGTATTGTTGCCGGGGAATCATTTAACACTGTGGCCAGGGGAACGTCAGATGACCCCAGTGCAAAATTCAATGGAGGAGATTTAGGATATTTCACTGTTTTTCAAATGATATATCCTTTTGAAACTATAGCATATAATACTCCGGCTGGAGAAATAAGTATGCCGGTGCTTACACGTTTTGGATATCATATAATTCAGGTTCATAACCAACGGAAATCCCGGGGAAGCATTAAGGTGGCACACATTATGGTTGCTGTGCCCAGAGGATCAACTAAAGCTACTGAAGATCAAGCTGAAACAAAAATCAAAATGATACAAGGAAAAAATCTGGCTGGTGAAGATTTCCACAAACTTGCAAAGGAGTTCTCTGATGATTATAATTCAGCAAAAAATGGAGGCGAACTCCCCTGGTTTGGTACTGGAAAAATGATTCCTGAATTTGACCAGGCAGCCTTTGCTTTAAAATCAAACGGGGATATTTCCAAACCTGTAAGAACACCCTATGGCTGGCATTTAATAAAAAGAATTGACAAAAAAGAAACAGGAAGTTTTGAGGCTACTAAAAATGAGCTGGAAAGAAAAGTATATGCAGGGAAACGCACTGAGATTGCCAGGCAGAAATTCATTGAAATACTGACTGAAGAATACTCTTTTGAAGTAGATTCCAGCTTGCTTATTCCATTCTATTTCAGTATTAATGACTCCTCTCTGACTGATGGTTCATGGATAAGAAATGGGAACTTTAAAGATTCCGGGATCTTAATTAATTTTGCCGGAAATACATTAACGACAAATGATTTCAAGTCATATATCAGGGCAAAAAAGGGATTGAAGCTAAGGGGTTCATCAAAAGATATTGTGGATAAGTTGTTATCGGATTATTCAGCACAAGAACTGACAACTTATGAAAAAAGCAAGTTGGAGGATAAGTATCCGGAATTCAAGTACCTTATTAAAGAATACCATGACGGAATGCTCTTATTTGAGATTTCTGATAAAAAAGTCTGGAGCAAGGCTGTTGAAGACAGTGTTGGCTTAAAAGAATATTACCAGAAAAATAAAACTGAATATATGGCTGAAGAAAAAATCAGATTCCTTGAATTCACTATTCAGTCTCCAGAACAAGAGAAACATGTTAATAAGGCCATAAAGAAGGGTAAAAGAAAAAATCATAAACTTGCTTATTACCAGAAATACTTTCCAGCAGACACTACAGGGAACTCTGTCCAGGTAAAATCAATGGAATTCTACAAGACAGATTTTAACCAATTTGGTTTTTCTAAGCCACAAAAGAATCTTTCAAAAAAATACTCCGACCAGGAGGGTGCAAAAATTATACTAATCACTAAACTTCTTGAAGCTCAACCTAAAGAGCTAAATGAAATAAGAGGATTGGTAACTTCTGATTACCAGAATTTTCTTGAAGCAGAGTGGGAAAAAGCCCTGAAAGAATATTACAAAGTAATCATAAACCAGGATGTTCTGGATAGCATCCGCTCAACAATTCAATAATCTGACATGAACCAGATGAAGTATATTATTCCAATCTCACTGCTATTTCTCATTGTTTCCTGTGATACTAAAGTATCTGGCAAAGAAGAAGAAGTGGTTGCAAGAGTTGGAAACCATGTTCTGTTAAAAAATGAGATTCCGGATATTTTCCCTGAAGAGCTTACTGAGGCTGATAGTGTTCAAATTGCTCAAAATTACCTGAAAGGATGGGTAAAAATGGAACTATTACAGGGTAAGGCAGAAGCCAATCTTACAGAGGACCTTCAACAAAAAATTGAAGAGAAACTAAGCAGAACAAGGGCCTCACTTCTAATTTATGAATATGAACAAATATTGATGGACCAAAGAATGGATGCATCAATTTCAGGAGAAGAAATCGAAGCATACTACACGGCAAATTCAGAGAAGTTTATTCTGGATAAAAACATAGTTAAGGCCCTGTATATTAAGCTTCCCGCTTCAGCTCCAAACATAGATCGTGTAAAAAAATGGTATAAATCAGATAAGGATGAGGAACTACTTGAATTAGAGAGTTATTGCTATCAGTATGCAAATAAATTTGATGATTTCGGTGAAAGCTGGATATATTTTGATGACCTTATAAAAAAGATGCCGTTTGAAATAAACAACCAGGAGCGTTTTCTCAGATATAACAAACAGATAGAGACCAATGATTCTTTATATTTGTATTTTGCACACATCAGTGAATATAAAATCCGCTCTGATATTTCACCACCTGATTTTGTAATGACCCAAATAAGAAGCATCCTCCTAAATGAAAGAAAGATCAATTTTATAGAGGAACTTGAAAACAATATTTACAATGATGCCTTAAGTAATAATGGATTTGTAATTTATTAAGACTAGTACAATATGAATAGATTAGTTAGTTTTTTGATGTTTGCAATAATTCTTTCCGGATATTACTCAGGGAATGCTCAGGAAAAAATTGTGGACCAGGTAGTAGCAATTGTTGGAGACAATATTATAATACAATCAGATATTGAAAATCAGTTTCTTCAAATGAAAGCCCAGGGATACACATCCAGGGGTGGGGATATGAAATGTGAAATACTGGAAGACCTGCTAATTCAGAAGCTGATGCTCAACCAGGCTAAGGTGGATAGTATAATAATCACTGAAGCACAGGTTGAACAAACCCTTAACAATCAATTACAGAACTTTATGGATAGGATTGGTTCTCAGGAAAAACTTGAAGCATATTATAATAAATCGCTACTTGAAATTAAAGATGATTTTAGAGATCTTGTAAGAAACCAGCTTTTAACACAGGAAATGCAGGCAAGCATAGCACAAGACATTACTGTGACCCCATCGGAAATAAAAGCTTTCTTCAAAAGTATTCCTAAGGACAGTCTTCCTTTGGTTCCTGCCCAGGTAGAGTATAAACAATTGATGAAAAACCCTCCTTTCAATGAAGAGTCAAAAATTATGGTTCGGCAAAAATTACTGGACCTAAGAAAAAGGATCATGGAAGGAGAAGATTTTGCTACCCTGGCTATACTTTATTCAGAGGATCCTGGTTCTGCACCAACAGGAGGGGAATTAGGCTTCCAGGGAAAAACTGAATTGGTTAAAGAATTTGCGAATATGGCTTTCTCCTTAAAGAAGGGAGCAGTTTCGCCAATTGTTGAAACTAAATTTGGTTTTCATATTATGCAGCTTATTGACAGACAGGGAGAAAAAGTGAATGTCAGGCACATCTTGATAAAACCAAAAGTTACCATGGATGAAATCAAACAGGTTTTTGATTTCCTTGACTCACTTGTTGTTAAAATCAATCAGGATTCAATACCCTTTTCACTTGCTGTTCAGCTGTATTCTGAAGACGAGGATTCCAGAATGAGTGGAGGGGTCATGGTAAATCCTAATACAAGAGATACAAAATTTCAACTTGATCAATTAGATCAGGCTACAGCCAGGGCCATTCAAAATCTTGCCCCGGGGGATATTTCGAAGCCTTTTGAAACCCAGGATATGACAGGAAACAGGGTTTTTAAAATCATTAAACTATCTAAAAGAATCGAACCTCACAAAGCAAGTTTAAAGCTTGACTATACAATCTTACAGGAAATGACTAAAAACTCTAAGCAACAGGAAGTATTTTTGGAATGGATTGAAGATAAACAAAAAACCACTTACATCAGGATTGACAAATCCTATAGAGCTTGCCAGTTCAATAGTAAAACCTGGGTAAAATAACCAACAAAAGGGTTCATTCTTCCTGTTAATACTATAAGAATGAAAATGTTCTGCCTTAATACTTCAATTAATTTGAATCGAACAGAATGGTTCTTTAGAATTTTTCTGGGATTGTTCTTTTTCTTTTCTCCAATAGTTTTTCTTTCAGCTCAACCCGGTAAAAAGATCAATGTTCTGAATGCAAATGATTTTACTTACAACCGGGCCCAGGGGGACATCAGGAAACTTATTGGAGAAGTCAGGCTGGAACATGATGGGACATATATGAATTGTGATAGTGCATACATGTATCAGGGCACTAACGAAGTGGAAGCTTTCGGGAATATATACATCAAACAGGGAGATACTTTACACCTCTATGGCGATTATCTTCACTATTCAGGGAACACGAAATTTGCAAAGCTGAGAGAAAATGTGAGACTCATCAATAAGGAAACAAAACTCAAAACAGATATTTTAGACTATGATCTTCTAGTGGATAAGGGTTTTTATTATGATTTAGGAGAAATTAACACGGGCGACAATTTTCTTTCCAGTATCAATGGAATTTATTATTCCAGAGATGAGATTTTTCATTTTCAGGATAGTGTAGAAGTTATTAATCCTGATTACCGTATCTATTCCGATACAATGCAATACAATACAATCACTGAGGTCACAAAATTCTATGGACCTACAGAAATCATTTCTGACAGTAATTATATTTATTGTGAAAATGGATGGTATGACACAAAAATGGATATCTCCAGATTTTCAAGGAACGCTGTTTTTCAAACACAGAATGAACTCATCAGCGGAGATTCTCTCTATTACGACCGCAATAATGGTATAGGAGAAGCCTATGGGAATGTAATTATTAGAGATTCTATTCAAAAAGTTCTATTGAAAGGTCAGACTGGGTATTTTCATGAAAAAACTGATGAATCTATGCTGACAGGTGATGCTGTCTTTATACAGATCATTGAAGAAGGAGACAGCTTATTTATGCACGCAGATACCCTGAGATCTAGTGTCGACAGCCTTGGAATCAATAAAATTATCAATGCTTATTATGGTGTGAGGATTTTCCAAATTGATTTACAGGGAATCTGTGATTCTTTATCTTATTCATTTGCGGATTCAGTAATTCGTTTATATCAATCTCCTCTCCTCTGGGTTGAAGGCAAGCAGCTTAGTGCCGAATATATGGAACTCCATACCAAAAACAAAAAACCTCACAGACTTGATTTGTCAGGCTCTGCTTTCATTATTTCTCAGGAAGATTCATTAAAATTCAACCAGATAAAGGGTAAAAATATGAATGCCTATTTTAAAGACGAAATGCTCTATAAAATTATGGTCTCCGGTAACGGACAAGCCATATATTACATTAAGGATGAGGATAATGGGGGAACAATGGGCGTGAACAAATCAGAAAGCAGCTACATTACAATATATTTAAAAGATAAAGGAATCCAGAAAATAACACTTATAAATCAAATTGACGGAGTCTTAAATCCTGAGAGAGAAATTACACCTGATGAATTAAAGCTGGAAGGTTTTGTCTGGAAGGAATATTTACGGCCTAAGAGAATGGAAGATATTTTCAAATAGTCAGTAAGTGAAAGGTGTAGCATAAAAAAAGGGACCCGACTGAGTCCCTTGAGTTTTTAATATTCATCTTCGTTAAAGAAAAAATCATCTTTACTGGGATAATCCGGCCAGATATCTTCTATGCTTTCATAGATATCACCCTCATCCTCAATTGCCTGAAGGTTTTCTATCACTTCAAGAGGAGCGCCAGACCGAATTCCATAATCAATCAGCTCTTCTTTTGAGGCTGGCCAGGGTGCATCTTCAAGCTTTGATGCCAATTCTAGTGTCCAATACATATATTCAAAATTTTTTGAAACTTAAGACAATAATTGCCTCTAAAATTTTGCAAATATATAAAATAATATCTCAAAACAAAATGAATTAATCATGTGTAAAATACAAGAGGTTTCTGCACTGATTTTTTCATCTGATTGATTCGTAATAAGAGGGCTTGAATACAGGCATGCAGAATGCACCTATACCCTTGGCTTCCAAGGTATTTCCTGTATTTTCAGATGATGGGCCAGAGATCTGGAAAGAACAAATAGATAATCTGACAAACGATTTAAATATTTTTCTACCATATCCTTATTCGGAAGTTCAACTTTAACTTTTAATACAGATCGTTCAGCTCTCCTGCAAATGGTTCTGGCAATATGACAATAAGAAACGCTAATGTGCCCACCAGGAAGAATGAAAGACTGCAGAGGGGTCAGTTTGCTTTCCATGCTGTCAATTTCTCTCTCCATGTCAATGATATCCTGATCTTTGATAGATGGCAGCTTTTCCACTGAAAAATCTTTATCCAGGGCAAGAATTGAAGCACAGGTCATTAGCCTGTCCAATATTTTCAGGAGAAATACCTGGTGTTCGCGTAAGGCCTCCTGGTCCCTAACGAGGCCTGTCCAACTCAATAATTCATCTATTGTTCCATATGCCTCAATTTGCGGATCATCCTTAGAAACCCTCGCTCCTCCTACAAGAGAAGTAAACCCTTTGTCTCCTGTCCTTGTATAAATTTTCATCTGATTAAAAGCTTATGTGGAAACAATAATCAAGAGCAGCAATATTAGGTTTTAAGTCTTTCTGCTTTTAGAAACATCTGATTCTACCTCACCATCCATCAGGCGGATAATCCTGTTCGTTTTCTGGGCAATATCTTCTTCATGAGTAACAACAATTACGGTGTTTCCTCGCTGATGGATATCACTAAGGAGATTCAAGATATCGATTGATGTTTTTGAATCTAGATTTCCTGTAGGTTCATCCGCCAGAATTATAGAAGGATCATTTACGAGTGCCCTGGCAACAGCAACCCTTTGTCTCTGACCACCAGACAACTCATTAGGTTTATGTGTCATCCGGTCTTCCAAACCTACGCTTATCAGAACTTCCTTGGCCCTCTCAATTCGTTCAGTTTTTGAATATCCGGCATAAATCAATGGTAGTATCACATTATCAAGAGCGCTATACCTCGCCAAAAGATTAAAAGTCTGGAAAACAAAACCAATTTCCTTATTACGAATCTCTGCCAGGCGGTTATCATCCAACTGACTAACATCTTTTCCATTCAATATGTACTTTCCATCTGTAAGAGTATCAAGACAGCCCAGAATGTTCATCAAGGTTGATTTTCCGGAACCAGAAGGCCCCATTATTGAAGTGTATTCATTCCTTTCAATATTCAAACTTACAGTTCTCAGAGCCTCTACCACAACGGTACCCACATAGTAGTTCTTAATAATACTTTCCAGCTGAATAATATTCTCCATAATAATTTTTCTTTTGCAACAAGATTACGAAATTAAATCTTTCTACAGTAAAACGAAAAGATAAATAGTTAAATTTTTATAACAAAATGCTGTTTCGAGAGTTCCTTTCTGAAAAACACTAAACCAATCTGAAAAAGATCTATACTTACAGCTACTCTTTCATCCTTAATTATCCGTTCCCAAAGCTTCTCCATTTCAGATGACCAGTGAATATCATCAAATATAAATATAGATTCATTGGTAATTTTTGGAATACACATTTCATAATATTCCAATGTATGATCAAAAGTGTGATTCCCATCAAAAAACACCATATCAAAGTTCCCGACACGCTTCCTTAATTTCTCCAAGCCGCTAGCAAACAAGTCATTATAGCTATGGATGTTCTCAAATCCAGCCATCTCGAAATTAGCCTTTGCCAATTGATAAAGAGGCACTGCTCCTTCAATAGTATGAACCTGGGACTTGCTATTTCCCTTTGCCAGGTACATCGACCCCAGGCCCAGAGAGGTGCCAAGCTCAATTATATTTTCCGGCTTAAACTTTCGAACCAACTTAAATAATAACTCTCCATATTTCCTTTGAGTAGATGAGGTTCTTACAATTTCTCCTATGCTTCTTGGAAACTGTCTTTTAATTCTTGTCCCTGCTCCCGGGTCATTGTAATAAATTTTTTCTTTCTTCTTGCTTAGATCTTTCCTGAGTCTTTCTATCTCAAATAGATCATCAGAATCAACCGGTCTGTTAAAAACATCTGCAATCAAACCGAAAACAAATGGAGAATGAATCCCTGCTCCCTTTTTATGATGTGCAAAAACAATATAGTTAAGAAATCTTAAGGCTCTTAGAAAATCAAACAATTTGATAAAAATAAAAACTGAACTATTAACCTTTGTTTTGTTCAAATTAGACCCCGGAAATTTAATTATATTCCCAATTGTTAAAAATTCCATTCAAAAGGATAGAAATCTTTAGAAAGATACCCTAAATTTGTTGAATCTCTCTCAAATGGATCATAAATGACAGACCTTTTTCAACAAGACATTAAATTCTTAAATGGTGTTGGACCGAAAAGGGCTGAATTATTAAATAAGGAACTTCAAATTTTTACTTTTGGCGATCTTATTACTTATTATCCTTACAAGTATGTAGATCGAAGCAAGTTTTTTTCTACTGATGAAATAGATAGTAAACTTGCCTACATTCAGCTTAAAGGCAGAATATCTAACTTCAGGCAAGAAGGGGGAAGAGGGAGAAAAAGGCTGGTGGCAGATTTCATAGATGAAGCCGGAAGTCTTCAGCTAGTTTGGTTTCATGCAGCTAAATGGATCAAAAGCAGCATTCAGCCTGAAAAATCTTATGTAGTTTATGGTAAACCCAGCATCTTCCAGGGAGTTTACAATATTATTCATCCCGAAATTGAAGAAGCAGAACAGTATGAAACAAAGGTGTCAACCTCCATTCAGGGTTTGTACAATACAACGGAACAATTAAAGAACAATTACATCAACTCCAGGGTTTTACAAAAACTCCTGAACACCCTGATAAAAAAGGTAATGGGACTGGTGCACGAAAGTCTCCCCACCTATTTGTGCAATAAAATGAACCTGATATCAAGGGAAGAGGCTCTGGTAAATATACATTTCCCGGGAAGTCGTGATTTATTGAATAAAGCAAATTTCAGACTTAAATTTGAAGAGTTGTTTTTTATTCAGCTTCATCTGCTCAAGCAAAAAACTATTCGTAAGGAAAAGTCCAATGGATTTGTTTTCTCTGAAGTGGGAAAACTCGTAAATGGATTTTATCATAATTACCTTGACTTTAATCTAACTGATGCGCAGAAACGTGTTATTAAAGAAATTCGGCAAGACCTGGGATCCGGAAAGCAGATGAATCGTTTATTACAGGGAGATGTTGGCAGTGGAAAAACCCTGGTGGCTCTCATGAGTATCCTGATTGCCCTGGATAACAACTACCAGACATGTTTGATGGCACCTACTGAAATTCTTGCGAACCAGCACTTTGATACAATTACGAAACTTACAAATAAACTGGACATCACAATCAGGTTACTGAAGGGATCTACGAAAAAATCTGAAAGGGGAATTATCCATAAGGAGCTACTGGATGGTAATCTGGACATACTAATTGGGACTCATGCATTAATTGAAGATACAGTTATTTTTAAAAACCTTGGCCTGGTAATTATTGATGAACAACATCGTTTTGGAGTAGCCCAAAGAGCAAGCTTATGGAAAAAAAATATCCAACCACCACATATGTTGGTAATGACTGCAACTCCAATACCACGCACCCTGGCAATGACTCTTTATGGTGACCTGGATGTATCTGTAATTGACGAAATGCCTCCAGGCAGGAAACCTGTAAAAACCATGCATTTTACCGACAGCCAAAGGAACAAAGTTTTTGGTTTTTTACGGGAGCAAATTGAAAAGGGTCAACAAATATTCATTGTTTATCCTCTCATACAGGAATCGGAAAAAATGGACTACAAAGACCTTGAAGATGGATATGAAAGCATCTCCAGGGCTTTTCCTCCTCCTAAATATGCAGTAAGTGTGGTTCATGGTAAGATGAAACCGAATGAAAAAGGTATCTCTATGAAGCATTTTGTTGAAGGTAGAACACACATTATGGTTGCTACAACTGTCATAGAAGTGGGCATAGATGTCCCACGTGCATCTGTAATGGTAATTGAAAGCGCGGAGCGATTTGGCCTCTCTCAACTGCACCAGCTTAGGGGTAGGGTTGGCAGAGGGAGTGATCAGTCGTATTGTATACTGATGAGTAAAGAAAAGCTCTCAGGGGATGCTCAAAAAAGACTTCAAACCATGGTGCACACTAATGATGGTTTTGAAATTTCTGAAGTAGACCTGAAGCTTCGGGGGCCTGGAGATATGGAGGGCACACAACAAAGCGGACTGGCTTTAAACCTGAAAATTGCCAAGCTCGGACAGGATAGTCAGATTCTACAACTGGCAAGAGATCAGGCTGAACTTATTCTGGATTCTGATCCGGGATTGACAAAAAATGAGAATCAGGTACTCCTTCAACAGCTAAAAATAAATTATCATAAAAGTATGAATTGGGGATCTATTTCATAATCCATTCGAAAGTTTTCATATCTTATTTAAACTCTTGATAAATTAGATTTTTTATACCCATACCTGACAAAAAATAGTCTTTCTAAAGACAAACAATCTTAAATTTACAGTCTAAATTTTCAAGATGTCAAACGATATTGAACACCTTGGTAGAATTGAAGAAATAAACGGGAACAGGGTAATGGTAAATTTCATTTCCCAATCGGCATGTGCTTCGTGCCAGGCAAAGGGAGTTTGCTCTGTATCTGAAGTACAGGAGAAATCAATTGAAGCAGATAATCCTGAGTTTGAAATCAATATAGGTGATCAGGTAAGAATTATTCTTCAACAATCAATGGGTTTCAAGGCACTCTTCCTTGCCTATATTTTCCCACTTATTCTTGTTCTTGTTTCCCTTATTGTTTTATCTGGTTTTATGAATAATGAGGGCCTTGCAGGAATTTTAAGTCTCGGGGGAATTGCTGCCTATTATGGAGTTTTATTTCTAATTAGGAAAAAAGTTGATAAACAATTTAATTTTGTTTTGAAAAAAATCAATTAAGCGTATTATTTATGAACTCAGTGCTTCTTTTCACAATCATTTCTTTAAGTCTTTTGGGCCTTGTAGCAGCTCTGATCCTCTATTTTTTTGCTCAAAAATTTAAAGTTTATGAAGATCCCAGGATTGACCAGGTAGAGGATGCATTGCCAGGTGCAAATTGTGGAGGATGCGGGTTCCCTGGGTGCCGGAACTTTGCTGAAGCTTGCGTTAAAGCTGAAACCTTTGATGACTTAAATTGCCCTGTAGGAGGAAATGAAGTAATGGTAACTGTATCCGGTATTCTTGGGAAAGAGGCTGGTGAAACAGACCCTCTCGTAGCTGTGATAAGATGCAATGGCTCCTTTGAAAATCGTCCCAGAACAAATGTTTATGATGGTGCCCAAAATTGCACGATTGTACATAATTTGTATACCGGTGATACAGATTGCCCCTTTGGATGTTTAGGGCATGGAGAATGTGTTGATGCATGCAATTTTGAAGCCATGTATATGGATGAAAAAACAGGTCTCCCTGTAATCATTGATGAGAATTGTGTTGCCTGTGGAGCTTGTGTTGAAGCCTGCCCAAGAGATATCATTGAGCTGAGAAAACGGAATAAAAAAGATAGAAAAATATTTGTGTCCTGTATTAATGAAGATAAAGGAGGGATAGCAAAGAAATACTGTTCGGTTGCCTGTACCGGTTGCACCAAGTGTTTTAAAGTTTGTGACTATGATGCAATTACCATGGGTAACAACCTTGCATTTATTGATTCAGAAAAATGCAAATTATGCAGAAAATGTGTGGTGGTGTGTCCGACCAATGCCATTCATGAAATAAACTTTCCGCCAAGACGCGTGAAGGAAGAGGAAAAAGTGGAAGAAACAGAAGGTGCTGAGGAAATATCCGGAAAGAAGACAACAAATTAATAGTAAAAACAAAATAATAAAGCAGTGTTAAAAACATTTCCCAGAGGTGGTGTTCATCCGGCAGAAAATAAGTTTTCAGCTGGAAATAAAATAATTAGAATGACATTGCCCAAAATCGTCACCATTCCCCTGGCCCAGCATCTTGGAGTCCCGGCAGAAGCTCTGGTAAACCATGGCGATATGGTCAAAACAGGGCAGACCATTGGTGCAAGCAAAGGTTTTGTTTCAAGCAATATACACTCTTCAGTCACAGGAAAGGTGATTAAGGTTGACAAGTTTCTTGACAGCTCAGGTTACAAGAAAGCCGCCGTAAGCATTGAAGTCACTGAAGATGAATGGCTTCCTGAAATTGACAGAAGCAGTGATCTTAAAAAGGAGATTATTATTGATGGGGAAGAAATCATTAAAAAAACTCTGGAGTCAGGAATTGTAGGAATGGGTGGAGCAACCTTCCCTTCTCATGTGAAGATGTCTGTTCCAAGGGGGAAAAAAGCAGAGCTAGTGATACTAAATGGAGTGGAATGTGAGCCCTTTTTAACTTCTGACCACAGGCTTATGCTGGAGAAGGGAGAGGAAATACTGGTAGGATTAAGGTTGATTATGAAAGCTCTGGGAGTAACTAAAGGAATGGTTGGAATTGAAAATAATAAAAAAGATGCTATTGATCATTTCACCCAACTCTCAAAGCAATATCCCGGGATTGAAGTATTTGCATTAAAAGTAAAGTATCCCCAGGGTGGGGAAAAACAATTGATCAAAGCCCTTACCGGAAGAGAAGTTCCTTCGGGAGGCTTGCCAATTGATGTAGGAGCAGTGGTTCATAATGTAGGTACTGCCTTTGCTGTTTATGAGGCTGTTCAAAAAAATAAGCCTCTCATTGAACGGGTAGTAACAGTCAGTGGCAAAATGGTAAGCAGCCCTTCCAATCTTCTTACGCGGATTGGAACACCTGTCAATCTTCTTATTGAAACATCAGGTGGAATCCCTGAGGGTACAGGAAAGATCATAAATGGTGGACCCATGATGGGTAAAGCATTGGACTCCGTTGATGTACCGGTTATGAAAGGAACCTCAGGAATACTTCTTATTCCGGATAAGGAAAGTAGAAGGAAAAAGATTGATCCCTGCATCCGGTGTTCGAAATGTATTACCGTATGTCCAATGGGACTTGAGCCATATCTTTTAATGACCCTTACAGAAAAGGAAAAATTTGACAGGCTGGAAGATGAAAAAGTGATGGATTGTATTGAATGTGGATCCTGTAGTTATACCTGCCCTGCAAATCGGCCATTACTGGACTACATCAGGCTTGGAAAATTCAATGTTGGTCAAATCATCAGAAACAGGAAATAAAATAATAGAGCAATGAATAAGCTGATTACAGTATCTCCCTCTCCTCATATGCATAGTGGTCAATCAACTTCAAAGTTAATGACCCATGTGTTGATTGCTCTGATTCCGGCATTTGCTGCTTCAGTCTGGCTATTTGGCTGGAGTTCTATAATTGTTGTCAGTGTGGCGGTAAGTTCCTGCCTCATTTTTGAGTTTCTGATTCAAAAGTTTCTATTAAAGAAAGAAACAAGTATATCTGATGGTTCTGCCGCAGTTACTGGGGCTCTCCTTGCATTTAGTCTTCCGGCAAGTACTCCTATAGGAATGGTAATGATTGGAAGCCTTGTGGCCATTGGCATTGGGAAAATGAGTTTTGGTGGACTGGGAAACAATCCATTTAATCCGGCACTGGTTGGCAGAGTTTTCTTATTTATTTCTTTCCCTGTGCAAATGACCAGCTGGCCTATACCCAAGGGATTTGAGACTTCATTAGTTGATGCCATCACAGCCCCCACCCCTCTTGAGATAGTAAAAGAAGGTATGCGGATCTCAGAGAACATGAGTTCGGTGGTTTCAAATCTCCCATCCAATATGGAAGTTTTCTGTGGTAAAATGGGAGGTTCTCTTGGTGAAATCGCTGCCTGCACTATTCTTGCCGGCTTCCTGTATCTACTTATCACAAGGGTCATTAGCTGGCACATCCCTGTTTCCATACTTACCACAGTTGCTGTTTTTACAGGAATAATGTGGCTTATTGACCCAACGGCAAATGCAAATCCAGGCTTTCATCTTCTTTCAGGGGGTTTACTTCTCGGTTCCATATTTATGGCAACTGACTATGTAACCTCTCCGATGACACATAAAGGAATGATCATTTTTGGTGTTGGAATAGGATTAATCACAGTCATCATTCGCAGGTTTGGAGCATATCCGGAGGGCATACAGTTTGCTATTCTTATTATGAATGCCTTTGTTCCATTAATCAATTCATATTTAAAACCAAAACGCTTTGGGGAAATGATTAATGAATAATGATTAATGAATAATGAAAGAAAAAGATTAATAACGGAAATGATTAATGAATAATGATTATTGATTAATGAAAGAAAAAGATTTAAAGATAATGACACAGAAGTTCGCACATGATTGTGTGAAAATTGCTTTACTTTTTCCTAAAAATAGTTTAGGGAAACATTTGCAGGGTCAATTAATTAGAAGTTCAACATCTGTAGCGGCAAATTATAGGGCAGCTTGTATAGCTCAATCAAAAAAGGGATTTATATTTAAGCTAAGTATTGTAATAGAAGAGGCTGATGAATCTAATTTTTGGTTAGAATTTGCCAAAGACGAGAACATTTTATCTGAAAACAATTTAATGAATAAATTGATTAATGAATCTGGAGAGCTAACTTCTATATTTATTTCATCAAGAAAAACAGCTCAAACAAATACAAATGAATAATTCACTAATCATTAATCATTATAAAATAAACAATAGACATTATTCAATAGACATTCAACAAAATGGCTAAAAAAGAATCTACACTGGGAAACATGATTATTGCACTGGTTGCGGTTACATTTGCTGCTTCCACTTCATTAGGATTTGTATACCAGCTAACAAAAGAACCTATTGCAGCGGCCAGGCTTGCAAAAAAAATGAACGCCATCCAAAATGTACTTCCCGAGTTCAACAATGAGCCAAACATGGAAGTCTATAAAATTCCGGTTGATGGAGATACTCTATACCTGTACCCTGCCAAAATAGACGAAGGTCTTGTTGGCACCGCCATTGAGTCTTTTACCAATCAGGGATTTTCGGGAGAGATTAAAATTATGGTTGGCTTTCTGCCAGATGGGTCTATCTATGATGTTGCCGTTCTGGAACATAAAGAAACTCCGGGATTAGGAGATAAAATGGAAAGGAAAAAATCTAACTGGGGACTTCAGTTTAAAGGAAAAGATCCAAAAATATTTAATGTCTCGGTAACAAAAGATGGAGGGGATGTTGATGCTATAACTGCCTCAACCATCAGCTCCAGGGCATTTTGTGATGCAATAAACAGGGCTTACAATGCTTATATAGAAGGAGGTGAAAAATGAATAACTTAAAAAACTTTACCAAAGGCTTTATCCAGGAAAATCCTGTTTTTGTTTTGTTCCTGGGTCTATGTCCTGTTCTTGGGACTACTACCAGTGCTATAAATGCAATGGGGATGGGACTTGCGACTACCTTTGTTTTACTTATGAGCAATATCGTTGTCTCAAGCATTAAGAATTTCATCCCCGACAAGGTCAGAATCCCTGCATTTATTGTGATCATTGCTTCCTTTGTAACAATTGTTGAGCTAACCATGCAAGCTTATGTACCGGCACTATTTGAGGCCCTGGGTTTATTTATTCCTCTTATTGTTGTGAATTGTATTGTTCTGGGACGCGCAGAAGCCTTTGCCTCTAAAAATACAATTCTGACCTCTGCTATTGATGGGTTTGGGATGGGACTTGGGTTTACACTGGCCCTGGTTATGCTTGGAGGGGTTCGTGAAATTTTAGGTTCAGGGTCTATTTTTGGTTATAAATTTATTCAGGGAGACGGGATGCTGATCTTTATCCTTGCTCCGGGAGCCTTCATTGTTTTGGGATACCTGATCATGTTAATGCAAAAACTTAAATCAAAATCTGCCTAAATCAGTAAATCATGGAATTTATCATCATTATCATTTCGGCAATTTTTGTAAACAATATTGTACTCACAAAATTCCTGGGCATTTGTCCGTTTATAGGAGTTTCAAACAAAGTGTCAACTGCTGCTGGAATGTCGGGGGCCGTTATGTTTGTTATGGTTCTTGCCACTCTAGTTACTTATCTGATCCAAACTTACATCCTGGAACCCCTTGGTATAGTTTTTATGCAAACTATAAGCTTCATTCTTGTAATTGCATTTCTTGTTCAGCTGGTAGAGATTATACTAAAGAAAGTTAGTCCAACATTGTTTCAGGCCCTGGGAATCTTCCTGCCACTTATTACTACAAATTGCGCTGTGCTGGGAGTTGCCATCTTAACCATGCAAAATGATTACAATCTCCTGGAGGGGGTTGTGTTTGCTGCTGCCAGTGCACTTGGTTTTGGATTGTCTCTTGTCATTTTCTCCAGTATCAGAGAGCATTTAGATCTTATTGATATTCCACAAGCCATGAAAGGTGTTCCTATTGCTTTTATTGTAGCTGGCCTTCTGGCTATGGCCTTTATGGGATTTGCCGGGATTGTATAAATCAGCCCTGTTCTAATGTATTTTGCCCCTAACGGGGCTTTTTCCTGTTTTCTGCAACCATTTAGAAAGTTCTTGTAATAATGAAAACAGGCCTTAGGCCTGAAATCCTGTTTTGTGCAATGCATGACCCAAATTGTGATTAATCACAGCTTTTTGCCACAAAGTGGCTAAATTTGAATAACCGTCCCGGAACGGGGCGGTTAATGACAAACCATATAAAAGATCTCTGAAGGAGGTCAATAAAAACTAATA
>JAUVKW010000178.1 GCA_030596025.1 Bacteroidota bacterium | reverse complement strand
CTGGAAAGAAGATTCCAGAAGATTATGGTAGAACCAACCACCATAGAGGAAACAGTGGAGATACTGAAAAATATTAAAGAGAGATACGAGGATCATCACAATGTATTTTATACAGATGATTCACTTGATTCCTGCGTTATGCTTACAAATCGCTATATCAGTGATCGTTTTCTTCCGGATAAGGCCATTGATGCGATGGATGAGGCTGGATCCAGGGTACATATCTCCAATATTATAGTCCCGGAGCGGATACTGGAACTGGAAAAAAGGCTGGAAGACACAAAAAAGGAGAAAATATCAGCAGTAAAAAATCAAAATTTCGAGAAAGCAGCCAGTTTCCGTGACCGGGAAAAGGAAGTTATCGATTTGCTTGATGTTGAGAAGAAAAAATGGGAAAAAGAACTGAGCAAGAACCGTCAGAAAGTTGATGAAGAGACCGTTGCCGAGGTAGTGGCTATGATGACCGGTGTGCCGGTACAGAGAATTGCCCAGGCCGAAGGAGCACGTTTGCTGAAAATGAATGAAGAGCTGAGTAGCAGTGTGATAGGACAAAATGAGGCAATTTCAAAAATCGTAAAATCCATACAAAGAAATCGTGCAGGCCTGAAAGACCCTAATAAACCAATTGGAACTTTTATTTTCCTGGGACCCACCGGTGTTGGAAAAACCCAGCTTGCAAAAGTTCTTGCTCAATACCTATTTGAGAGCGTGGATAATCTCATTCGTATTGATATGAGTGAGTATATGGAAAAGTTTTCTGTATCCCGACTGGTTGGAGCTCCTCCGGGATATGTTGGATATGAAGAAGGCGGACAGCTTACCGAAAAGGTGCGAAGAAAGCCATATGCTGTAGTGCTGCTCGATGAAATAGAAAAGGCCCATCCCGATGTGTATCATATCCTGCTGCAGGTGCTTGACGAGGGCCAGTTAACCGACAGTCTTGGAAGAAGGGTGGATTTCAGGAATACTATAATCATTATGACCTCAAATATTGGTTCGCGCCAATTGAAAGAATATGGCCAGGGTATGGGATTTGAAACAAAGGCAAATGGTGGAAATCGCAATGAAATCAACAAGGGTATCATTACAAAAGCACTGAAACGAGCCTTTGCCCCGGAATTCCTGAACCGACTGGATGATGTTGTAATGTTTAATTCATTGACCAGAGAAGATATCTTTAAGATCATAGACATTGAATTAAAAGGTCTGTTTGCACGTATTAATAATCTGGGTTACAATGTCAAATTTACGAGTGTTGCAAAGGATTTTGTAGCTGAAAAAGGCTATGACGTTCAGTTTGGAGCCAGACCATTGAAAAGAGCAATTCAAAAGTTTATCGAAGATCCAATGGCAGAGGTGATCATTCAGGCAGATATTAAAGAAGGAGATACTATTTCTGTTGGCCTCAACAAGAAAAAGGAAGAACTTACCTTTAAGATTGTTAAAGCTTCCCGGGAACAGGAAGAAAAGAAATAATTTAGCTCTGTTATGATAAAGTAAGCATAACAATTACTAGCAAGAAACTATAAGCCCAAGACACATACCACCCCGTCCCTTACACAGTAACACTTAAGTGAATTTGCATATTGGACATTGTGGCAGGTTTATTTTTAGGCTTTCTAAATGCTTCGGGACACCCCTCCTGGCTCAGGAGGGGAATTTTAGACTATCTTTTAATCTTTATTTAAATTCTCCTCCTTTTTTTCAAGGAGGAGTACGCTGGCGAAAGTTTCTACTAGCATTAGAGGGAAAAACCACTAGCTTTACATAATTGCTGTGTTATATAGAGAAGCGCATAAAATTCGCCAGTGGGAGGTGGTTCTTGATTTTCTTCTCATTCAACCTTCATCATTCATCCTTCAAAGGGGTACCAATCAGATCATATTCTGTGGCTTCCGTGATTTGCACCTCATAGAATTCTCCTGTTTTCATATCGGCATTGTTTGCAGCAATCAGGACTTCATTGTCTACTTCCGGAGAATCGAATTCAGTACGACCAACATAATAATCACCTTCCTGGCGGTCAATAATTACCCTGAATTGCTTACCAATCTTGTTTTCATTTAGTTCTTTTGAAATATTCTGCTGAATATCCATAATTTCATCTGCTCTTTCCTGCTTTACCTTTTCAGGAATGCTGTCTTTGAAATTCTGATAAGCATAGGTGTCTTCTTCGTGGGAATAGGTAAAAACCCCAAGCCTGTCGAAACGATAATCTGTAATGAAATCTTTTAAATCACGGAATTCCCTCTCTCCTTCCCCCGGATGACCTACCAACATTGTTGTACGAACAGCCAATCCTGGGACTTCAGTCCGAAAGCGATGAAGCAGCTTCAGGGTACTATCTCTTGAGGATAGCCTGCGCATTTTTTCAAGCACTTTATCATGACTGTGCTGCAAGGGGATATCAATATACCTGCAAACCTTCTTGTCTGAGGCCATCAGAGGCAGTATATCAAGCGGAAAGTTGCCAGGATAGGTATAATGTAACCTTATCCATTCAAGTCCGCTAACAGAGGCTAATCCTTGCACAAGATCTTTTAGCTTTTGTTCCTTATACAGATCCAAACCGTAATACGACAGATCCTGGGCAATAAGGATAAGCTCTTTAACCCCTTTACCGGCAAGATTTTCAGCTTCCCTGAAGATCTCTTCCATAGGTCTTGACTGGTGTTTGCCACGAATAAGGGGAATGGAGCAAAAAGAACATGTGCGGTCACATCCTTCCGATATCTTGATATATGCATAATGAGAGGGAGTGGTTAGCATGCGCTCTCCTATAAGGTCTTTACGTGTTTCAGCACCAAGTCTTCTTAATATGTTTTCCAGGTCATTTACCCCAAAATACTGGTCCACTTCCCTGATCTCATTTTCAAGATCTTTCTTGTAGCGCTCTGAGAGGCAGCCCATCACAAAGACGCTTTTAAGTCTCCCTTCCTCCTTTGCACGGATATACTGCAATATAGTTTCAATAGATTCCTGCTTTGCATCATGGATAAATCCACAGGTATTTATCACAACAATCCCGGCATCCTGATCATTGGAATCATGAACTATCTCAAAATCATTTGCTTTAAGCTGTCCCATAAGCACCTCTGAATCCACCAGATTCTTAGAACAACCGAGGGTTATTATGTTAATTTTATTACTTCTAGTCTTCATTTCTTTTTAACTGTCATTCCTATTAAAGTTGTATTTGTCATCCCGAGCGAAGTCGTATTTGTCATCCCGAGCGGAGTCGTATTTGTCATCCCGAGCGGAGTCGAGGGATCTCAATAAAATCAAACGCTTGGTTATACTAATATTTAAATCCTTTCAGCAGTTCATTATTCAGAAACCTCCATTCAGGGTTAAATTCATTTATCAAAAATATTTTCTTTTCACGTCTCCATCTTTTTATCTGTTTTTCCCTGTTTATAGCATCATTGACATAGTTAAAGTACTCGTAATAAACTAAATAATGACAATTGTATTTTTTAGTAAATCCTGGAAGTAATCGATACTCATGCTCATATACTCTCCGCTCCAGATTGTTTGTAATACCGGTATAAAGCACTTTCCTCTTGTCATTTGTCAAGATGTATACGTAATAATTGTGCAGACGCATTAGGTTCTTATCTAGTGTAGTGCAAGACTTATTGAGATTCCTCGGTTCAGTTCGCTTACGCTCACTTCTCTCGGAATGACAAGTGCCAAAAATAGCATATAATGTAATACTAAATTTTCCTCAGTTCGGTAAGCCTTCGGCTTACCTCTCTCGGAATGACAGTACGAATGGTATAACTATGAGAAAAGTGAATCCACAAACTCTTCCCTGTTGAAGGCCTGCAGATCATCAAGCCCTTCTCCTATACCAATGTATTTCACCGGTATGCTGAACTGATCAGAAATTCCAATTACCACACCACCTTTGGCGGTACCATCCAGTTTTGTGATGGCCAGGGCATTAACTTCTGTGGCCATTGTGAATTGTTTAGCCTGTTCAAAGGCATTCTGGCCTGTAGATCCATCAAGAATAAGTAGCACCTCATGTGGCGCACCTTCCACAACCTTATCCATTACCTTCCTGATCTTGCTGAGTTCATTCATCAGGTTGATTTTGTTATGCAGGCGACCGGCAGTATCAATTATTACCACATCCATGTCATGAGATTTTGCCGAAGAGAGGGTATCAAAAGCTACCGAAGCCGGATCAGAACCCATTCCCTGCTTTACAATATCCACCCCTGCCCTGTCAGCCCATATCTGTAACTGCTCAACTGCTGCGGCACGAAATGTGTCTGCAGCACCCAGCACTACCTTGTAACCTTTGTTTTTAAACTGATGGGCAAGCTTAGCGATGGTTGTTGTCTTGCCTACACCATTAACACCCACAACCATAATTACATATGGCTTATTACCTGAAGGAATGGTAAAGTCGCCATTGCCGGAAGATATGTTTTCTTCCAGCATTGATGAAATTTCTTCTTTAAGAATGTTATTCAGTTCAGATGTGCCAAGGTATTTATCTTTTGAAACCCGGGCTTCAATGCGTTTAATAATCCTGATTGTAGTATCCACACCAACATCAGAACTGATAAGAACTTCTTCAAGTTCATCCAGAACGCTGTCATCTACACTGGTTTTACCTGCAACAGCTCTGGAAAGTTTCTTAAATACATTTTCCTTTGTTTTTTGCAGTCCCTTGTCCAGATTTTCCTTTTTCTCTTTTGAAAACAAGCCCACGTTTAATGAATTATTGTTTATTCAGTGCACAAATATAAAAAAAGCTTCCTTCGGGTAGAAGAAAGCTATATTATCATAATACCTACGGATGTTTATTTCTTGAAAAAATCCTTAATATGATCATTGTGAATCATTTCTTCCCTGAATGCATAGGCACCGGTCTTTTCTGATTTCACCATTTTTATGCATTTGGTAAATGATTTTCCTGTTCCCGTCTTAAGTGTTGCAACTACTTTCTTAGCCATGGTTTAATAATTTATTTTATTTCTCTATGAATGGTCATTTTTTTAAGAATGGGATTGTATTTTTTCAATTCCATTCTGTCCGGTGTATTTTTCCGGCTCTTTGTTGTAATATACCTTGAAGTCCCTGGCATACCACTATCCTTATGCTCAGTACATTCTAGGATCACCTGTATTCTACTTCCTTTCTTGGCCATAATTTAGCTTCCTTTTTAATATTTATTAATATAGCCCTTTTGTTTGGCTTCTTTCAGCACGGCAGCTAGTCCCTTTTTGTTTATAAGTCTGATTCCTGCAGCAGAAACCTTAAGGTTTACCCAACGATCTTCACTGGCAAGGAAAAATTTCTTCTCAAACAAATTCGGATAGAACCTTCTGCGGGTCCTTGCCTTAGAGTGAGACACATTGTTTCCCACCATCATCTTCTTTCCTGTAACTTGACAAACTCTCGACATTTTACGAATTTTTTATTCAAAATCTATTGCTCAAACTTTTACTCAAATATATATCTGCTTTCCTGTTTTTGAAAACAGAGCGCAAAATACGTGATTATTATTGAATTAATCAAGAAATAATTAAAATATTTTCCGTATCTCTTTTTAAACTGACTTCAGGATGCTTTTTCGCAATAAATTCAAAGAAATCAGGGTAGCCATGTGAATGTTCCTGGTCCGGTCATTTCCAAGTGAAAACTTATAGGCATGGGCTCCTTCCGGAGAGACTACTCCAATCCATACTGTTCCAACCGGCTTGTTTGGCAATCCCCCGCCAGGACCTGCTATCCCGGAAACTGCTATTGCGAAATCGGTTTCCATTTTTTTCTGCACTCCAAGGGCCATCTGAATAACAATCTCTTTACTCACAGCACCATGCCTCTCAAGTACTTGCGCATCCACGCCTAAAGATTTCATTTTAGCCTCATAAGAGTATGCAATTATAGAACCGGTATAGTAATCCGAACTTCCAGGAACAGCAGTAAGAAGACGGGAAATACTACCCCCGGTGCAACTTTCTGCAGTGGATATAGTTTTGCCCTGCTTTCTCAGAAGATCTCCGACAATTTGTTCCAGACTATCAAAATCTCTGCCAAAAATAAGGTCAGGAATTAATTCCCGGAGTTTTGATTCCTGTGTATTTAATAATTTCTCCAGCTCCTGCCTGTTTTTTCCCCGTGCAGATAATCTCAGTTTTATT
>JAUVKW010000117.1 GCA_030596025.1 Bacteroidota bacterium | reverse complement strand
CTTCTTTAGGTCAAAAAGTCACAGGGTCAAAGAGTTGGAGAGTTGAAAAGTTGAAAAGTTGAATAGTATATGCGATACTGCGTAAACTCTTAAGATTTTCAGGACATTATTCCAGAGATTTGTAATTTGGATTTTGGTGTCTTCCTCACCACTCACCACTCACCTCTTCTCTTCGCCCTGCGCCCTTTGCCCTGCGCCCTCTGCCTATGCATAACTTATTTTCATCATATTGGTTTGACCTTTATGATTTAGTGGAATACTACCAAGGTGAATCACAACATCACCATCTTTAATCAATTTATGTTTCTTAAGAATCTTGATAGATTCATTAATTGCTTCATTGATATCTTTATATGTTTCCACATAAAATTGTCTGACTCCCCACAAAATAGATAAGCTTTTAAGGATCTTTTTGTTGTTAGTGAAAGCATAAATTTTGGCAGTGGGACGATGACTTGAGATCCTGAGCGCTGTATAACCAGAGTGAGTAAAAGACACTAAAGCCGTGGCATTTCCCTTCTCTGCCATCTGACTTGCATTATAGCTAATTGTGTCTGGCAGAAATGACATAGATATCTGAGTAGGGAAATGGTCTCTAATGTAATGAAGTCCTTTTGATTCAGTTGAATGAATAATCTGTTTCATATTCTTTATCACCTCAACAGGGAATTTGCCAACAGAGGTTTCACCACTTAGCATTAAGCAATCTGCACCATCTAAAACTGAATTTGCTACATCACTTGCCTCTGCCCGGGTAGGTCTGAAATTGTCAATCATGCTCTCCATCATCTGGGTGGCAATAATCACTGGCTTTGCAAGATTGATGCATTTATTTATGATGTCTTTTTGGATCATTGGCACTTTATCGAAAGAAACTTCAACTCCAAGATCACCCCTGGCAATCATAATCCCATGAGAAACATCGATGATATTATCAATTTCGTTTAGAGCCTCTGGCTTTTCAATTTTTGCTATTACTCTGGTACTTTTCTTTTGCTTTCTAACTATATCCCTTAAATCTGCGATGTCTGTTGCCGACCTTACAAAGGAAAGTGCAATCCAGTCAACGTCATGCTTGAGAGCAAATTCAGCATCTATAATATCTTTAGGTGTTAGGCTGGGCTGCGATATCTTTGTATTTGGTAAATTAACCCCTTTTCTTGAAGACAGAATACCACCATTTAGTACTTTAGTCTTCACCAAATCTTTCTGATTTGTTTCAATTACTTCAAGCTGGATCTTTCCATCATCAATTAATATTCTGGCTCCCTTCTTAACATCCCGGGGTAGTTGAGGATAGCTTACAGATACCATTTTTGTGGTACCAATGCAATCGTGTGTCACTATATTCAAGGTTTCTCCGTCTATGAGATCTATGGAATTATTTTCAATCTCTCCTACTCTAAGTTTTGGTCCCTGTAGATCGGCTATTATTGCAATATTAGTTCCCAGCTTTTCATCAATCATTCGAATATTTTGTATCACCTTCAAGTGATCTTCAAGTGATCCATGCGAAAAATTCAGGCGACATAAATTCACCCCTTCAAGAATCATTTTCTCCAGGATTTCCGGACTGCTGCAGGCTGGTCCAATAGTGGCCAAAATTTTGGTTTTGGTAAGTTTCATATTGCTGGAAGTTTCTTTATTCTATTATTTCATTTTTTAAAGATATTGTAATTATTATTAGAACTCTATTTTAAATTGCGGAATGATCAGCCTGCCCATTTGATAATTGTAATAAACCTTCTGATTCTCTTTATTATAGGCTTCCTAAAAGGTACATTCCTTTATTCAGGAAATGCTCCAGTGTAAATTCAATTCCATAATTATTTCCGGTGCCATTACTTGCGAGGGAATCCGGAGCTAATACTATTCCCTGACCCCAAAGACCATTGGATACCCAATCTGGGCTCAAAGTTTGAGCTTGAATTTTATGTATAATATTTGTAATGGAGTCCCATATTGACTAATAAGTTTTCTCCAGGTTTGAACTGCCAGGAGAAATAGGGCTGGAATAAAGAAGATTCTCCATTGTAATTGGTTAAAGTGACAAATTGATTGTAATCTTCTTTAAAAACACTATCAATGAATTCATGAAAATAGAAATCTCCCGAAATACCGACTTTAAAATTGTTCCTGGAATTCACTTTTTTCTTATAAAAAATTATACAGACATTTTTTTTCATTTTTTTGCCAGAGTCATAAACTCAAATTTACTCTTTATTGAGCGAATTCGCATTTTATAGCAATATTTAGTTTGAGAAAGCTAATTTTGTGCTCAGTTTTTCGAATTTTAAACATCAAGCTATTAAGTATTCATTATGGCAAATATTAGAGATGGTTTTGGAAGTAAAGCAGGAGTGATTGCAGCTGCTGCTGGTTCGGCTGTTGGTCTGGGGAATATATGGAGATTCCCATATGTGGCCGGCGAGAATGGTGGAGGTGCATTTCTATTGATTTATCTGGGTTTCATTCTGGTAATAGGCTTCCCTGTAATGCTGGCAGAGTTGACTATAGGAAGAAGGGCACAATTGAATGCCCTGGGATCATTTAAAAAACTTGCACCTGGAAAACCATGGTTTCTTGTAGGTTTGATGGGTATTGGTGCTGCATTTGTTATTCTGGCCTTTTACAGTACCATTGCTGGCTGGACATTGGAATATCTTAGTCAGGCAATTTCAAATGGGTTTAGCGGAAAATCAGCAGATGAACTGAAGGTGTCTTTTGAAAGCTTTCAGGCTGCCCCTTTCCGTCCTTTGATATGGCAGATGGTTTTTATGTTTCTAACCGGGTTTATTGTTTTTTCGGGAGTAAAAAAAGGAATAGAAAAGTACGCAAAGATTCTTATGCCAGTATTGTTAGTTCTTATCCTTATCATAAGTGTTCGTTCCCTTACTTTGCCTGGAGCCATGGGGGGGATTGAGTTTTTGTTCAAACCCGATTTTTCAAAAATTACCTGGGGAGTAGTACTGGATGCACTTGGACAGGCCGCTTTTTCATTAAGTATTGGAATGGGAACCCTTATAACTTATGGCTCATATATTAAAAAGGATATAAATTTGCCAATTACAGCCTTGCAAGTTACGGCTGCGGATACTTTTATTGCTGTATTGGCTGGGATTATGATTTTTCCGGCAGTTTTTGCATTCGGTATTGATCCAGCCGAAGGGTTTGGTCTTGTTTTTATTGTACTTCCAAATATTTTTGAGCAAATGGCAGGAGGATATTTCTTTTCAATATTATTTTTTGTACTCCTTGCAATTGCGGCTCTCACATCTACTGTTTCTGTACTCGAGGTGGTAGTTGCCTATTTTTCAGAAGAACTGAATATGAGCAGGAAAAAGGCTACCATTCTTGGTTCTGTTGGAATTAGTATAGTAGGAGTTTTTGCAACTCTCTCATTTGGCCCCTTAAAAAATGCTGTTTTGTTTGACAAAACCATTTTTGCCTGGTTTGACTTTCTTTCCGCAAATGTATTACTTCCCTTAGGGGCAATTTTTATTGTCATTTTCGTTGGTTGGCATCTGGGTAAAAAACAGGTAAAAGATGAAATTAGTAATCAGGGGGAATTGAAAGTTAGATTGATCAATGTTTTTATGATCATTGTGAAATTTTTTGCCCCGGTAGCTATTGCGGCTGTATTTTTGTATGGACTTGGGCTTTTCTAATAAGTCTAAGGTCTAAAGGTCAAACCCATTACCATATATTTTATTTTTCCCCCTGGGGAGAATGCCGAGTGAATTTAACACAAAAAATTCAAAACATGCAGTATCTAATTCCGGTAGAATTGAGACTGGACTTGAGGTTCAGGGGGTATTGCGTAATTGTTTACTACGTAGTATACTACGTAGTAAATTAATTTGGAGCAATACGATGACCTGGAGTTTCTGATATACTCGTCAGACCACCCAAAGTGGTCAGACGAGTAACCATAGAGCGAGTAACAAAACCACCTCAATTTGAGATTCTGTTAAACATCAAAAATGACGCATAATTCACCTCCTTATCTCTTTCAAGGAGGGGTGTCCCGAGTACTCGAGGGACGGGGTGGTTTTGAGACAGCCCCTTAATGTTTTTTGTTTTCTGCAAATATCTGTATCTTGTAGTACTATCACCCTCTGCTCATGTTTAATCATTTCTTAAAAGATTTCTTTGACTTCTCAAAAGGCGAAAGAATTGGGATATTGGTTTTACTTGTGCTTATTTTCTTTCTTTTGACGGGTCATCTGATCATGAATCATATTAAGCCCGGTACCGATTTTGATTATACAGAGTTCAGAGAAAAGGTAAATGAATGGTATACAGAGGAAGAACTTATTACTGCTTCAGGCTATGAAAGCCAGGCAGTCACTCAAAAGGATAAGATAGAATATAAACTTAGCAATTTTGATCCGAATTTTGCAGACAAAAGTAAACTGAGAGAGCTGGGTATAAATGAAAAAACCTCCAATACATTACTTCGATACAGGGAAAAGGGAGGAGTGTTTTATAAAAAAGAGGATCTTAGAAAAATTTATGGTTTGTCAGATTCTCTTTATGAACTTTTGGCTCCTTATATACAAATAGGTGTTGTTAGAAATGAAATCCGGAGCCAAAAACAAACAGTCAAAGCCTGGAATGAAGTAAAGAAAGAAGTTCCCCTGATTGAACTTAACCAGGTTGATTCGGTTGGACTCCTGCCTCTTCCCGGGATTGGGCCTGTTTTTGCAGGGAGAATAGTGAAGTACAGGAACCTGCTTGGAGGATTTTATTCAGAAGAGCAATTGAAAGAAGTTTATGGTTTGAGCAGCGAATCTATTGAAAGCATACATAAGCTTATTTGTTTAGATACCAGCTTCATAAAGAAGATAGATTTGAATGAGGCTTCGGTAAAACAATTAATAAAGCATCCTTATCTCAACACATACCAGGCAGAAGCAATTCTTTACTTCAGGGACTACAATGGGCGATTTGAATCAGTTAGTGAATTGCTTAATAATAAGCTTTTACCGGCAGGTAATTTTGAAAAAGCAAAACACTATTTTGAAATCAAAAAATAGGGACAGCTTCCGATTAAATTAAAAAACACATATTATTTCTACCAGCCCTTGTAACTTTTTTAGCCTAACAGGATTTAGCTTTCTGAAATGGAATTATTTTATTAATTTCAGGAATTAGCATTAAAAGACCATCATGAAGACCATATTTATACTTCTTTTTGTATTACTCTTTATTGACTGCCGGGCTCAAGAGATAGAAGATGTAACAGCCGTACAGGAGGGTAACTCAATCCTGGTTTCATATAATCTTGTAGATAAATCTATTACACCTGGTTATAATATTAGCCTTTTCTGTTCAACAGATGGTGGAACTTCATGGCTGGGGCCAATGGTTTTTGTTAGTGGAGATGTGGGTGCGGATGTGCTTGCAGGTGACAATAATCAGATTATTTGGGATGTGCTGAAGGAATGGGATTATCTCTTTGGTGAAAATATCAAATTCAGGCTTGATGCTGAATTCAGAAATAAAACAGAATTCATTGGTGACAGCATGATCATTGATCTGCGCGATTCATCAATCTACAAGGTTGTTACTATAGGTGACAATATGTGGATGGCCGAAAACCTGAAAATAAGGACCAAAACAGGCTCCGCCTGTTATGATAATAAACCGGAGAACTGCATCAAATACGGAAGGTTATACAATTGGTATACTGCTACAAAGGTATGCCCGAATGGTTGGCATTTGCCTTCACATGATGAAATAAATGAGCTGGTTGAGATAGCCGGTGGAAGGAGCCTTGGGGCGCGCAAACTAAAATCTGTGGAAGGATGGAATGAGATCCCCAAAAAGATGAGGTACTCCAAAACAAAAGTGTTTTCAAACAATGAAACCGGCTTCAATGCGATATCTGCAGGCCATTTTACAAATGTGTTCAGGGGGGAAGGATGGATTGCTTCTTTTTGGACTTCAACAGAAGCCTCTAAACTATATCCATACAGTATGGGTGTGGTACATTATCTTAATTCCGTTTCTCAAAATGGCGGCAGGCCAAAAAGCGACAAATACTCTATCAGATGTATTAAAGACAAACAGGAATGACCAGCATAAATATGAAACAAAATAGAATATACATATTCCTCCTGGTAATGGTTTTCCTTGTCCGGATTTCTATGCCCGGCCATTCGCAAACAGTAACGAGGGAGAGTAAGACCTACTCATTTAAGATATTAAATCCTTCACGTACCGATAAAACCGGCCCTTCAATTATCCTTACATCTCCACAGATAGATCCGGGAACCACCCTTCTTACCGATCAGCTTAACCTGTTTATTGAAGGCAGGGCCGAAGACCCTTCCGGGATATACGAGATAAAAGTTAACAACAAGTCTGTTACAGTGGCTCCAGATGGCAGCTTCAGAGCCATGGTAAGCCTTGAAGCGGGAACCAACACGATTCTGTTGTCTGCAAGTGATGCTAGTTTCAACAGCAGCGAAGCAGAATATAGCATAAGAAGGACCGAAAGTGTTTCGCCATCATCCCGTTTAATGCCTGGCCGATATAATAGTACAGCTGGTGTGGGAGATTTTTATGCACTGATAATCGGAATAAATGAATATAAGGATGAGGCAATAATGGATCTTGACCAGCCAATCAGCGATGCTACCAAACTTTATAACACTCTTACCAACAGATATACTTTCGACAGTAAGAGGATATTCTTCCTGAAAGATCCTGGCAGGGGAGCAATAATTGATCACCTCGATATGCTGGTAAAGAGGGTAAATGGAAATGACAACCTTCTTATCTTCTTTGCAGGTCATGGATGGTGGGATGAGAACAGGGAGACAGGATACTGGTTTCCTTCAGATTCAAAAAAAACCAGCACAGCCAACTGGCTGAGGAATTCAACCATACAGGGATATATAGATGATATAGGTTCCAAACATACCTTGCTGATTGCCGATGCCTGTTTCAGTGGTGGTATCTTTAAGACCCGTAGTGCCTTCGGTGATGCCCCAGGCTCAATAGAGAAGTTATATGAGCTTCCAAGCCGCAAGGCTATGACCAGTGGCACCCTGAAAGAAGTGCCAGATAAGAGCGTGTTTCTTCAGCAGCTTATCTCCAGTCTTGAACGCAATAACAGTAAATACATCTCAGCCCTTCAGCTTTTTTCGGGCTTCAGGGAGAATGTGCTCAATAACAGTCCTAATGCACCACAGTATGGTGTAATTCAGGATACCGGCGATGAAGGAGGTGAGTTTATTTTTATCCTGAAATAGTATTACTAATTGAAACGAAAAAAACATGAAATATTTTGATCATTTGGTGAATAAAAAATTTTGAACTCGTAAAAATAATTGTTATATTTAGAGTAGGTTTTTTTATAATTAATAAAGCAATACAGACTGATGGATAAAGACTAGATAATTAATTTTCTAAAAGTCCTGGGTTTGGACTTTTTTATTTTTTTAAAGAATTTTTTGTAAAATGTTTTCCAATGCCTAACTTTGCGCCTCAATAAAAATTTTGAATATGATAGTGATTCCGATTAAAGAGGGTGAAAACATTGAGAGAGCATTAAAGAAGTTCAAGCGGAAGTTTGAGAAAACCGGGGTGATTAAAGAGTTAAGGAGCAGGCAGGCTTATTTAAAACCTTCTGTAATTAAAAGAGAGGTTAAGAAGAAAGCTGTTTACGTTCAGAAATTGCAACTTGACGAAGAATAGAGTTTCCTTCCGGGAAAGAGGCTTCCTCAAAAATTATTACTAGTTGATGCCATTACTGCAGTTTGCTAAGCGACTGGGTACTTTTGCATGAAATATATTGATTCCTTCCTGAATTATCTTCAGTACGAAAAGCGGTTTCCATTTTCTACAATCCGCTCATATAAGACTGATATCCACCAGTTTTCTGATTTTTGTCAGAACCAGTTAGATTTGTCAGAATTTGATCAGGTATCCTATAAGAATATCAGGGCCTGGATTGTGAAACTGATGGAGTCGGGTATTTCGTCGCGCAGTGTAAACAGGAAAATCTCAAGCCTTAAATCTTTATATAAGTTTCTTCTCAGGGAAGGTCTTCTTATTAAGAATCCAATGGATAGAGTAGTGGCCCCGAAAAGCAAGAAATCACTTCCCGGATTTGTGGAAGAAGAAGCAATGAATATTTTGCTTGATCAGTTTGATTTTGGTTCTGATTACACTGGTGTACGCAATCAAATGATACTTGAAATGTTATACCTTACCGGTATGAGGCGAGCTGAACTTGTCAATCTGGAGTGCAAGGATGTTTCAACGAGTGAATTGTGGATTAAGGTATTGGGTAAGAGAAATAAGGAAAGAATCATTCCAATTTCCAGGGAATTTGCCGGCAGAATTCAGCAGTATCTTCAGTTAAGGCAGGATACTTTTGCTGGCACCAGTGAGAAGAATTTGTTTCTTACAGTAAAATCAAAAGCTATTTATCCTGAACTTGTGTATCGCATTGTTAATAAATATTTAAGACTTGTCACTACCATAGAAAAGAAAAGTCCTCATACCCTTAGACATACTTTTGCAACTCATATGCTTAACAGTGGGGCAGATATCAATGCCATAAAGGAGCTCCTTGGTCACGCTAATCTATCTGCCACACAGGTTTATACCCATAATACTTTTGAAAAATTAAAGAAAATTTATAAACAGGCTCATCCGCGGGCTTAAACTAAAAGGAGGAA
The DNA here is from genome assembly GCA_030596025.1 of Bacteroidota bacterium. Classification (GTDB taxonomy): domain Bacteria; phylum Bacteroidota; class Bacteroidia; order Bacteroidales; family VadinHA17; genus JAYEGO01. The sequence goes on along the minus strand of JAUVKW010000117.1, from coordinate 1,554 downwards.
AAATCATGAATATTAAGATCCATTCTGTTCGTTTTGACGCTGACAAAAAATTACTTGATTTTGTTGATCAAAAAGTAAAGAAATTAGGTCAGTTCAATGATCAGATCCTGGGAGCAGAAGTATTCTTGCGCTTATCCAGGTCAGAAAGTGCTGAAAATAAGGTTGCGGAAATTAAAATTGAAATACCTGTTAATCCTCTTTTTGCCAAGAAGCAAAGCAGGTCTTTTGAGGAGGCAGTTGACCTTACAATTGATGCTCTTAAGAAACAAATTACCAAGCAAAAAGATAAGCTTCGTGGTCAGTGAAAAATCCGACATAATTTTTTGGGATATAAATTTTATTTTCATACATTTGCAGACCGAAATTTCAGGCTAAACTCAAAGTAAATTAGTTTGTGTTGATTATGTGTCTCATTTTCAGGAAGTAATATTACGTATTAGTATTTAGTTTCTGGATTGATTACCTGGGTTTTTTTGTCTGAATTTCATCGTTCATAGAAATAAATGGAAATAAACTATCGCCGATGTAGCTCAGTTGGTCAGAGCAGCTGATTTGTAATCAGCAGGCCGTGGGTTCGAATCCCTCCATCGGCTCCTGAAAAAGTCGATTTTTGATCAGCTTTTTGATTATAAGGGGGAGATACCAAAGTGGCCAACTGGGGCAGACTGTAACTCTGCTGGCGTACGCCTTCGTAGGTTCGAATCCTGCTCTCCCCACAATAATTTTTCAGGATGGGGCAAGCACTGGTTGATAGTTGTTGGATTGGAAAAAAGCGGGAGTAGCTCAGTTGGTAGAGCATCAGCCTTCCAAGCTGAGGGTCGCGGATTCGAATTCCGTCTCCCGCTCTATTAGCCGATGTAGCTCAGTGGTAGAGCGCATCCTTGGTAAGGATGAGGTCACGGGTTCAACTCCCGTCATTGGCTCAATGACGCAACTAAGCTTTTTGGAGGGAATCACAGACAGAACACAACAGTGTGATTTTTCCTGGGGAAGAAAAATATAAATTGAAGACAAGAAGTAATTAAACTAAATAAAGAATCGATTAATAATTAATTAATGAATCATGGCTAAAGAAAAATTTGATAGGTCAAAACCTCATGTGAACATTGGTACGATCGGTCACGTTGACCATGGAAAAACAACTTTGACTTCTGCAATTACTATGGTACTTGCAAAAAAAGGACTTGCAACTGTTAAAGATTTTGATTCCATCGACAATGCTCCTGAAGAAAAGGAGAGGGGTATTACTATTAATACTGCACATGTTGAATACGAAACTGTAAACAGGCATTATGCACACGTTGACTGTCCGGGTCACGCTGACTATGTTAAGAACATGGTAACTGGTGCTGCACAGATGGATGGAGCAATTGTTGTTGTAGCGGCAACAGATGGTCCTATGCCTCAAACACGTGAGCACATCCTTCTTGCACGTCAGGTAAACGTACCAAAGATTGTTGTTTTCATGAACAAGGTAGATATGGTAGATGATGAGGAGTTGCTCGAACTTGTTGAAATGGAAATCAGGGAATTGCTTGATTTTTATGATTTTGA
>JAUVKW010000119.1 GCA_030596025.1 Bacteroidota bacterium | reverse complement strand
TCGGGTGAAATAATAAATACTCTTGGGCTTGCTATCCAAAATGAACTCACGGTATACGAACTTATTTCACTTCAAATTGGAACGCATCCTTTGCTGACATCTGCTCCGACTATGCCGGTATTTATTAAAGCCGCAGAAATTGCCATTTCTAAAATTCAATCGTTGAATAAATAGTTGTTGATTTAATATTATGATAAATAAAAGACCTGATTGTAATAAACCAAAGTTGATTTAAAGTTTGTTTATACCATAATTATAAAATATACAGGTAGTTACGTTGGGTAACAAAGTATAAAAATAATAGCCGAGTCAGTAGTAAATTCAAGGGTTGTAGCCCGTTTCAACTTCATCGTAAATTGAAAAATTTGAGTTCCACAGTCGGCTACTATTCTTATACGGACCGTTGTTGTGCTCCCCACATCAGAAAAACCGATTAATTTCTGTTGCTAACGTCAAAATGGGGAGAAATAATAATTGAAAATTGATAAATTTGAAAAAATATAAAGCATTGATCATCAACAATAAGATTTGACGTTAATCAGAATTAAAAAAAATTATTGATTATACTAAAATGTAAAGAGAATAATTAATCAAAGGATTCCAACGTCAAATAACCTAAGTCTTACAAAAATTGCAATCAACCTATCATTTCTATACCATTTCAATGGTGCTAAAAGAAATATGCAGTAGGGTGTAATAATTTTTGATTTCAGCCACTAACCAAGAAAGCCAAGAAAAAAAAGTGAGCAGCGATTTTTATACATCATCAATTTTACCCTATGCCACAATTATCATCAAGATATGCAGAGCATATACCAATACGCAAGAGGATTTCGAAGATTACTATCAGGAGGTGTGTTTACAAATTTGGAAAAGCAGAAACAACTTCCGTGAACAGTCTGAGTGGTCTACCTGGGTATATAGGCTAACATTGAATGTATGCTTGACTTTGCTAAAGAAAAAGAAAAACAACCATCAATATTTCGCTTCTGATTACTTGCCGGTAGAGGTAATAGAAGATAGTTGGACATCCAATGCCTATCAGATCTCGGACGAATCTCTTAATCAATTGTATGATGCCATTAGGCAATTATCTGAAGTTGACAGAGGGGTGATTTTACTTTATCTGGAAGAAAAGTCATATCAGCAAATCGCTGACATCATTGGCACAAACCCCAACAACATTGGGGTGCGCATTAAACGAATTAAAGAACGATTAAAAAAAATATTACATGGAAAAGTCAATTGAAACAATTTGGAAAGATGGTTTTTTGAAAAGCGATGCATTGGTCGCTCCAAAGCTGAATAATCTGTATAATCAAAAATCGAAGAATACGATAGATAAATTAATGAGAATGGGCAAAATGAATTTGATTCTTATTATGATTGGTGCAAGCGTAATTTTAATTGGGGCTATTTTGGCAGGAGCCCCTTATGTGGGCATTATTCTTTTTGCACTACTCTCAGCTCTTATTTATTTCGGTAAAAAACAAGAAGCAAAAATGAAAGAAATTGATAAGACTTTAAGTAGCTATCAATACATTAAAGCAGTAGACAGTTGGTTGCAAAAAACCATCACCGGTTACACAAAAATATATCGCTTTTTCTATCCTGCATTTATTCTAACTTTCACACTAGGAATGTGGTTTTCGAATCCCGGCAAATATATGTTAAGTGAACTGATACATATTTCGCCTAATCTTAATGTGATACTTGGTGTTCCAGTAATTTGGACTGTAGGAGTAATTTTGATTGCAGGCTTATCTTCTGTATTTGCTGGTACGATTTACAAATCGGATTTAAAAATAGGTTATGGCAGGGTATTTAATAAACTGGATGAAATTATAGCAGATATAGAGGAGCTGAGAGCTTAAATAATTAAGCAAAACACACCCATTTAACAGCATTATATTCTTCACCGAATTTTATTCGAAGAGGAATGGTGTGCTCAAATTTTAACAACACTTAAATACAAAAAAATGAAAAAATTACAAATCACAATTACCCTACTCCTGTATTCAATTATTGGTCTTGCTCAAGATATCACCGGAACATGGAGTGGTACTGCAATAGCCGGAGAGGACAAAGAAATAGTTTTTGTTTTCGACTTTGAAATCAACAAAGATGGTTATACCTCCACTATGGCAATTCCCACGATACGAGTGTCAGGTATGAAACCCAAAGCAACCTCCTTCGAGAACGGGAAACTATTCATTGACGGCTCTAATCTCGGCATGAAATACGAAGGAACGTACACCCAAAGCACACAACAGATTGAAGGAACATACACAGAAGGTGGTACCGTACTTTCATTGGTTTTGAACAGAGGGGAAATCGAATTAGAAGAAAAGGTGAACAGACCACAAGAACCGGTCAAACCCTATCCTTATCGCGAAGAGGAAGTGGTTTTTGAAAATGAAGGGGCTGAAGTATCGCTTTCCGGAACGCTAACACTCCCACGTGAAAATGGAAAATTTCCCGTTGTTATCTTAATAAGCGGTAGTGGTCCGCAGGATAGAGATGAAACCTTTATGACACATAAGCCCTTTTTGGTACTTGCGGATTACCTTACGCGTAAAGGCATAGCAGTGTTACGCTATGATGATCGTGGGTTTGGAAAATCAACGGGGGATCATGGGATGGCTACTACAGCTGACTTTGCCACTGATGTGATCAGTGCCGTGAATTACTTACAATCCAGAGCCGATATTGATTCAGAAAAGATTGGATTAGTAGGACATAGTGAGGGTGGTATTATTGCCCCATTGGCAGCCAACCAAACAAAGGATATTGCCTTTATTGTTCTGCTGGCATCTACAGGAATCCCTGGAAGTGAACAGTTGATCCAACAAGCGAAAACCTTTAGACCTTTCTCGGTTCCAGATGAGGATGCTTTTGAGCAATTTGTCAGGAAATCGATTGAAATTGCATCATCTGACAAAGCAATCGCTCCAATAAAATCAGAATTAACAGCACATTACAACTCTTATTTACCTCCAATACTAATGTCATTAGGAGTTACTGATGATCAGGTTTCTGAGGTCATTTCACAAGAAATTGAAGCCAGTATAAATCCTTGGAAGCGGTACTTTTACAATTATAATCCTGCAGATGAGATTGAGAAATTACGCATTCCCGTACTATCTTTAAATGGGAGTAAAGACACCCAAGTTTTAGCTGAAATCAATCAAAATGGAATACGGAATGCATTAATTAAAGGTAAAAACGAGAATTATAAGGTTTTAGAACTGGCAAATCTCAATCATTTATTTCAAGAATGTAAAACAGGCAATATTAATGAGTACAGTAAGATTGAACAAACCATCTCTCCAATAGCTTTAAAAGAAATATCTAGCTGGATATTAAATCATGTGAGATAACTATAAGGTTAAATCAGATCAAAATAGTAATTTAATGGTTTATAAAAAGTTTATGTCTTCGCCAGAGCTGTAAACCTAGCAGAACAGAAAGATAACGAAAGCACAACAAGCAGCAATAAAACAAGTATTAATAGAAAAGACAGAATCTTCAAATCGATCAGGATCAAATAATTTTAATGCTGCTAATATTTCTATTAATCTATTAATAATAAACTATATAATTATGAAAAAATCCACCTGTTTGTTTTCTATTCTAATTGCATTATTAATATTTAGTGCTTGCTCCAGCCATCCTCATGAAACACTTGAACAGCGGTCAGAAAAAATAAGCAAAGCAGAAATGCAGAGTATTACCGAATTGCTGGGCAATGATCTATATGAAGGCCGTGCACCTGGTACACGCGGTGGCGATCTGACTGAAATTTACATGAAAAGCCTTTTTAAATTCATGGATTTACAACCCGGAGTCAATGGATCATATTTCCAAACCTTCGTAATGAAGGGTTTCACCAATAGTGGTGTTACACTTACAGCAAATGGAACAGAATTGAATTACATAGATGATATAGTGGGAACTTTTACTGTGGAAGAAGAATCTATTGATCTTAATGGAGAAGCAGTGTTTGTTGGCTTTGGAATTACAACAGACATATGGGAATGGGACGATTATAAAAATGTTGATGTAAAGGATAAAATTGTTATCACCCGTGTAAATGATCCGGGAATGTATAATGCCGATATTTTTGAAGGAAGTATATTAACTTATTTTGGGAGGTGGACATATCATATTGAAGAAGCAGCACGACGCGGGGCAGCAGGTATTTTGCTTATACATACCGACCAAACAGCTGGTTACGACTGGAATGTTGTGAAAAACTCCTGGACAGGAGAAGAATTATACATTGATTCTGATCTTCAAAACAATTTGAAATTCAGAGGCTGGATAAAAGAAAGCAGCTTAAGGAAAATGTTAAATGCTAATAATATCAGCCTGGATGAGCTTTACGAAAGCACCACTTCAGCAGATTTTCAGCCTTTCGATCTGGGTTTTGCAATAAATATAGCAGGTAAGAACAGTTACAGGGATGTCACTAATCGCAATGTGATAGCTGAAATTCCCGGGAAAACAAAGGAGAGAATTGTTTTGAGTGCCCATATTGACCATCTGGGCATGGACCCATTAAAGGAGGGAGACAACATATATAATGGTGCTATTGACAATGGGACGGCAGTGGGTGCCATGATGCTGGTTGCTAAATTGCTCAAAGAATTTCAGGATGAGCTTTATTACTCCATCACTATCCTGGCATGCAATGCAGAAGAATCAGGACTGCTGGGCTCAAAATATTTTGTTCAGAATACCGATCGCAGCAACATAATTGCCAATATCAACTTTGAATCAACACCTGTGTGGGATAAGTCAAAAAGCCTTATGGGTATTGGTGCCAGGTTTACCGGTTTTGAGGAAATGATTAAAGATCTGGCACAGAAAAATAATCTCGAATATTCTTCATTCTCATTATCCAACCAGGGACTTTTTTACCGGTCAGACCAATTCTCATTTGCACGATATGGAATACCTGCAGTTTGGATTTCTGCAGGTGAAGATGAAATATCGGGAGCTAAAAATTATACAGAATTCTGGGGAAAGGATTATCATACTGTCAGGGATGAGTTTAATCCGGAATGGGAACTGGAAGGGATGAAGCAAACTGTAAAATATGCCTTGCTGTTAATTGATCAAATCAACAAAACCAAATCACCTCCAGAATGGAAAAGTAATTTGCCTTTTCCGATGGAAGAATAAAAAACACTATATAAACCAAATTGCTCATCAATAGTAAATGAAAAAACATTTGTGTAATGAAAGTAATTGATTTAACAGAGGAACATAAGGAACTGTACTTTGTTTGCCTTGAGGACTGGTCTGATGAAATGAAAGAGGCAGGAAATCATAAGGAATGCTGGAATGGGGGATTGCTGATGCATTATATATTGATAATAAAGAAGTAAGAACGGGACCGCCTCCATCTTACAAAAAAATAAAAGGAAAAATTGCGAGACAAGTTAAGAAATTGTGAGGGTTTAGTTTCAGAGAATTCAAACTTGACCAAAAGTATCCGGAATCTTATCTTGATAGCTCTTGGGAGCCTTTCATTGGTATTGGGTATCCTCGGGATTTTTATTCCATTATTGCCTACCACACCATTTCTGTTGCTTTCAGCAGCCTTATATGCCCGGAGTTCTGAGCGGTTTTATCACTGGCTGTTGAATAATAAATGGCTTGGAAGATATATCAGGGATTACCGGGAGGGCAGGGGCGTACCTCTGGGGGTGAAAATTGTTTCTATCAACCTGCTTTGGATTACTATTGGCTATGCCGCATTTTATCTAATTGATCCTATATGGCTTAAGATTCTTTTATTATTTATAGCCCTTATTGTGAGTATTCACATTTTGTTTTTACCCACCAGGGAAAGATGAATTTTATTCTCATATTGTATTATATTTGTATGCTTTATGGAATTATTAGCGGGAGTAGCTCAGGGTCCCGAATTTGTCTGAAGCTCTGCTTCATTTACAAATTCGAGGATCCTCGAAAAACTACACAAATTGAAAATTTGCTGTTTTTCGGGAGTAGAGCATCAATATTCAATTATTGAATGAAGACAATATTAGCGGGAGTAGCTCAGGGGTAGAGCATCAGCTTCCCAAGCTGAGGGTCGCGGGTTCAATCCCCGTTTCCCGCTCAAAATACAAACATAGTTCGTGTGAGATTACAACTATTATCTTATGAAAAATTCTCTTTTCTTATACATTTTTCTCCTTTTTCCAGGCCTTCTTTTTGGCCAGATCATTGATGACGAAGCTAACAAATGCGGTATCGCTGACCTGAAAACTAAAGCGTTTTTACTTCAGGAGTTGGGTGATCACTGGGGTTATGGTTATGATGATCTGCTGAATGATCTTGACATCTGGGACAATAGTGGATTCGTCATTGTCAATTCAATAGGAAAAAGTACACTGGGAAGGGAAATGTACGAACTTACTATTACAGATAACAGTATTCCTGATGAAGATAAGCACAGGATATACATACATGCAAGGACCCATCCGGGGGAGGTTCAATCCACCTGGGTAACCAACGAGATAATAAATTACCTTTTGGGTGACGAGGAGTTTGGCGATTCCCTGAAGAGTAGCTACATTTTTCACATTACTCCAATGTACAATCCCGATGGAGTGGAACTGGAGTATCCCCGGGAAAATGCAAATGGAATCGACATTGAAAGCAACTGGGGTGCTGCAGTTCCCGAGGATGAAGTGTTGAACCTCAGGGCCCGCTTTGCAGAGCTGATGTTAGAGGATAAGCCGGTTGAAATTGCGCTGAATATGCATTCTGCTTACGTATGCAAACGCTATTTTGTTTATCATCATCCAAATGGAACCTCTACATTATATTCAAACATGGAGAAAGAATTCATTGGAGCAGTCTGGAGCCATTTCCCTGATGGCATTGAACCATATTATTATTATGTGAGCTGGGCGAACGGAACTCCCGATAAATACCCTGAAAGCTGGTGGTGGATGAATCATGCTGAGAATGTTATGGCATTGACCTATGAAGATATGAATTGTTCTTCAGCTGGCTCTTATGATAAAACAGCCTTCGCCATTCTTCATGGGATCTCCGATTATCTTGAGGTGGTAACTTCTGCCGGGTACAGTATACCTGAAGACATCTCAATGGATATACGGGCATACCCTAATCCCTTCTCAGATCAGGTATTCATTGAGTGGAATCCTGATAAAGATCTGAAATCGGCATATATTACCGACATGCTGGGTCGCCTGGTTTATCAATTACCTGCAGGGAGTGCGTATAATGGCAAGTTAAGTTGGAACAGCATTGACCGTAATGGCATCAAGGTTTCAAGAGGCATCTATTTTCTCAATATGATATTTGAGGATCAGATTAAGAGTGTTAAGTTGGTTAAGCAATAATAAATTTTTATGAACCAAAATTAATAATATGACAAATTCAGCCAGGAACTCAAGACGTGCATTTTTGCGCAAGATGATTGCTGCCGGAGCGGTAGCCGGACTTGCTCCCTACATAAATCCACTCGATCTGCTTGCTGCTCAGAAGAAAGGAATATTACCCAAACGTCCCCTGGGGAAAACAGGTCATATGGTAGGTATTTTTAGCCTTGGCGGACAGGCTACTATTGAAACCATCGGTAAAGAGGAAAAGGCTGTAGAGATCATCAACAGGGCAATTGACCTGGGAATCAATTATATTGACACTGCCGCCGCCTATGGTCGTGCCACAGATACCATTCCAAAGAGTGAAGCTATGGGAACCAGTGAGAAAAATTTCGGACCGGTTATGAAGTATCGCAGGGATGAAGTTTTCCTGGCATCCAAAACCCATGATCGTAGTTATGACGGGTCTATGAGACTGCTTGAAAAGAGCCTTAAGAACCTGCAGACAGACCATCTCGACTTATGGCAGGTGCATAATGTAAAACTGCGTGAAGCAGATAAATTGGATAGTTTCTTTGCTGAAGATGGAGTAATGAAGGCCATGCAGAAGGCCAAAGATGAAAAAATGGTTAGATTTATTGGTTGTACAGGCCATGAAGACCCGGATGTATTAAGAGACCTCATTGAGCGCTTTCCCTTTGATAACTGCCTGATGGCCCTGAATGCTGCAGATAAACACCACGATCCGTTTATTGATAAATTACTGCCAACTACTGTTGAAAAACAGATGGGGATCGTAGGCATGAAGATACCTGCACGTGACAGGATTTTTAGCAATGGGGGAATCATTACAATGAAGCAGGCTATGGATTATGTGCTTACCCTTCCGGTTAGTACAGTAATCGTGGGTATTGACGAAATAGCCGAGCTTGAGGAGAATGTTCAGATTGCCAAAGATTTTGTTCCTCTTACTGCTGATCAGATGCTTGAACTTGAAGACCTTACAAAACCCTATTATAAAGAACTTTCATTCTTTAAAGGATTGTCTGACTGGCCACCGGAGTGGTAAGAAACAATATGAAAATAAAGTAAAAGCTCCGGTTAAAACCTGGAGTTTTTTTATTAATACTTAAATGAATAAAATGCTAATATAGAGGATATAAACCTCCCTTACCTAAATAATGTCATTCCTCTATTAATGATGTTTATACCGCGTAGCGGTTAAAGTTTTGTAGAAAGACATTATGGATTTGAAAATTTCCCCGTAGGGGATAGACATTTGGAAAGAAATATTTCTCAATGATTTTTGTAATGTTAAACTCCTACGGAGTATGATTTGATTCAGGAAACATTCTGCTACAAAACTTAATGCCCTACGGGCAAAACATTTTATACAAACATAGCTTTTGAGATAGCCCCTTACTGCAGACAGGATGTTCAGAATAAATAGCCTTAACGGGGAAGCTTGACTTGACAAAAGTATGTGTTTTTTGTTAGCAGTAGCGCAGACCTGAGTCCCGTAGCGGGCGAAATATCAATATCAGTAGTTTTAGTTTACATAATTTCTATATTTGCACTCCTAAAAACCACAATAAAGCAAGTTTTATACAAATGAAAGCAGAGATTATATCTATTGGTGATGAGTTACTCATAGGTCAGACAGTGAATACAAATGCTTCCTGGATGGGGCAGGAGCTCAGTAAAATCGGTGTGGATGTTTACCAGGCAACAGTTATTTCCGATGATAAGGAACACATTATATCAGCCTTAAAGGAAGCAAAAAAAAGGGTTGGGCTTGTAATTATAACGGGGGGACTTGGACCCACCAGGGATGATATTACCAAAACAACTCTTGCTGAATATTTCAATAAAGAACTTGTGGAAAACAAGGAGGTTCTGAGCATTATTAAGAAGAGGTTAAAGGCCAGGAGGCTGGAAATGAGTGTATTGAACCGGAAGCAGGCGCTGGTCCCTGAAGGGGTAAAAATATTCCTTAATCATTGGGGTACAGCACCGGGTATGTGGTTTGAAGAGGATGGGAGAATTTTTGTTTCCCTGCCTGGTGTTCCAACAGAAATGAAGGGACTTATGAAAGAGTCTGTGATGCCCGAAGTCATTCAAAGATTTAATCCCCCGGTAATCATACATCGCACCATACTGACCATGGGAAGCATTGAGGCTCATCTTGCTCAATTGCTGGAGAAATTTGAGGATACATTGCCCACGGAAATAAAACTTGCCTATCTTCCATCTGCTCCCATAATAAAACTGAGATTATCTGCACGGGGAAAAAACAGGCAGGAGCTGGAGAAATTATTAAATACACAGGAATCAAAACTCCGGGAATTAATTCCTGACCTTATTTTTGGCAGAGATTCTGATAGTCTGGAACAAATTGTCGGAGATCTTCTGAGAAAGCAGGGCAAAACTATATCCACTGCAGAAAGTTGCACCGGGGGTAGTATTTCCCGTCTTCTTACTGCTGTTCCGGGAAGTTCGGATTACTATACCGGTTCTATAATTGCATACTCTTATGAGGCTAAAATGAAATCTTTAGGCGTGGATGCGCAAGTACTTGAGAGGCATGGTGCTGTGAGTAAAGAGATTGTT
>JAUVKW010000058.1 GCA_030596025.1 Bacteroidota bacterium | reverse complement strand
CTTCTTTCTCTGTGCCCTGTGCCCTGTGCTCTGTGCACTGTGCTCTGTGCTCTGTGCTCTGTGCTCTGTGCTCTGTGCTCTGTGCTCTGTGCTCTGTGCTCTGTGCTCTGTGCCCTGTGCCCTGTGCCCTGTGCCCTGTACCTTCCTCCAACATTCCGTTTCCTTCAGCTATTCAATAACCTTAAACTCCACTCTTCTGTTTGCTGCCCTGCCTTCTTCAGTATCATTAGAAGCTATTGGTTGCTCAAAGCCATAGCCTGCAAATTCTAATCTGGAGCTCTCTATACCTTTGGAAACAAGATACTCAACAACTGCCTTTGCCCTTCCTTCAGAAAGCCTCTGGTTATATGCCGCAGATCCAACATTATCGGTATGCCCTGAAATCTCTATTCTCAGTTCTGAATTCTTTTCAAGAAAATCTGTTACCCTGTCAAGTTCAGTAAAAGATTCCGGGCTTAAGGTTGACTTGTTGAATTCAAAGAATATGTTTTCAAGAACGATCTTTTCTCCAACCTTGATCATATTCAAATCAAAATCTTTATGTATTTCCGTGATGGAAGTATCTTCAGGAATCTGCATTATATCAAGGTAGAACATGTATCCGGATGCATTAACCTCAACGCCATAGGTGCTTTTCCTCTTAAGTTTTAATGAATATTCACCTGTTTCTTTGCTGGAGATTGTGGTAGCAACAATTTTATTCACTTCCATATCTATAATTTCAATCATTCCCTGAATACCGGTTGAGTCAGAAGCATCTCTAACAGTTCCTGCAATTTGAATCTTAGGATCAGGTTTTGCAATCACAACCGGAATAATTACCTCAACAGGAGGTTCAATAATTTCAACTTCTTCTACAATCACCTCTGGAATATATATGACCTTGTATATATCTATGAGTCCAATATTGTCTCTCCTTATCGATGAAATATAAGCCGTTAAACTATCCTGCACAACATAAAAAAGATCGTTGTCAGGTGAATTTACAGGGTATCCCAGATTAACCGGTGTTGACCACACTCCATCTTCCATTACTGTTTTAAACACATCATAGCCACCCATACTCTCGGGTCTGTTGGAACTAAAGAACATGGTTTTCTGATCAGGAGCTAAGTAAACAGCCTCCTCATCAAAGCTTGTATTGATTCCTGAACCAAGATTCCGGGGTTCTGACCAGTTATCATTTTCATCTTTGACACTTACCCAAATATCCAGTCCTCCATAGCCATTTTTCTCCCTGTCACTAACAAAATAAAGGGTTTTATGGTCTTCTGTAACACTCACGGAAGACTCGTGGCTACCTGAATTTATTTTGGACTTCACCTTTTGTGGTTTATTCCAGATTCCACCTACCCTAAAAGATTTAAATATTTCTCCTCCACCTTTCTTTCCCTGGTAGAAATAAAGGGTCTCTCCATCATCAGCTAACAACAATGCTGCATTGTTCTCCCTGGAATTGATAGGTTCGCCAATATTCCGGGCTTTATTCCAGAGGCTATCATTGGAAGAGTAAGCAACATAAATATTTTCATTAAACTTATTATCCAATTCATTTCTTTTTTCATCGGGGGAGCTTGTACGGCGTGAAGTAAAATACATCCTGTCAAGGGATTTTGAAAAAACAGGCTTATAATCATCGTCTTCAGAATTTATTACAGCTCCCATATTTATGATCTCAACTCTGCCTGTATCCTTCATCATTTCAAGTCCTGTGTAGCATTGCTGAATAGCATTCTTAATGTTCAAAGTGTCCACAATCTTTATCTCCCGCCTGGTAAGTCCTTTCAGGTAAACCTGGTATTCATCTATTGCCTTATCAAACTCATAATCCAGATGATATGCCATGGCTAAGAACAAATGAATATCCGGTGCAGTGTATTTATTGAACTCATAAGAAGCATTTAAATATTCTATGGCTTTGTACTTCTGATCACTAAAGAGGTAACAAACTCCTATTCTGTAATTTAATTCCGGATTCAAAGAATTGTATTCATGCGCTGAGAGGTATAACTTCAGGGCTTCCTTATAGGTTCCTTTGCCATCCATAAAAAGAACATCTCCGGCCTGCAGGTACTCCCAGGCATTATCAAACCCTGCTTCTTCGGTTTTAAATTCTTTCTTTTTAATTTCTGCCAGGTATTGACTATATGAAAGGCTGCTGAATGAAAGAAAAAGAAAACAAGAAAAAAGAAAAACTATGGTTTTGTTCATGGCTCACATTTTTAATATGAATTGATGATCAGACAAATAATCTAATTGTCTTATTCTACAAATTTACACCGAAAAATAACAAAAAAATTATTCAGATAATAAAACTATCCTTTGTAATTTTGAACAAGACAGAATTTTTACTATTTTTAATTAGTGGAAAAATCATGAAAGGCTGTGAAAATGGATGATAAAGGGAAACTTGTAGATTTATCTTATGTAAGAGCAATGGCTGGTGATAGTATGGACCTTGTAAATGAAATGATTAATATATTCATTTCACAGGTTCCAGATTTTATTTCTGATATGAAATCATGCCATCAGGATGAAAACTGGACTCAGCTCGGTTTGATAGCTCATAAGGCAAAATCATCTGTAGCGGTTATGGGTATGGAAAAACAAGCTTCTTCATTGAAGGATCTTGAACTAAAAAGTAAAGATGGAACTGATGCGGAGCAATATTCAGAATACATCAGGAGTTTTGAAAATGATTGTCAGGATGCAATAATTGAATTAAAGGATATCTTAAATTCTAATAAATAAAGCTATTTAATATGGCCATTATTCACATAAGAAAAGAAAATGAAATTGTTATTGCTTCCTTTGATCAGGAAGTGAAAAAGTTCAATGCCTTGATTACTGAGGAGGTAAAACAAGAGCTTACAGTTTTGTTTGAAAACCCCAATACAAAACTGATCCTGAATCTTTCAGGAATCAATTACGTTGATAGTTCTGGGTTTGGCGTATTTCTATCCCTTATGAAAAGGGCAAATAATAATTATGGAGGCTTTAAGATTTGTAATGTTGCGGCCGATGTGAAAGAGCTTTTTCAGCTCCTTCAACTCCATAATGTTTTTGAAATATATGAAAACCAGGAAGACTGCATAGCTAGTTTCAATTGAGTTGCCCAATAAATTACCAATTGAATGAATAGTTTTTTCTTCTCATTTTAGAAAGGATGCAAATTATGCTGACAGATGGCAACCAAACTATCAGAATGTGCATCTACATATTATAGAAAAGCTAAAACTATTGAATTTATTAGCGTGTTTTTATGTATTACTCTTTTCCCCTAACGCCCTTTTTTTGATTTTCGTGAATTACTAAAAGATCTTTAATGGGACGTTTCTTTTCAAAAAGTAGATTTAGTATTAGTTTGCTGCTTCTTTGGGTATCAATATCGGCTTCAAATGGCTATAGCCAGAGTAGTTTAACGGGATTAAGATTTGTGGATCCGGATCTGGATAAAATCTCCTTTAACTTTGAATTTATCAACAACCTTATTATTATTCCCCTTCTCATAAATAATTCCGACAGCCTGTATTTCATTCTTGACACAGGCCTGAATATTTCCATTCTTACTGAGCTTTCTATGGGAGACAGCCTTTCACTTAATTACACCAAACAAGTAAAACTTGGAGGTCTTGGCAAGGGAGAATCAATTGACGCCCTGCATTCATATGGGAACACTTTTCAAATATCAGGAGTTCGGGGAGACTTTCAACATCTTTACATCATTCTTCAAAATGTATTCAATCTGTCATCTATGCTAGGAACTCGTGTTCATGGGTTAATTGGATATAATCTATTCAAGGATTTCATTGTGGAGATTGATTATGAAAAGAAAAAACTAACTCTGCACAGGCCTGAAAGTTATAAAATGAGATCCAGGAGGCGCTCCTATACCCTGCCAATAATACTGGACCAGACAAAGCCATATATTTATGCCACTATTGTCCAAAAAGATGGCACTCGTATACGGGTAAAATTACTTCTTGACACAGGCGCAAGTCATGCCCTCTGGCTGGATGTAAACTCTGATCCTGACCTTAAGAAACCAGAATTTGTTAAATCATCTTACCTTGGCACCGGCTTGAATGGAGAAATTCACGGAGATATTGGCCGTATTTATGGCATAGAAATTAACGATTTCTCTTTTAAAGAACCGATTGTTGTTTTTCCAGACTCAAATTCCGCCGCAGTAGCTTTTGGCGTTGATGGCAGAAATGGAAGCCTGGGCAATGAAATTTTAAGAAGGTTTAATCAAGTCATAGATTATACACACAGTCAGATTACTTTAACCCCAAACAAATTTTACAAAGATCCCTTTAAGGTAAACCGCACCGGGGTTGAAATAATTGCACCAATACCAGGGCTTTCATATTACACAATCTCAAGCGTAAGAAAAGAATCACCTGGTAAGCATGCAGGTCTTAAACCAGGAGATATACTCGAGTCAGTAAACAGAAAGCGAGTGAGTAATCTTTCCATTGAAGAGGTGTATTCATTGTTTGAAGGAAAACCCGGAGATAAAATAAAAATGGTGGTAAGAAGGAATGATCTGCGTTTTGTTACCTATTTTTACCTGGAACAATACATTTAACTAATGGCCAAAACCTTGTGGAAACCCGGCACTATGATCTATCCCTTACCGGTAGTTATGGTTAGTTGTGGCTCAAGTCCTGCAGAATATAACATTATTACCATTGCCTGGACCGGAACGGTGTGTACTGAACCACCAATGTGTTATATTTCAGTCAGACCACACAGACATTCCTATAATATTATTAAAGACAGTGGTGAATTTGTAATTAACCTAACTACAAAGAAACTTGCCAGAGCTACAGATTGGTGCGGGGTAAGATCGGGAAAGAAGTATAATAAATTTGAAAAAATGAACTTAACGCCTGAAAAAGCAAGTTTTGTTAAGGCTCCACTGATCAAAGAATCTCCTGTAAATATTGAATGTAGAGTTACTGAAATAAAACCTCTGGGAGTACACCATATGTTCCTTGCTGAAGTGCTGGGAATTCATGCTGATGAGCAATTCATAAACAAAGATAATCAGGCCTTTCACCTGGACAAGGCAAATCCAATCTGCTACTCACATGGAAAGTATTATGAGTTAGGCAATTTTATCGGAAAATTTGGTTTCTCGGTACAAAAAAAGAAGTCTGGCATGCCAACAGGCAGGAAGAAATCTTACAAGCAGGGAGGAAAAAGCCTGATTACTTCGAAAAGTGGCAAAAACAGGAAAGATGAGAGGTGAGTTGAAAAATCAGCACCAGGCTTCAGCCTGGTGTTAAGGGTTTATTCTGAGTCAGGTTTTGGCGCAAATATTGCCTTGTGCTAAACTTATAAATATGCCAGGGTGCCCGGTTTATTGAAAGCAGCAAAATTTGTGACAAAACCGAAATATCATATTTGACTCGACACTAAATTTTGGCTTCATGCCACCTCTCGCTTTTCAGGTATAAATAAGACGATACACTTAACAGGATTCCATAAACCAATTCTGATGTCCACATATGTACAACTGTACCATTCAGAAAATTAACTATGGAATAGGCATACACTAAATAAACTACCAGGACTCCCAGTTCAAGCAAAAGTGAAATATTGGTTTTTCCTGTACCGGAAACTCCATTGAAGAGAACAAAGCCAACAGTTATAAATATGGAACTTAAGGATACAACATATAAAACCGGTAAGGCATCCTGTACCATGCTTAAGTCGTCAGTATAAAGCAACAAAATTTGTTCAGGAAAAATCAGGTTCAATCCTACAAATAAAGAAACACTCAATAGGTTCAACAATACCACTTTCCCTATTAGTTTTAAAACTTCTTCTTTCCTGTCCTGCCCAATAACACTGCTTACCAGAGTATTGGTTGCTGATGCAAATCCCCATGTAGGCAACATCATAAGCATATAAATACTTCTAATAATATTTGAAATAGCAAGGGAGCGTTCTCCCAGGCTTTCAACCATTATGAAAAATAAAAACCAAACAGACAATGAGAAAAAATTCTGAAACATTACAGGACTTGCAACCCTGATAATGCGTAAGTATAATTCTTTTCTAAAGCCTTTAAAATTAAATAGTTGATACTGCCTGAAACGTGAATTAACCTTCGTATAAAGAATAAAACTTAAAGTGGTTACAAGCTCTGCAATCACAGAAGCTATTGCTGCCCCCTCTATTCCCATTTCAGGAAATCCCATTTTCCCAAAAACCAGAACATAATCAAAGAAAATATTTACCAAAGCCATAATTGCAGTTGACCAGGTAATAATAGTAGTACGGGCAATACCTATATAAAAGGCTCTGAATGCCATATTTATAAAAGCAAAAAGAATTCCATATGATCTGTACGAAAGGTAGTCTAATGAAGCAGATAGAATGTTTTCTGATTGGACAAGGAAGCCCAGCATCACCGGGGAAAGAGTTTTTAGTATTAAGAATAAGAGTAAAGCAGCTGGAATAAGAAAATAAAGCGAATGTACAATCACTTCTCCTATTTCTTTAGTTCTCCCCTCTCCAAATCTCCTGGCTACTATGATCTGTGTACCTATCCCAAACCCCCACCCCAACATGGCAACTGCCAGGTAAAAAATTCCACCAATTGCAGCAGCACCCAGAGCGATGTCTCCAACCCTTCCTAAAAAAGCAGTATCTGTAACAGCAACAACATTCTGAGCAAGCCCTCCCAGTATAATTGGCCAGGCAATTTTCCAAATTTTCTTATATGTTATATTACTACTTACGATAGATCCTCCTTTTAAATATCCTTTTATGAAGGATCAAAAATAAGAAAAGGAAGGATAAAACATAAATTCATATAAAAATCATATTTACAATAATAAAGCCCCAATCATTTAGTTATAAAATTTGCATAGTGAACTTTTTATTATTTTTTTTGATAATAGAAACGATTCATTATTTGGGTTATTAATTTAAATGTTTGTATCTTCAAATTTCCATTTTAGAAAGTAAGGAATGAGTGAAAAGATCCTGAAAGCCTTAATGCAGTTGTTTGCAATCATTGCCAGACCTGAGAGTAATGAGAGCGATCGCCGGGATGTTGTTGAATCATTCCTTAAAAGACAACTCAATAAAGAACTTGTTGCAGCATACCTCAAAGTATTTGATGGTTATTATCATGTGCACCAGGAAAAACAAAAAGAAAAGCAAAAACAAAAGAGAAGGATCTCTGCAAGTTCTGTCAGGGTTTTAAAAATAGGAACAGAGATCAATGAAGAGCTCACGCAAAGTCAAAAAGCTGTTGTATTATTCCAATTGCTTGAATTTGCCAGTTCAGAAGAAGATACGATTACCGAACAGGAGCTCGAATTTATTAAAACGGTATCAGACACCTTTAATTTCACAAACTCGGAATTTGAGGATCTTAAAGGATTTGTCCTGAATTCATTTACCGACATCCCAGCTACACCTAATCTATTATTAGTTGATAAAGATTCACAAGCTCCCATTCAGGAAATTAAGCATGTTTACATACCAGGAGTTGAAAATCAAATATGGGTACTCCAAATTGATTCTGCCAATCTTTATCTATTAAGATATTATGGTAAATCTGAAATCTACATGAATAGTCAGCTCCTGCAACAGGGTAAGATTTATGTATTTAATACAGGAGCTTCAATACGGGACAGGAAATCGAAACCCATCTACTACTCCGATATTGTAGGGAAATTCAGGGCAGATAAGATTAAAGATAAAATCATCTATCAGGCTTTGAATCTGGAATATAAATTCAAAGGAGGGAAATTAGGCTTAAGAGACATAAGTTTTGAAGAGGAATCAGGCAGATTGGTTGGCATTATGGGTGCCAGTGGAGCAGGGAAGTCAACCCTTCTTAATGTATTAAATGGAAGCCATAAACCTACGCGTGGCGAAGTGCTGATCAATGGGATCAATATTCACAATGAAAAAGACGAGATAGAAGGACTCATTGGCCATGTGTCTCAGGATGACTTACTTATTGAAGAACTTACGGTTTACCAGAATTTGTTTTTCAATGCAAAGTTTTGCTTTGATAATTACTCAGAGTCGCAAATTATTGAAACGGTAAACAGGGTTTTGGGGAATCTCGGATTGCTTGAGATCAAGGATATTCTGGTTGGAAGTCCCTTGAACAAGAAAATCAGCGGAGGACAAAGAAAGAGGCTGAATATTGCACTTGAGCTGATAAGAGAACCGGCAGTATTATTCCTTGACGAGCCTACCTCCGGCTTGTCTTCCAGAGATTCTGAGAATATCATGGATCTCTTGAAGGAACTTGCATTAAAAGGCAAATTGGTTTTTGTGGTAATTCATCAACCCTCCTCCGATATATTCAAGATGTTTGATAGTCTGCTTATCCTTGATACCGGGGGGTTTACAATTTATAATGGCGATCCTATAGATTCCATTATCTATTTTAAATCAAGGATTCACCACGCCAACTTCAATGAAAGCGAATGTCATACTTGTGGTAATGTAAACCCCGAACAGGTTTTTAACATCGTTGAGTCTCAGATATTGGATGAATTCGGTAAAACAACCGGTACAAGAAAGATATCCCCGGCTGAATGGAATGCCTATTTCAATGAATATTCTGAAAAGAAAATCAGGAAACTAACGGGAAAAAGAAAAATTCCTGAAATAAATTTTAAAATCCCTAACCACTTCAGACAATGGTTGGTTTATGTAAAAAGGGATGTTTTATCAAAATTGGCAAATACCCAGTATCTTATTATAAACTTCCTGGAAGCACCTGTACTTGCCTTTGGCCTTGCTTTCCTTATAAGATATTTCAATGTTGATGCAACCAACCAATTTGGCTATACTTTGAAAGATAATGAGAACCTGCCGGTTTATATATTCATGTCGGTAATTGTTGCCATATTCATGGGTCTTACCGTAAGTGCTGAAGAAATTATTAAAGACAGAAAAATCCTGAAACGGGAAGCCTTCCTGAATTTAAGCTGGAATAGCTTCCTGTTCTCCAAAGTTGCTGTCCAGTTTATTATTTCAGCTATTCAGGCTCTTTCTTTTGTACTTATTGGGAATACAATCATGGAGATTCACGGTATGTACTGGCAGTACTGGCTGATGTTGTTCAGTACCTGGACTATGGCAAATTTGATGGGCCTGGTTATCTCAGATAGCTTTAAAACGGTAGTAACAATCTATATTCTTATACCATTCCTGGTAATTCCTCAGATCATTTTAAGTGGTATTATAGTAAAATTTGAAAAACTCAATCCTGCAATTTCCTCCCCTAACAGAATCCCATTTTACGGAGAAGTTATCACAACCCGTTGGGCATATGAAGGCCTGGCTGTTTACCAGTTTATGGAAAATGAGTATGAAAAACAGTTCTATCACTATGATAAGGCAATGAGCAACTCTAATTATAAGAAAACCTACTGGTATAACAAATTGAAAAACAAAACAGATGGCCTTATCAGAAATCTTGGGACTGAGCAAACTGAAGAACTTCAAAAAGAATTTGCTAACGATCTGCTTGTTTTACGAAATGAGATCTCTAAAGAATTAATAGTTAATGATAGAATCACTTTTCAATACCTGGATCAGCTATATCCGGAAAAGGTAAATCTAAAGGTTCTGGAAGAAACCAGGAATTACCTGAGTATTCTCAGGTTGTATTATATTGAGGTATATAATGCCAATGATCTGCGGAGAAATAAAATTATTACGAATCTGCAGGATAAAGACAGAGAAGGGTTCATACGTAGTAAAAGAATATATGAGAACGACCAATTGAAGGATTTTGTTGAAGACCGTAAAAATTCTAAAGGTGTTATAGAATATAAAGGACAACTCATTAGGAAATTCAATCCTATCTACATGGATCCTGAATTTAAGTTTGTCAAGGCTCACTTTTATGCACCAAGAAAAATGATCTTTGGCAAATATGTGCACACTTATTGGGTTAATGTTCTCGTGATATGGGGTATGACAATATTGTCATTCCTGATTCTTTCATTCAGGTTATTTAAGAGGTTCCTGGATTATATGGGAAACCTGTATGATAATCTTTTCCCTGCCACAGAAGCCTAACTTGCTCTGCTAAGTCTCGCACTCCTGTTTTATACAATGTATAAGCCAAATTATTATTTTTAGCATTGAATGTCTATGATCCCGGATCAAATGATTGTAGAAGTAAGATGAGTGAACATTACCGACTCCAGAGGAGTCGAATTTACCAGACAGTAAAATCAAATAAGTATTTGCCATAGTTTGATCTCTTTTACCATTGTTGTTCGACTCATATGTAAAATAACTACTCAACTTTCATATTGTTAAACCTCTACGAGGTATTTGTTAAGCAGGGGGTTGGTTTTTCTACAATACTCAATCTCCTACGGAGAATTTCCGCGTAGCGGATAAAGTGTTGTAGGAAAAGGAGTTATTAAAGGCTATGAATTCCGCGTAGCGGATAAACATATTTTCTCCGGATACTACTGAATTTTTATTATACTTGTGAATTTTATAGATTAATCTATCGTCAATCAAGTTAATGCGACTCCGATGGAGTCATGGAATATGCTGTATTCCTTTTATGACTGTGAGCTGAAAATCCTCAAAAGACATCTCTTATTATCAGCATGGCTGTACTTGCGTAACCTGGTTACAAAAAATGGGTTGCCATAAGCAACCCATAAATTAGAAAATATTTTAACGAAAAAGCTAATCAGCAATCTCAATCATCTTAAACGGAACCCGGATAATAGATTCATAATCTTCACCTGCCTCTAGCATATCCTCATCATCTTCCTCATAATACCAGTAAATTTCAACCTCATTCTTTCCTTTATGAATTGCTTCCAGTTTCTTAAATACATCCAAAATACATTTTGAAGAACTGGTATTAAAATACTCAAGCTGAATATTTACCTTAGTTTTATCAAGCGGACTTGCCTTATATTGCTCAAGCCAATCAACAAGGGGCTTATAAAACTCAACTGAATTTTCAGGAATAGATCTTCCCTTAATCTCAATAATTCCTTCTTTTGAGCTAAATTGTACACTTGGAGTTTTTGCTGTACCTTCAATAGAAATAGGTTCCATATTTATTCTGTTTAACTGGATTTTATTTTAATCTGAAATATATACACTTAATATAAAAAAATTATACTCTTTATTAAATACCTGAAAACGATAATCTAACTTATTACCTGTCTTCCGGGCTATGTCCACCAAGCCCAGGCCTCCACCACCCTTTTCTGAAAGTTTCTGATGATTTAAAATGTACTTATACATCTCTTTTAAATCATCTTTTGAAAGAGTATTGATTTTTTTAATCTTTTCTTCCAATTTTGCTATATGAGTATTTTTAATAAAGTTACCTGTAGATATTCTATATCTTCCAGTTTCTTTTGAAACTACCAATATACCAAATCTTTCATCAAATTCTTCTTCATAATTCTTTGGAAGATCATCAATATGATGATAAAGATTTTGCAAACTCTCAACAAGAACGTTATAAACCTTTTTTCGAACTTTCGAATGCTCGTTGAAGTCTTGTAATTTTGATTCAACAGTATCCAGAACATTATTGATCAAATCAGAAGAAATGCTTCCTTTGTAGGCCAAAAGAACCTCTCCTTCATTGAGTTCAGAATAATAATCCTGTATATTAAAACTCATTCGAGATTTCTAATTAATTATAAAAGTTGAATCCAGAGTTATAAAAATTCCGTTTCTGTATCCATTTCAGGATATTCGGTATTTTTAACTCTTGAAACAAGCTTCAAACGATTACCTTAACAAATATAAAAATAAAATAATTCTTTCAAACCCTAAACTCTAAGATTTTTACATACCTCCCAAAGCTTTTGGTGTATGGTTAGTTTTTATACTTTAAACTACCTCTAATCCTTATCTCTTCGTATCTTCCGTGAACCCTCGTATAATTCATACTCCTGAAACAAACTCTTGTATTCCCCATTGTAAAGAATATATTTAGCAGAAGGATGCAAGCCTATAAATTTTAGTGCTTCAGGCTTTGCACTCAGCACATAAGCCTTATATCCTTTATATTCCGTTTTCAACTGGTTTCCAATTTCTTTATAAAGCTCTACCAAATTATCATGTTTAATCCTCTCACCATAGGGTGGATTCATTATTATTATCCCTTCAGGTGAGGGAGGCAGTAATTTGCTAAACTCCTTTTGCCTCAAGCTTATCAGATCAGACAATCCTGCATTTCTTATGTTGAGGCGGGCCACCCTGATTTGTTCGGTAGATGAATCGGAGCCTATGATCTGAATATCCCTGGAAGTATCCTTTTTCTTTTCTGATATGACCTTTTTATATAGCTCACTATCAAAGTTTGACCAGTTGTGAAATAAATACTCCCTGTAAAAGCTTCCTGGAGGAATATCATTTGCCATCAAAGCGGCTTCAATTATAATGGTCCCCGACCCACACATAGGATCAATCAGCGGCATTTTTCTGTCCCATCCCGATAGCACAATCAATCCGGCCGCAAGCACTTCATTTAAAGAGGCCATTCCATGTCCCTTTCTGTACCCCCTTTTGTGCAAGGAAGCACCAGAACTATCAAGGGAAAGACTTACCCTGTTGTTTGAGATATGAACATTAACCTTAATATGTGGATTTTTTGGATCCACATTGGGCCTCCTGCCCAATTCTTTTCTAAATCTATCAGCTATAGCATCTTTCACCTTCAATGCTACATAATGCGAATGCTTGAAATGGGGTGAATGGACAGTCGAATCTATTACAAAAGTCTGATTAACACTCATAATTTTGCTCCAGTCTATCCCCATAGTTTTATCATACAGATCCTGCTCATCTTTTGCATTGAATTCAGCCAGGGGCTTAATGATCTTTAAGGAAAGTCGCGAATAATAATTCATCCTATACAAAACCTCCAGACTACCCTGAAACCTCACAGCTCGATTCCCGGGGCGTATTTCCGTGCCACCCAGCTCTTTCACTTCATCAGCTAAAATAGATTCAAAACCATACATGGTTTTTGCAAGCATCTCAAAGTTTTCATTCTCTTTGTTCATCACAATTTTATTAATAAGGATATCTCTAAAAGCCAAAATACAAATGTATACCCTTTAGGGCATTCCTGAATCGCTGCTCTCCAAGCCCGCGTACTATGTAAAAGGGAAAATCATACCTTTTAAGTTCCTCTTCATAGCGCTTGAACAGATACAATCTTCTTTCTCCCCCATTTTCACGAACCGAATCCTGCACCCAGGAAGGTTCTGTAGAACACAAAAGGTATAAGTCCACTTTGTTCTTTTGAATCTCACTCTCTAACCAACCCGGAACATTCCCGTAAACCTCTTCAAACCAAACCTTTGTGATAATAAGGTCTGTGTCAAAAAAGACCCAATCCGAGGTGTTGGATGAATACTCATCACGCAATTTAATTTGCTCTCTTGCAATAAGTTCAACATCCTCATATGTATAGGGCCGGTTCAACTTCTCTATAAAGGATCTTGCATATTCAGGTACCAGGAGTCCGCCTGTTTTCATTGCCAGATCTTCAGAAAGAGTCGTCTTTCCGGTTGATTCAGGTCCGGTAACTACAATTCTGGGTTTCCTGTGAGCTATGATAATTCTTTTTTCCACTCAAAATATCCGTAAACAGCTATTAATGTATAAATGAAAAATAAAAATGAGGTAACAAATAATCCTTTGTAAATATACAATCCAAGGGACAAACTATCTACCAATATCCAAACTATCCAGTGCTCAAGGATTTTCCGGGCCAGCATCCAGGTGGCAACAATACTTGCAGCAGTTGTAAATGCATCCCAATATAAAAGATCAGAAGCCGGTATATCTAGCCAGGAGGGCACATTCTTCAATGCCAGAACAATAATCCAGTATAAGGCGAAGGTAAAAAGAGCCAATCTGACAACCTGGTTTGAATTGATTCTGCTGACATGCAGTTTCTCCTGATTTTGTTTCTGAGCTTTAGAGTGCCAATAATACCAGCCATAAAAGCTAATAAGCAGATAGTAAAACTGCAGTCCCATATCAGCATAAAGCCTGCTATTGAAAAAGATAAAAATATACAGGGCAGAGGTAAGTATGCCAAAGGGCCATAGCCAGATTTTCTGCTTAACACTAAAGTAAAGATACACCAGGGCTGTAATAACTCCCAGGAGTTCTGTCAGAACCCAGGAATTCTCATTTATCCAGGCATACAAATCAGAAAACAAAATGTAATGTGCTTATTTATTAGTTTCACTTCTCAGCCAGTCGCTGGTCAAAGATGTTTCTGTCTTCAAGAACCTTCACGGCTTTCCTGAAACCATCATCCCCGGTATTCATAATCTCAAAATACTCAGACATATCCCAAATGTCCCGTGCAATCAAGGCCTTTATAGTTAATTCTATTTGCTTCTTAGCACTTGTAAACGCTTCCTCATTTCTTTCTAAACCCTCACTATCTGCCATTTCCAGTAAATGATCAAGCATTTTATTATCAACTTCAAAATCGGACTTATAAGAACTGAATTTCAGATATTCTTTTTCAATTCTCTTTCTGTTCTTATCAACAAAGCTCAATACAAAATTTGTTATAACACCTTTTCGTACCAATGTATTAAAATAAGAATAATTAACTGTAGTATCCATTGGAACAAAAATATCTGGCATAATTCCACCTCCACCATATACCGGTCGCTTATTGATCTTAGTATAATACTTAAGAGAATCGGGAAAATGAATGCTGTCTGCTGAAATCAATTCTCCATGTGAAAAACGATTATTCATATCATTCAGATAATCGTCATACCCTTCTTTATATGATTTTTGAATTAATCTCCCGCTTGGTGTATAATATCTTGCTATTGTGAGCCTGATCACTGATCCATCGGGCAAATAGAAAGGCCTCTGAACCAGGCCTTTCCCAAATGACCTGCGCCCAATTACCAAGCCCCTGTCCCAATCCTGAATGGCACCTGTAACTATTTCACTTGAAGAAGCAGAGCCTTCATCTACCAATACTACTACCCTCCCATTTTCATTTTTCCCACTGGCGCTTGCAATAAAATCTTGCTGGGGCATTTTTGTACCCTTCATATAAACAATGAGTTTCCCCTTTTCAAGAAATTCGTCGGCCATATTCACTGCTGCATCCAGCAAACCTCCTCCATTACCACGTAGGTCAAGGATAAGGCTTTCCATCCCCTGATTGTGCAATTCTCCAATCGCTTCATCAAACTCCTTCATGGTAGTGGCAGAAAACCGGTTAAATCTTAAATAGCCTATTTCCTCATTTACCATATATGATGCATCCAGACTAAAAATAGGTATTTTGTCCCTGGTAATTGTAAAATCAAGCAATTCTCCTACACCCCTTCTTTTAACAGAAACCTCAACTTTTGTTCCTTTTTTCCCAAGTAAACGTTCTCTGACACCATTATTGGTAATTTTAACTCCTGCCACATTCTCTCCATCAATTAGAATAATTCTGTCACCTGCACGAATTCCAAGTTTTTCAGATGGACCTCCTGAAATGGGAGAAATCACAAAAATTGTATCAAACAATAAGTTAAATTGTATTCCTATTCCTTCAAAATTCCCCACAAGTGGTTCATTCATCTCCTTTACTTCTTCTTTCGAGATATAAACAGAATGTGGATCCAGGTCTTTCAATACACCAATAATTGCATCTTCTACCAGACTATTCTGGTTAACACTATCTACATAGTAAGAATCTATCAGCCTCAATGCTTTATCCAATTTGATGGTTTGTTCGCTTAGAAATTGAGCCGGTAGTTCTGAGCTCAGTAATAAGCTAAACCCAAAAAATAAGATGATCGCTCTCAAATAAATCTTCATGTTCTTCATAATAAAATTTTAGTTATTCCCATTCAATAGTGGCAGGAGGTTTTGAACTAATGTCATAAACCACCCGATTTATACCCCTTACCTTGTTTATAATTTTATTGGAAACCCGGCCAAGGAATTCATGTGGCAAGTGCGACCAATCGGCAGTCATACCATCTGTAGAAGAAACTGCACGTAATACTACAACATTCTCGTAGGTTCTTTCGTCTCCCATTACCCCAACAGATTGAACGGGTAACAGAATCACTGCAGCTTGCCACACTATATCATAGTGACCCTCCTCCTTAAGAGCTTTAATAAAAATATCATCTGCTTCCTGTAACATACCTACCTTTTCAGGAGTGATATCCCCAATAATGCGAATAGCCAAACCCGGACCTGGAAATGGATGTCTCCCAATAATTCTATGCTCCATATTCATAGCCTTCCCTACTCTTCTTACCTCATCTTTAAACAAGAGTTTTAATGGCTCAATAATTTTCAGTTTCATAAAATCGGGAAGCCCTCCAACATTATGGTGTGATTTTATGGTGGCAGACGGGCCATTTACCGATATAGACTCAATGACGTCAGGATATATGGTGCCCTGGGCAAGCCATTTTGCTCCTTCAATTTTATTTGCTTCTTCCTCAAATACATCAATAAATATTCCTCCTATGATCTTTCTTTTTTGTTCAGGTTCAGAAACACCTTGAAGGGCAGTTAAAAAACGCTCACCGGCATCTACACCTACCACATTCAGTCCCATTTTTTCATAAGACTTCAATACTGATTCGTATTCTCCTTTTCTCAATAAGCCATTATCCACAAAAATTGAAGTAAGATTACTGCCTATTGCCCTGCTCAGCAACATGGCTGCAACAGAAGAATCTACACCGCCCGAAAGACCAAGAATAACCTTATCATCTCCAAGCACCTTGCTGAGCTCCTTAACGCTGCTTTCAACAAAGGAGTCGGGTGTCCAGTTTTGGGCACATCCACAAATTTCGATAACAAAGTTTTTTAGTATTTCTTTTCCCTGGCTGGTATGATACACTTCAGGATGAAATTGTATTCCATAGCTGATTTCGTTTTCTATCTTGAAAGCTCCTACCTCTACATCTGCTGTACTGCCAATTATTTTGAAGCTCTCCGGAAGCCTTGCAATAGTATCACCATGAGACATCCACACCTGCGTATCGTGTTCAATTCCCTTAAATAGCGGACTTTTATCATCCACAAATTTTAGAATAGCTCTTCCATACTCCCTGGTGTCAGATGGCAAAACTTCTCCTCCATAATTTTGTGCAAGAAACTGAGCTCCGTAACAAACTCCCAGTAGTGGATAGATTTCTTTTATTCCCGATAAATCAGGGACAGGAGCTTCCTTGTCTCTGACCGAGTATGGGCTACCGGACAAAATCACTCCTTTTACACCGGAATCAAGTGCAGGAAAATTATTGTAAGGATATATCTCACAATATACATTCAGTTCACGTACACGTCTGGCTATCAATTGTGTATATTGGGAGCCAAAATCAAGAATCAGTATTTTTTCTTGCACTTTATCAACTTTCTTAAAATGAATAGCTGCAAAAATAGTGAATTCTAATCTTAGGAACAATTCAGCCTATGAACTAAGTAATAGTGATGTGATGATTATAATCAGAACTTATACACCCCGTTTATTGCCCGGTACACTTAGGAGCATATAGAACAACAAAGAAACATTTACTGGTGTTTTTTCAAAACACAATCGACTCGGAGAGTCGATTTACAGTGCTTTATGCAAATATTTACTACGTAGTATACTGGCTCTGTTATGATATGCATTGCTTACTTTATTACGGAATAATAGCTTATATTATTACCAACCACCTCCCCCCATTCTGAAGCCTTAGCTCATAACCCAGCCCTATCAGAATGTGGTACTCCT
>JAUVKW010000176.1 GCA_030596025.1 Bacteroidota bacterium | reverse complement strand
CCTAAGGGATTATTCCTGTACTTTTCACTTAACAATGACACATACCCGGCATCCAGAGGCATACTTTTCATCTTAAGCAATTGAAACTCGTATTTTGCAGCAAGTTTATTAAAAGAAAATGGTGTGAAATGCCACAAATGTCTTGGAACATCATATGCAGCCCATTTCTCCTTATAAATTGCCGCATCTAAAGAATTAAAGTTAGGCAGGGCTATAAGTAAAATTCCATCTTTCCTGAGTATTGAGCGGATTTTTATCATATACTCCTCCATATCCTGCACATGTTCCAGTACATGCCATAGTGTAATCACATCAAAGCTGTTTTCAGCCAGTGAAAACAATGTCTTTTCATCCTGGATTTCCAGTGCAAACTGATCGCGGCAGAACTTACGACCTTCCTCACTGGGTTCAATTCCTGTTACATCCCAGCCATGCTCCCTCATATGATTGAGAAAAAAGCCTGTACCACTTCCAACATCCAGGATATTTCCAGTTTTCCTTTTTGTGAGTTTCTGAATAAGCTTTCTCTTTCTGCCAAGCATATACCTACGGGAAAGATGGTAGAGTTTATTTACTATTCCCTCGCGGGTATTACTATGAGAAACATAATCTTCAGATTTGTAATAGGAGGAAATATTCTCTTTTCCCGGATGATCCTGTGTAAATACAAATTCGCATTTAGAGCATCGAAACAATGAAAAATTCTCTCCACTCAGAAAATAGTCTTTTACTTCCATGTGTTTTTTTATATCGGAGCTTCCACACAATGGACAATTATTATAGTTGACTATACTCATTTATTTTCTACCCTATTTGAGGCTATTAAGCTCAAATTTATGAATTCTAAAAGATTTTGAACTTAAATTATACCATCTGTTTTTAAGAATATTTTGCCACTCCCGAAATGATCAATTCGTTACCTAACGAATTGTTAACATTTCGAGTATCCTCGAAAAAATATGAAATCAAAGATTTCTGTTTTTTCGGGACAAAGTACAAAGGTAAACTAAGTTTATACTCCAAATTATTGTTCGCGCAAATTAAGATCTTTGTTCTGTTTTAGAGAAATAATACTCAATACAATCAGCATTATCAACAATAAGACAGAACTGGCAAGTGAAATTTTTTCGCCGGTAAAATATGTCTGAGGATGGAATTTGAATTCAATCTTGTGCTCACCGGGAGGCAGTCTTAATCCACGAAGCACATAATTTACCCTGAAATGAGGAGTTTCAACTCCATCAATATAAGCTTTCCACCCTTTATCATAAAAAATCTCTGAAAAAACAGCCAGTTGCTCATTGCTGGAATGGGATTCATATACAAGGTAGTTTGGCGCATAGGACTTCAGCTCTATAGAAGCAAGAGAATCTGTGTGCAAGTTCAATCCCTCAACATGTTTTTGAAACCGTTGATCTATGACTGCTTCATATCGAGGCTTTATTTCATTCAATGCTGCAATTTCATTATCGGCATTTTCCACAATAATAAATCTCTCAACAAACCAGGCATGCCCCATGGCATCGGGATTATACCGGGCTACGGGTTGATTATTTTGTCCTGCAAGAATAAAATATTTTGTATTAAGCATATTTACAACCTCCATATTATTCTGGCTTATATGATAACTTATAAGCTCCTGGTATCTTCTCATTTTTGCACCATGATAACCCCCGATAGATTTATGAAAATATGAAGTTGTAGCATCATTAAAAGTGCTTACTGTAAGATTCATTACCCTGAAATCAGGGTCTTTGTCCAAAAGTATTTCCTGGTCAGCAGCATTTGGTAGAAAGGTGTTGTTTATCACGCGTGGAGACTCAAAATTATCATTATTCAGATATCTTTTATCCACCGGCCATAAATCAACCAGAAATAATAAGCCCAAAGCCAGTATTACATAGTTGCTTTTCAGCCATCCTTTAATAAAAGCTAACAGCAGTCCAGAGGAAGAGAGAATAAACAAAAATGACCGGAAAGAGTCTGTCTGCAGCAGGTGTTTTCTGTCGAGATGGATAGCCTGGATAAACTGTGCAGGCCATCCACTGGCTATCAATTGTTCATCAACAGGGGCTGAGAAATTATAGAAAAGGCCAGGAAAAAGGGCAAAAAACAGGCTAATGCCTCCAACAATTATGAAGGAGTATTTAAGTGCCTGTAATCCTTCTTCTTTCTTGTAGTTACCTTCCAGTAATTTCTTTACGGCAAGCATTGCAAGAAGAGGGATGGTAATTTCAGCAATAACAAGTGTCATTGAAACAGCTCGAAACTTATTATACCCAGGGAAATAGTTGATGAAAAAATCTGACAGAAACATGAAATTTTTACCCCAGGCTAACATAAGGGACAGTAAGGTGGCACTTACCAGCCACCATTTATATGGTCCTTTGACAAAAAACAATCCGAAACAAAACAGAAAAACAACCACTGCCCCAATATACACCGGCCCGGAAACTAATCGCTGGGTCCCCCAATATGCCAGTGGACTTTGTTTTGCAATTTGTTTTGCGTTAGGGACATTATTCCTGCGTAATTCTTTATAGGTTTCTGACTTCAGGTCAAAACCAGATGAAGCACCTCCCTTGAAATTAGGGATCATTAAATTCAGGGTTTCATCAATTCCATAAGAATAATCATTAAGTATATAATCCTTATCCAGCCCTGTTGTTTTATTTTCCTTATTTGAGCTAAGTTCAGACTCTCCACGAATTGAAACCTTTCCATATTCGTAAGTAAACCACAATGAAGTGAAATTCACTCCAACAGCCAGAATTACAGCCAGGGAAAGTACTCCCACTGTTTTGAAATACAGGACAAGGCCTTTTTCCTTAAAGGCACGAAACAAAAACACAAGTCCAAAAACGAGAACTATTAACAAGGTATAATAGGTCATTTGGGGATGATTGGCTGAAATCTGCAAGGCCATAGCAATACCTGTTATAACGCTTCCCCATAGGATTCTTCCATTAAAAGCAATTACAATACCTGCCAAAATCGGAGCCATATATGTAAGTGCATGAGCCTTGGTATTATGCCCTGCTGCAGAAATTATGAAGAAATAAGATGAAAAACCAAAAGCAATAGCCCCGATTATTCCTAACCAGGGATTCATCTTAAAACCAAACACAAGTAGAAAATAAAATCCCAGAAAACTCAAAAACACATACTTAGCAGGAGCTTTTAGCCCAAGAGCAACATACTTGTCGATATACTTGAACAAATTTGATTTATAATGCACACTTATCAGGTAAGCAGGCATTCCTCCAAACATACTGTTTGTCCAAAGTGGCTCCTCGCCTGCTTTCTCTCTAAAGTCATTAATTTCTTTAGACATACCCCGGAACTGAATAGTATCATGCTGGCGAAGCTTTTTTCCTTCCAATATGGGAGATAAAAAAGCTATTGTAAGAATTAGAAAAATTACAATTGCTGAAATGTGTGGAACCAGAGCCTTAAATTGAAATTTTTCTTTTGTTATATTATTCATTTTTGTCTTTATTTCACAGATCCAAATTCGTTAATCCTTGTTCGGTATTCTAATCAGTATTCCCTTTTTTCTTAAAGGAGACTTCCTCATAATCTACATAGTCTCCCTTGTCCTTTTGAACCTTCTTTTCAGATTCTGGTAAATAGTCAATGGTAACTTCTCCCTCTTTTTTGGAAGATTTATTCATATTTTCTCTTCCGGAATTATAGTTTGATCCTGATGGTTTAAACAGGTAAGACAAAAACTTTAACAGGTAATAAACTACAAGAAAGATCAATAATATTCGAAACAAACCAACGATCATGCAAAAAATATTAATTTCTGCGAATTTACTTATTTTTTCAGTA
Organism: Bacteroidota bacterium; assembly: GCA_030596025.1. GTDB lineage: Bacteria > Bacteroidota > Bacteroidia > Bacteroidales > VadinHA17 > JAYEGO01. The sequence continues at coordinate 2,358 of JAUVKW010000176.1, read as the reverse complement.
GGGGGCTATCTCAAAAGTTAATATAAGGTATATCGTCATCCTGAAGCACCGAACCCAGAGCTGGTATTACTCACTTTGGTTCCCGATGCTCGGGACAGGTTGTGAGATCGCTTCGTTAAGTTCAGGATCTGCTCACAATCAGTAAGATAATATTCTGATCCGCCGAATGGCGGACAGAATGACCCAATTATATACTTTTGAGATAGCCCTAAACGAATCGGAGTTTAGTTTTACTTTTTTCCGTTCAATTCAAAACTTATACGCTAATGAATCAAAGGCCGGTCATCTGGTTGTTTTGGTTTACAGCCAAAAACAAGATTTAATCCAAATCTGAAGTTAAAACTGCTAAGATTGGAAGGAAGTAAAATGCTGGTAGGATCCGCGCCCTCATTAGGGATACTATATCTTGATAGTTTATAGAATAGCTTATCGGTAACAAAATAAAACTGGATTGGCCCTCCACGAAGGCTGAGTCCAAAACCTACATTATTATATGTGCTGTTAGTAATTGAATAACTTAAGCTGGTAGTTAAAAACCCTCCGGCCTTAACGTTTGCCGACATAGTAAGAGATTCCCATAATTTTCCGTCTTCAATCAATGTTTTTGAGAGTAGTCCAAACCCAATATTATCATTCAACTGAAAAGATCCCCCGATATATATTTTTGTGGGAAGGTATGTTGTAAATGGATCATAGGTATCTTCAGGATTAAAAATAGTCATCAGGGTGTCGGAAATATTTTCAAGAGCATCATCAAAAGTACTTGTATCTCCGGCAACCAGCATGGAACTAACATCTATACCTGTGAATTCATAAGTCCCCTTGACTCTTAAGTTAGTGACATCTTTTTTCCATTTAATAAATCCAAGATCAACAACACTGGCAGATACAGAGAATTGGTCGTTAATATGGTAAACTGCACCCAGATCAATTCCAAAGCCGGGATTGCCAAAATTAAACAGCATTCCTTCATCCGGCTCTTGAATAGCAAGGGAATCAATGTCACCGGTTTCCGGATCGTGAAAAACTTCAACCGGATAGCCAAAATTTAGAGTGAGATCAGCATCCACAGTATGGGAAAATAAATTCGATTCATCAACTTCCAGACTTAATCCATTATTTTGTAAGAATACATTCGCATTTCCAAAAAGTATTTTCGCCTTAACTCCAATAAATAAACCTTCAGCAAATTCCCTGGAGAAACCAACCCCAATTTCCCGAAAATAAGTAGCACTTGCTGACAAGCTTGAAAGATCGGCAGTTTTATTAATAAAATCTTCATTCCCCTTTAATGCCAGTGTAGCCAAGTCCTTTGGAAAAGAAAGATGGCTGTACATTCTGTCTGCAACATCTAAAAAGAAAAAGTTTTCCCCTGCCCGAAAGCCAAAACTTAACAAACTAACATATACCTCAGGAGAAATCCTATTTACCGGTTTTAATTTCCCTAGAAACTTATCGATATCATAAGTGGGATGTAAAATACTAATCAGGGAATCTGCATATAAATTGGCTCCTTTAAAAATAATATCTTCGAATCCAACTGAATTATTATTGATCCCCAGGTAGGTGGAATTTATACCAGGAATTCCAAAATAGCTATTGCAATCGCCCTGCAATGCCGGATTCATGAACCTGGATTGAGGGACTCCCATATAATACATGGTTTGATTCTGCTGGGCTAAAATTGTAAAAGACAATGAGAAAAAGATCAGAAAAATAAAAATACCTCTGCCTTTGCTTGAAAAAATCGTATGCCGGAAAAATTTTCTTAACATGCTAATACTTTTTGAGATTTGTTAAACTATTCTATGTTTAGTTCCAATCCTACAGCTAATCTAAATTCAAAAGTATAATCGGTATAAAATATAACTTCCCGGGCTCCATCGCCGGTAGTTTTAAACCATGCCTGAACTATCAGTTTTTCTGATTTCTCTAAATTCTCAAGCATAGTTTTATCTAACAATATTTTTACTACCGGAGCCTGGATTAGCTCATTAACCCTGCCGTTAGCATCAACTGGAGCAGCAGTTATAAAATGGGGAACATCAATAGCAGGATATTCAATATTATTCACAGTATCATAAGGAATAATTTTGAAGTCAATTTCTAAAGGAAAACCATTAGTCGCAGAAAAATATAAGGTTATTTCTTCAAGCATGCTCAAGTCAGATTCATCACCTGGATCTTCCGGGTAAAAGGGATTGTCTGTGGTATCTCTCAGGCTTAAATTCTGGATCTTTAAAGAAGCTGGAATTTCAACTTCCAGGTCACCAATAATTTCACTTGCACTCAATATAAAATTGTCTCTAAGACCAGTTGCTCCATCAGGATTTATATTCACATCACCGGAATAATATA
>JAUVKW010000137.1 GCA_030596025.1 Bacteroidota bacterium | reverse complement strand
AATCACAGGATTAGTTTTCTCAAGACTTGTATCAAAAGTACGTTTTTGGGACCTTCACTTCGTTTACAATATCCTTCTTATTCCTTGACTCCAGAGTCGCATTAACTTGATTGAAGATCCAGTAATCTGTAAATTTACGAGGATCATAGAAAAATATTTTTGACTAAAGTCCAGATATACACAGATTTTGCTTAACCCCAGCCTTAAGGCTGGGGTTAGTTAACAAGCAATATGACAGGGCTTTAGCCCACCACATTATTCAATCAGGCTAAAAATAGAGCAAATCCACTTATTTGAATTTACCCATTTCAATATTTTAGCACTACTCCTGAAATTCCCTCATAAACTTTCAATGTTAACCCGCTTTATTCATACAATGCGCTTCCTTTTTGCAAAAATAAAGCAGGTTAGTATCTTTACTAAATAAGGCTGAAAGGCTGAAATAAAATAATTTTAGTATCATTATTTACGAATATCTAAATCTAAACACATGACAAAATTTAAATTGTTTTTTCTTTTCCTTCTGGTTACTGTTCTGATTTCCAGTGTTAAATCTCAAGATTGCACAGTTTATTTTCCTGAAAAAATCGGAACTGAAATGGAGACAACCGCTTACGACAAGAAAGGAAAAGTAACCAGTATTTCAAGGTTTAAGATTCTTGAAGTGAATCAAACTGAAAAAGGACAGGAGATTAGAGCTGAATCTGAAATTGAGATTCCTGATGAAAAAGATCCAGTAGTTAGAAAAAGTGAGGTGGTGTTTTACTGCAAGGATGGCAAATTTTATATTGACATGGAGCAATATCTGAAAGACATGAATATGGAGGCCTATGAGTCAATGGATATTAGCATGGAATCGCAGGATATGGAATTGCCTGCAAATCCGAAAGCAGGAGACGTACTGGAAGATGGAAATTTAACAGTTGTGGTCAGAAACAATAATGTTAAATTGGTTACGATGACAATAGATATAGTTAACAGGGTTGTGGAATCAATAGAAGAAGTTACCACTCCGGCAGGAACTTTTGAGTGCTTTAAGCTGAATTACGATGTTAAATCCAAGATAGGATTCATTAAGCAGAATTATAAAAACTCGGTATGGTATGCAAAAGAGGTTGGTGCAGTTAAATCAGAAATTTATGATAAGAAAGGGAAACTTAATGGCACTACCCTTTTAACCAAATTTAGGAAATAGGAATCAATACTTTTAAGACTAACAGATTATTTTGAAACCTTTGCCATGTACATTAATGATTTCTACAGAGGGATCCTCTTTCAGGTATTTGCGAAGCTTGGTAATATAAACATCCATACTCCTGGCATTGAAATAGTTGTCGTCAAACCAGATTGTTCTTAAAGCAAAGTTCCTTTCCAGCACCTTGTTTTTATTGCTGCATAATAGCTTAAGTAATTCAGATTCTTTAGTGGTTAATTTCTGACTATCCTTCTCTATTGTTAAGGTTTGCTTTTGGGAGTCAAAATTATAATTTCCAAGCTGAAACAAGTGCGTCTCAGAATCTTTTCCGGCTCTGGTTCTTCTGAGTATAGCTTCAATTCGAAACAACAATTCTTCCATGCTGAAAGGTTTGGTAATGTAATCATCGGCTCCAATGGCAAAACCTTCTAAAACATCTTCTTTAAGTGCCTTGGCTGTTAGAAAAATAATCGGGATCTCCTTATTGATTTGCCTGACCTCTGAAGCCAATGTAAAGCCATCCATTACAGGCATCATTACATCAAGCAGCAAGAGGTCATAATGTTCTTTTGTGAACCCTTTGTATGCCTTTTCTCCATCAGGATACAGGTCTGCGAAATACCCTTTCATTTCTAAATATTCTTTTAGAAGAGACCCCAGGTTCTGGTCGTCTTCAGCTAGTAGTATTCTTGGTTTTGCCATCTATTACAAGTTTCTTGGGAATAAAATCATAAATCTGGTTCCCTTGTTAATTTTGCTTTCAGCATGAATGCTGCCCTTATGTTCTTCAACAATCATTTTTACGTAATTCAAACCGAGCCCAAATCCCTTAATATTGTGGATATTCCCGGTTGGCACCCTGTAGAACCGATGAAAAATTCGGTTAAGGTTGTCTTTGGAAATACCTATTCCATTGTCTTCAATTGTCAATAACAGGCCTTTCTTACTATCCTGGGTAGAAATAAGGATATTGGGATTCAAATTACAATATTTGATAGCATTATCAATAAGATTGGAAAGAATATTGGAAAAATGAATCTCATCAGTCCCAATTAATGGATTTTTAGCTTTCAAGTCAAGTCTGATTTCTCCATTCTTATTATTCACCTGCAGCGTGAAATTATCCACTACATTTGAAATTAGCTGGTGAATGTTTGCTTCTTTAAGATCAAGCTTAAGCTTCCCCTTGTCAAATACAGCCATTTGAAGGACTTTTTCTACCTGGTAACTGAGTCGCTTGCTCTCATCATCAATGATTTTTGAAATATGATCCATATTTTTCTTGCCTCTCACAATACTGTCATCCTTAAGCATTTGAGAAGCCAGTGATATGGTTGAAATGGGAGTTTTTAATTCGTGGGTCATGTTGTTCACAAAATCAGATTTGATTTCGGAAAGTTGTTTTTGACGGAAGATAATATATATAGTTACAGAAAAAATCAGGATAATGAAAAGTGTAAGCAAGGTGGAGGATACTCCCATCCATCCAAGAGATCTAAGCAGGTAATTCCTGTCTTTTGGGAAATATACTGTAAGAAGACTTTTTTTGGGATTCAGGTCGCCCGGGAAAAGCTGCCATAAAAATACATTTGATTTAGTGAAATGCTCAAAGCCAGGTGTTTTAAAAAATGTTGAGTTATCAGGTTTTTTTATCGAAAATTCAAAATCCGGATCCACACCTTTTTGATGCAATTCATTCTTTATTTCCAGGTAGAGTTGCAAAGGATCAATTCTTTCTTCAATTTTTGCAGGATTGCTTAACATACGATCCATTACTTTTTCAACAATAATATATTTGTTAAGAATCTTTTTCTTTTCTTCCAGCAATTTTAATTCATTTTTTTGTCTGATAATTTCTTCGCTGATTTTTTCGTCAGTAGGAATAATAGTGTGTAATGGATCTCCGAATATGAAAGTCGTATCTGAAACATGAAGCTCATAGGATTCAGAAACACCATTGGAACGACTGATGTAAGAGTAGCTAGACCTGGCACCAATGCTAAGGATATTCCCATTGAGAGAGCCTTGATTGCTGACAACAACTTCAACTGGAATAGAATCAATATATGGATTAATCTCTTTCGTAATTTTAACTGAAGCTTCCTGTTCTTCCAGTCTGTTAATTACATCATTCAGTGTACGATTAACAACAAGAGAAAATTGTTGTTCCTTCAAATCAACGGCGTTCTTTATCCATTGAGACTGAACCAACAATAAACCCAGAAGGGCAATGGTCATGATGACCGTTAAAAACCATATTCCCTTTTTGCTCATATTGATACAAAAATAGAGGATGAAGAGTTAATATAGAGTGTATTTAACAATCTTTAACATTACTTAGTATTTCTTAATTCTTTCCTGTTGTACTTTTGAAGCAACAAATAATTGCAAAATATTTTAAAAAAAGAGATCATGAATACACTTCGACCATTAATTTTTAGCCTGAGTTTATTTGGCCTCATTATTATGGGAGTAAATGGACAGGAAGCTGCAAAGAAAGTGCACCTAAAAGTGGTAAATGGAGGAAAAACTACCATAGATACTGTTTTTTCTGCATCTGACCTGGAGGATGAAGATTTGCATAAGAAGATCTCAGAACTTGCAGGAGTTGATCTTGAAATGATACATGGAGAAGAGATGTCTATACATGCCGGTCATAAAGAACATGCAGGTCATAAAGAGGCCCATAGTTATAGCTATGTTATAGTTGATGACGATGAAGGATCTGAGGGGAAAGTGACGAAAAAGATAATTATTAAAGAAGGGGAGGAAAAAGAAACTACTAAAGTTATTGTAAAACATGTTAGTGATGGAGAAGAAGGAGAAGAAGTAATTATCATTAAAGATGGGAAAGAAATTCATGGAAAGGGAGAACATTATAAAATAATGGAAATTGATGAAGATCATAAAGGACATGTAAAGATTGTGAAAGTGAAAAAGGGAGAGGGAGATACAGAGGAGGTGACAGTGACGGTAATCACTGATGATGAGCTCCATATGGACCATAAACACAAAGGAGATGTGAATGTTGTTGTATCAGAAAGTGAAAGTGGCACGGTAATTGTAAAGAAAGAGGTAGAGGTCGTAAAGTCAATTGACGAAGGAGGAGAAGTAATAGAGATTACTGTTGTAATTGACAAGGGAGAAAAGGAAGAGAAGAAAGAAAAATCAGGCAAAACGAAACAAAAGAAAGAGAAAGATCGTAATAAGAAGTAAAGGCACAGGAAAAAACGCAGAAATGCGAATTCTTCATAGTTAGGTTAAATTTTAGGGTTTATTAAGGGAAAAAGGACGGTTTTTTAACCGTCCTTTTTTTAGTGAAGTATAAGTTTCTCAGCGGCTTTAATCTTTTTTGGATCCAGAACAAAACTCGCATTTACAACTCCGGAATTCCTCAATTTCTCAATGAGCTGATTAAGAAATCCTTGACTGATCTCTCCTGAAATTTGCAAGAAAAAATCAATATTTTTGAGCTCAGGCACCAGGTATCCCTGTTCACATTTATTCGAAATAAGATTATACACCAGCAAAGCATCCTCGTCTTCATAATTAAACACCGGGAATTCCTGGGACAATTCAGATTCAGACTGAAGTATTACAATATTTTTTGCTTTAATAAACTGTAATCCAAGTTTTTGATTTAGAACCCAACTCAGATGATAATCATTTTCATGAGATGAAATCCCCAGGAGTGTAAACTCCAGTTCGTGTTGGTAGTTTAATGTGAGTTTCTTTTTCATCTGTTTAAATCTAATGCCATTTTTGCAGCATTTTGTTCTGCCTCTTTTTTTGTTTTGCCTTTGCCGCTGCTTATCTTATTTTCGTCAATAAGCAAATGGGAAATAAACATTGGACTGCTATCAGTTCCTACCTTATTTGTTTCAAAATGAAGCACTTTTTTATTTTTTTGGCCCCATTCAATGATTTGACTTTTATGATTTGATATTTCCGGATTTTCGATGTCTTTTCCTGAGTCCTGTTCAATCAGTTTTTGAACTACAAATATTTTTGCAAACCTGAATCCTTTATCCAGGTAGATGGCCCCGATAAGAGCCTCCAGGGTGTTTCCCAGGAAGTTTTTTCCGTGTAGATTATGATTTACCGGGGGTTTCACAAATTCCTGGAGCCCCAAACGTTTTCCAATATCGTTTAGATTTTCACGATTAACAAATTTGGACCTGACATTGGTTAGAAATCCCTCATTTTCATCCGGATATTTTTGATACATGTAATCGGTAATAATGGTTTCCAATACGGCATCTCCCAGAAATTCCAGTCTTTCATTATTTAAAATGTTATCATCATTTAACGGGGATGAAGATCTTGGAATGAGAGCTAGCTCATATAAACTTAAATTACCGGCCCTAAAGCCAATAAGCTTCTTAATTTGTTGTGAAAAACGATTTCGTTTTGGATAAAACTTCAACAAAATATTATTCAGTGAATTTTTTCATAATCACACTGGCATTATGACCACCAAATCCAAAGGTATTGCTTAAAGCAACATTTACATCTCTTTTTTGAGCTTTAAGGGGAGTAAGGTTAAGCTTTGGATCAATTTCCGGATCAAGATTATTCAGATTTGTAGTTGGTGGGATCCAGCCCTCTTGTATGGCAAAAATAGTGGCCATGGCTTCCAGGGCACCGGCGGCACCCAGCAAGTGTCCTGTCATAGATTTAGTGGCACTAATGCTCAACTTATAGGCATGATCTCCAAAGACACTTAGAATGGCTTTTGTTTCAGATATATCTCCCAGGGGAGTGGCTGTACCATGCACATTTACATAATCTACCTCCTCAGGGGCCATTTGGGCATCTTCCAGGGCATTTTTCATAACCAGTGCTGCTCCCAGTCCTTCAGGGTGGGGGGCAGTTAAATGGTAAGCATCAGCAGACATTCCTGAACCAACCAGTTCGGCATAGATTTTAGCTCCCCTGTTCCTGGCGTGCTCAAGATCTTCAAGGATCAGGGCACCTGCCCCTTCTCCTATTACAAAACCATCCCGACTGGCATCAAATGGCCTTGAGGCTGTTTTATATTCTTCGTTATTTGTAGACATGGCCATCATAGAATTGAATCCACCTATACCAATTTCATTGACAGATGCTTCAGATCCTCCTGTGACTATAATATCTGCTTTCCCCATACGAATATAAGTGGCAGCATCTATAATTGCATTGGTGGATGTAGCACAGGCAGAAACAGTTCCAAAGTTTGGTCCGCGAAAACCATACTTAATGGAAATATGGCCGGCAGCAATATCCGATATCATTCTGGGAATGAAAAACGGACTAAACCTGGGAGTTCCATCTCCCCTGGCAAAATCAGTAATTTCTTTTGCGATGGAACCAAGACCACCAATTCCTGATCCATAAATTACACCAACACGGTCTCTGTTTATCTCTTCAAGGTCTATGGCTGAATCTATAACGGCTTGTTCAGCAGCTACAATGGCAAGTTGGGAATAGCGGTCAAGTTTTCGCAATTCCTTCCTTTCAAAATGTTCCTTTGGGTCAAATCCCTTTACTTCACAAGCAAACCGGGTTTTGAATTTTTCCGGGTCAAATAAAGTAATCAGATCACTTCCGCTTTTCCCGTTTTTCAGTCCGTCCCAATACTCCGGCACAGAATTTCCCAATGGAGACAATGCTCCAAGCCCGGTAACGACAACTCGCTTTAATTCCATGAAATTAGCCTTATCAAATTAAACAATCAAACTATAACAGGCCAGCCAGTATAGAAAGCAAAACCTAAATGAATAGGATGAGATAGTTTCACCTGATAAGAAAATAATCAGGTGAAACAGCATTAGTAAGATTACTTGGCGTTATCTTCCAGGTATTTGATGGCTTCACCAACTGTGCCGATGTTTTCAGCCTGATCATCAGGAATGCCAAGATTGAATTCTTTCTCAAACTCCATAATCAACTCAACAGTGTCAAGAGAATCTGCTCCCAGGTCATTTGTAAAACTGGCTTCCGGGGTTACTTCATTTTCATCAACACCTAATTTGTCAACAATAATTGCTTTTACTCTTGATGCAATGTCAGACATAATTTTAAGATTTTAATTTAACTTCGATTTATTTTTTTGAAATACGCAGCAAAGAAATGTATTTCAGTACTATTTTTCAAACAAATGTAATTTTTTTTGAGTTCTAATACTGAAAATCGCAATGTTTTTTTGAAATTTGAATAGATATTTTACCTTGAAAAACCCATATTTGTCAGATTATGAAAACAATAGCAATTTTTGCCTCCGGATCAGGAACAAATGCACAAAATATTATCGAATATTTTAACAAAGCGGTCGAAAAAAAAGTGGTGCTTGTTTTGTCAAACAAGAAAGATGCTAAAGTACTGGAACGTGCTGAGAAATTAGGTGTTCCTGTGGAAGTTTTTGACAGGAGTGATTTATATGAAAATGGACGGGTTTTGGACATTCTATCCAGGCTTGATCCGGAACTGATTGTGCTTGCAGGATTTTTGTGGTTAGTGCCTGCAGATATTTTAAGAAAATTTCAAAATAGGGTGGTAAATATTCATCCGGCATTACTTCCTGAATATGGGGGGAAAGGAATGTTCGGGATGAATGTACACAGGGCTATCCTGCAGAACCGGGAAACGCAATCGGGGATCAGTATTCATTTTGTAAATGAAGAATATGATAAGGGTGATATTATTTTCCAGGCCTATTGTGATATTGAAGATGCAGAAACACCTGAAAGTCTTGCCAATAAAGTGCATCAGCTTGAATACGAATATTTTCCTGAAGTGGTAAATGATTTACTCGACAGTATCAAGTAGCTGTATCATGGCCGATGCTACCTTGTTAAATGTTTCTAAATTCTCGGGGATGATTGGTTCTACAGGTGGAGCCTTTACCTTTAGAGGATCTATTGGAGTTCCGTTCTTATAAAATCGAAAGTCAAGGTGTGGACCGGTGGAAAGTCCGGTGCTTCCAACATAGCCAACTATATCTCCCTGCTTTACATATTTCCCAGCTTTAATTCCTGATCCATACCTGGAAAGGTGTAAATAAGCGGTAGTGTAGGTGCTATTGTGTCTGATTTTTACCAGTCTCCCGGCCTGTCCTTTGTATTTAGCTTCAATTATTTTCCCATCTCCAATGGCATGAACCGGCGTTCCCACAGGAGCAGCATAATCAATGCCATGATGCGGTCTTCTGATTTTTAAGATTGGGTGCATGCGACTATGAGAGAATTTACTGCTTATCCTGGAAAATCTAAGCGGGGCTTTTAAAAATGCCTTTCGCAAGCTATTCCCTTCTTCATCAAAGTAATCCTCTTTCCCGTTCTGCCGGAATGGAATGGCATAAAACTCCTCCCCGGAATGACTGAACCAGGCAGCCATGATTCTGCTTACACCAATGGAAGAGGAGTCTACAAATTGTTCTTCATAGATAAGTTTAAAAGCATCCCCTTTTTGCAGGCCGAAGAAATCGAT
>JAUVKW010000128.1 GCA_030596025.1 Bacteroidota bacterium | reverse complement strand
CGGGTATGGAGCAAGCTTCCGATATGGAAAAAGAATTAATTTCTTTAATTCACGCTTGTTTGAAGGATCTATAAACATCATCAAACATCCTAAAGAAATAAAAGGATCAAACCCAATTTTTCCAAATAGCAAGAGATTTGTGTTTGGCAAAGAAAATTTCTTTTTTAACATTCAGGCCTCCTATGGTTTTCAAAGAATAAAATTTAAGAAAAAAGATAAAGGCGGAATTGAAGTACGCTTCCTGTATACTGCAGGAATTTCTCTTGGGTTTATTAAGCCAGTTTACTATGAAGTTTTAGTTCCTGTTTCCTTGTATGAATATAAAATCGAAACTGAGAAATTCAATCCATCCTTGCATACCCCTTATGACATATATAGCCGTGCTTCATTTTTTACAGGTTTCAGTGAATTAAAAGTTGCTCCAGGCCTGAATGGCAAAATTGGAATAAGTTTCGAATTTGGTAAAGCTGATCCTGTAATCTCTGTTATTGAAGTTGGGGCCTCTATAGATCTGTATACCAGAGAAATACCCATTATGGCTTCCGATGACAATCGCTTTTTCTTCCCTGCCATATATGCCAGCTTCCGTTTTGGAAAAGTCATCGACAAACGATCGCAGACAAAAATCGATTTTCTGCAAAACCAATAATAGTTCTACCTTCCTTACTTTACTTCATTTCATACCTGAAAAAAACTGCTGTTAATTATTTAACAGTATGATATTTGTCTGCTGTTTGTCCGTGATCAAGTTAATTTTCTTCATTATTTTTGTTTGATTTTTTAACGAATAATTATAAAGAAATGTCCAAAATTAAAGTTGCGATTAATGGATTCGGAAGAATAGGAAGAAATGTCTTCAAGCTAGCGCTTGAAAGACCTGACATTGAGATTGTTGGTGTAAACGACCTCACAGATGCCAAAACTCTGGCACATCTGCTAAAATATGATTCAACCCAGGGAAGATTTAATGGATCAGTAAGTTATGATGATAAAGGAATCATTGTAAATGGTAAAAATTACCAGGTAAGTGCTGAGAAAAGTCCTTCCAATATTCCATGGCCCGAGAAACCAGATGTAGTGGTTGAGTCCACAGGTATTTTCAGGGAAAAAGAAAGTGCTAAAGGTGGTTATGGAGATCATTTAAAAAATGGAGCTAAAAAAGTGATCCTCACTGTTCCTTCCAAAGATACAATTGACAGGATGATAGTCCTGGGAGTAAATGATGACGATCTGCAAAATGATGACCATTGTGTTTCAAATGCATCTTGTACTACCAACTGCCTGGCACCTGTAGTAAAAGTTTTAAACGATAAATTTGGTATAGAAAATGGATTGATGACTACTATCCATTCTTACACTAATGACCAGAGGATACTTGATATGCCACATTCAGATTTACGCAGATCCAGGTCAGCAGCAGTTTCACAAATCCCAACCACAACAGGTGCTGCAAAAGCAGTTGGAAAAGTAATTCCTGAACTAAGTGGTAAATTAGATGGAATGGCTGTAAGAGTACCAACTGCTACAGGATCGCTGGTTGATTTGGTGGTAAACCTGAAAACTACAGCTACAAAAGAAGAAATTAATGCTGCCATGAAAGAAGCTGCAGAGGGACCAATGAAAGGAATTCTGGAATATACTGAAGATCCTATTGTCTCAGTTGATATCATCCACAACCCTCATTCTTCTATATTTGATGCTGAAAGCACAATGGTGAATGGAAAAACTATAAAAGTTCTTTCCTGGTACGATAATGAGTGGGGATATTCAGCCAGGGTTGTAGATTTGGCTGAGAAGTTATTCTAACCCAGAAAATGCATACATTTTCTAATGTTCATAAAATAAAAAAAGCTCCGGTCCGGGGCTTTTTTTTATAGTCAATATTTCAAATATGGTTTCAAATTAATGGAATAATTTCCATAGGAATATTCAAAGATTCACTGAAATGTTCCCCCAGCTCCTGAATTGCTTCATCTTCCTCCTCAAAATACCATTTAATCAAAGTGGTTTCCCCCCGGTCCAGTGACGCTCTTACCACACGAAGTAACTCAAGTAAAAACTTGGTAGATCCTGAGTTCACATATTCAAACTTAAAATGGATCTCAATTGCATCTTCATAGTATAAATAATACTCCTTTAACCAGGTAATCAAATTCAGGTAAAAATCCTCAGGATTTTCAGGAATAGATCTTCCCTCCAATAACAACAAACCATTATCTGCTGAAAACTGAACCTTTGGGGTAATTGAAGTACCTTCAATAAATAGCTCTTTCATACTACAAATATCAGAATAAAATTTTATTACTCATAATGCAAAGCAATAATGGGATCAAGTTTTGAAGCTTTTACTGCCGGAAAATAACCCGAGGCAAGACCCACAAAAAAACATGCGGCCACTCCACCAAAGATCCATATCCATGGAACGATAAAAGATGTATGGGTAAGCAAGGAAACAAGATTCCCTACCATGATTCCCAGTACAATTCCAAATAAGCCTCCAATCTGGCCAATCAATATGGCTTCAAATAGAAATTGCTTCTTAATGGTCTCAGCTTTTGATCCTATTGCCTTCCTGATCCCTATTTCCCTGGTTCTTTCTGTAACTGAAACCAGCATAATATTCATTAAGCCAACAACTGCACCCAGAAGGGTAATTAAACCAATTATAGTAGCTGCAATTGTTACAAACTTCAGGTTGTCAATTAAAAGATTTACAAGATTATCACTCTTAGTAATATTGAAATCACTCTCATCTTTTGCATCCAGGCCACGAACAATCCTGAATATTCCTTCTGCTTCACTGGCTGCAAAATCCATTAGTTTTTCATCAAAGGGCATCACGTTGATATTGTGCTTCATATTTGGCCTCGAGTAATAATGTCTGACTGTGGTAATAGGCAATATGCAGGCCATACTTAATCCTGAAATACTGGATCCCTTGTCCGTAATTATTCCAATAATCCTGAATTTACCACCCCCCAGGCTGATGATCTCTCCAATAGGATTTTGAAATGGTTCAAACAGAACATCCACAATACCCTGCCCCACAATTATGAAATTCCGGTTCATTTGAATATCCTGAATTGAGAAATTCCTTCCTGATTCCAGTTCATTCCCCGATGTGATCAGGTAATTTTCATCACTTCCAAGTACACGGATATTAGGATTTGATTTTTTTGACTTATACTTTACTGTGCCCATTCCGGTTGCTGTAGTGCCGATTGTAACATAAGCAGGGAAATTATAGCGCTCTTTAAACTTCAGGGCTTCTTTGTAAGAAATATGACTATGATTCTTTTTCCGATAAGAGCTATTTCCAATTTGGATATTCATACTTTTGCTTTCAATCACAAAGGTATTGGCGCCCATCATGGTAAATTGATTAGTTAATGTCATTTTTATAGATTCTATTGCCGTGAGGATCCCAACCAAAGCCATAATACCAATTGCAATAATTAAGATGGTTAAAACTGCCCTTAGCTTACTCGCCTTAATAGAATTGAAAGACATCTTCACAATGTCTTGCAACAATCCAATTCTAAACTTCTTTGACAAATCCTTTAGTACTGACATACACCAGAAATTAACCCAATAAAAGTACAAAAAACTAAATGAACTACAGACTTGAATGCTTCATTAATTCTAAAACAGAATGTTCATGATTTATTTTATATTTTTGTACCACATTTTCAGAACTTAATACTAAACTTATCCATGGCATTTGATATTGAAATGATTCAAAATGTTTATGCCCGTATGCATAAACGTATTTCCCAGGCCAGAAAGCTTGTTGGAAAACCTCTTACACTTACAGAAAAAATATTATACACGCATCTTGATTCAGGTGATCCCTTACAAGCATTTGCAAGAGGTGTTGATTATGTTGATTTTAATCCCGACAGGGTGGCAATGCAGGATGCAACTGCTCAAATGGCTCTGTTACAATTCATGCAAGCAGGTAAAACCAAAGTTGCTGTTCCGTCAACAGTACATGCAGACCATTTGATCCAGGCAAAGGTGGGTGCAGGTACTGATCTTACCCTTGCCAACGAAACCAACAGGGAAGTATATCATTTTTTAAGCAGTGTGTCTGATAAATATGGAATTGGATTCTGGAAGCCCGGAGCTGGAATAATTCATCAGGTGGTACTTGAGAATTATGCTTTCCCGGGAGGAATGATGATCGGAACTGACTCCCATACAGTAAATGCCGGCGGACTTGGAATGGTTGCCATTGGAGTTGGAGGTGCAGATGCTGTAGATGTGATGGCCGGAATGCCCTGGGAACTAAAATTCCCGAAACTTATAGGGATTAAATTAACCGGGAAACTGAATGGGTGGGCGTCTGCCAAAGATATTGTCCTGAAGGTTGCAGGAATTCTCACTGTAAAAGGAGGAACAGGTGCTATTGTTGAGTATTTTGGAGAAGGTGCATTGTCCCTGTCTGCAACCGGAAAAGGAACTATCTGTAATATGGGTGCCGAAATTGGAGCTACTACCTCTACTTTTGCCTATGATGAATCTATTGAGCGTTACCTCAGAGCAACAGGAAGAAATGAAGTGGCCGATGCAGCAAATGAAGTGAAAGATCATCTGACTGCCGATCCTGAAGTATATGAAAATCCCGAAAAGTATTTCGACCAGCTTGTTGAAATTAACCTGGACGAACTGGAACCATACTTAAATGGGCCATTCACTCCCGATCGTGCAACTCCCATTTCCAAAATGAGAGAAGAAGCAGTGAAAAATAACTGGCCTTTAAAAATAGAAGTAGGACTCATTGGATCATGCACAAATTCATCTTATGAAGATATTTCGCGTGCAGCTTCTATCGCAAATCAGGCTGTTGAAAAGAAGCTTCAGGTAAAAAGTGAGTTTAAGATAACTCCGGGTTCTGAACAGGTTAGATTTACTATAGAAAGGGATGGCCTGATTGATATTTTTCAGAAAATTGGAGGGAATGTTTTTGCCAATGCCTGTGGACCATGCATTGGAATGTGGGCCAGAAAGGATGCTGAACTTGAGAAAAAAAACACCATTGTACATTCATTTAACAGGAATTTCTCTAAACGTGCAGATGGAAATCCAAACACACATGCATTCGTTGCTTCACCAGAAATTGTAACTGCCCTGGCCATTGCAGGAGACCTTGGATTCAACCCATTGAAAGATAAACTTACCGACAAAAATGGTGTAGAAGTTCTTCTTGATCCCCCGAAGGGATGGGAATTGCCTCCAGGCGGGTTTGATGTAAAAGACAATGGTTTTCAGGCCCCTTCCGAAGATGGCAGTGCCATTGAAGTTATAGTTGCTCCTGACTCTAAAAGGCTTCAGATTCTTACACCTTTTAAAGAATGGAATGGAAAGGATATTGCCGGAATGAATGTACTGATCAAGGCAAAAGGGAAATGCACAACAGATCATATTTCCATGGCAGGACCCTGGCTACGTTTTAGAGGACATCTTGAAAACATCTCTCAGAACATGTTGATTGGGGCAATTAATTTTTTCAATGAGAAAATCAATACGGTTAAAAATCAAATCACAGGTGAATATGTTCCTGTGCCGGAAGCAGCAAAGGCTTACCGGGATGCCGGAATGGGTTCAATTGTAATTGGTGATGAAAATTACGGTGAGGGAAGTTCAAGAGAGCATGCTGCAATGGAGCCCAGGTTTATGGGAGTAAAAGTAGTTCTTGTAAGGTCATTTGCCCGTATTCATGAAACAAATTTGAAGAAACAGGGCATGTTGGGAATTACCTTTGCCAATCCTTCTGATTATGAAAAGATCCAGGAAGATGATAAGGTAGACCTGATCGGCTTACCGGATTTCAAACCGGGAGAAACTCTTTCCATTGTCCTACACCATGCAGATGGAAGTCGTGAAGTATTCCCGGTAAACCACAGCTACAACCAAAATCAGATTGAATGGTTTAAAGCCGGTTCAGCACTGAATGTCATCAAAAAGCAAAATAAATAAAGCTACTTTCTCTTAAAGCAAGTCATAGGTTTATACTACCGCATTGTACCCGGAGTTTCGCTCCGGGCTGTAATATGGCAGGATCCCATAGGGATCAAATGTTAATAGCCCGGGGTTTTAACCCCGGGTTAGAGCAGGAACTAAAAAAAGGTTTTGGCAGAAAATTTGCCTCTTCATTGTGCAAATTTTGTGACAAAACCGGTGGAACAGGCTGTCTCAAAACTAAGCAAATGGCATCATTTTCAGCAGTCTCACTGCAATGATAAAATCCATGAGGAAATATTGCAATAATTATGAACTTTCACGTCTATATAAATAGATGAATCAAAAAGCCAAAAGTGAAGCAGCCGGATTCTTCACGAAAGAGTATTCAAAACTGAAAAATTTCATCAGGAGCTACATAAGCGACCAGTCTGATTGGGATGCAGAGGATATCATTCAGGATGTTGCTCTAAACATTTTTTCCAGGGTAGATTTTGAAACTCCCCTGGAGAACCTGGCCGGCTACATATACAGGGCTATTAGCAATAAAATTATTGACTTGCAGAGAAGTAAGACCAGGAAAAAACAAACATCTATGGAAGAGATAAAAGACCCGGAAATTGTAAAAGAATACATCTCGCAGATTGATGAGCACCATGATCCGGAATTCAGGGAGTTTATGCTTGATAAGGTATTTGAAGCCATGGAAAAACTTAAACCTGAATTCCAGGGAATTATCTGGGCAACGGAATTTGAAGGCAAAACATTTCAGGAGTTATCACAGGAACTCGAAACACCTGTTGGAACTCTTTTATCAAGAAAACACCGGGCAATTGCAGCTCTGCAGAAAGTTTTTCAAAAGGAAAATCCAGAATTAATGAATAACTATTATTAAAATACATTTAAATAAACAGGAGAAATAATCATGGAACACAGCGTATATTACAACAGAAAACACCGGTTCGCAAACGGACTGAGATTTGGAGGATGGATCATATTAGGTGTGGGAGCAGCAGTGCTTTTCGCATTTTTATTCGGCTACTTTGTTATGCTTCTCTGGAACTGGCTTATGCCGGCATTGTTTGGACTGGCAATAATCAATTACTGGCAGGCATTTGGCATCATTATCCTGGCAAGGTTAATATTTGGCTCTTTCGGAAAACATAAGGATCATGATAGCAAATACCCAGGACCACCATTCAGGAATAAACACTTCTGGAAAAATGGTCCCGACTTCAGGAAATGGAGACATTATGATCAGTACTGGAAAGAAGAAGGCGAAGAGTCATTCAATAAGTATGTAGGACAAAAAGGATCTGAAAAACAGGATAATCAGGGAGAAGAAAAATAATCCCTGGTCATTTTTGCAATAAGACAAAACATGAACTAAAAATAATTCTTTAGCACCATAGGTGTGTTATTTTTAGCCCCGGGCCAGGCCATCGTAGCTTCAGCATAAGAGGGCAATCCGAGGTGTATTTATTAAACAAAACAGGTCCGGTTGCATTTTATTTATTCACGATTTTTTGCCACAAAGTGGCTAAATTTGAATAACCGTCCCGGCACGGGGCGGTTAAGACAAACCCAGGAAACGATCTCCGAAGGAGGTCAATAAAAAACAGCTCTCAACAAATTAACAGGAGCCGTCTGTTACTTTGAAAGTACGCAACGAGATATTGTTCAACTCTTCAACTTTTTAACTTTTTTAGAATTAACTAAACTTTTAGTTGTATAACTAACTATTTAGTTATATGTTTGTAGTATACAATATGTAAAAATGAAAGAACTTACAAAAGCCGAAGAACAGATTATGCATATCCTTTGGGAGCTTGACGAAGCTTTCGTTAAGGATATCATTTCGAAACTTCCTAAACCAAAACCCGCATACAATACGGTATCAACTATTGTTCGCATTCTTGAAAGAAAGGGCTTTGTAGCTCATAAGGCTTATGGTAAAACACACAGGTATTATCCAATTGTTCAAAAGGAGGATTATACCAAGGTGCATATGAAAAGTTTTGTTAAAAACTATTTCAGTAACTCTTTTGAACAAATGGTATCTTTTTTTGCCAAAGAAAAAAGCCTTACCATAAATGAAATGGAAGAGATACTTAAAGTCATGGAGGAAGAAATCAAAAAACAAAAAAAATGAATACGCTTTTTCTATATCTGTTTGAAACAGGCTTAAGCCTTGCTCTATTATACAGTATCTACTGGCTTTTTTTGAGAAAGGATACATTTTTCAACAGGAACAGAATGTTTCTTGCCGCCTCTATCCTTTTTTCAATGATTATCCCCTTAATAAACATACGCCTGGCACCAGGTACTGGCAGCGTTGCTCAATTCATTCAACTTGATGAAGTATTAATCACTCCCGAAATAAGTCGTTCTTTCACAAGCATTCTGCTAACAAAATCCGTGAGTTTGCTGTTGGTTGTTTATTTATTGGGAGTTAGCTTCTTTAGCGGAATTTTAATTTTCCGACTTTATCAGATCTGGAACTGGATCCAAAAAGGAGAATCAAGTACCATAGGAGATATTAAGATTATCAGGGTGGCACAAAATATATCTCCTTTTTCATTCTTCAACTGGATATTCTTACCTGAAAAGCATTCTGATGAATTTGAAAATGATGAGATTATCAATCACGAAAAAGTACATATTCAGCAAGTTCATACATTAGACTTGCTGGTCTCTGAACTACTGATAGTTTTTCAATGGTTCAATCCAATTGTATGGCTTTACCGCTTCTCATTTAAAGAAATTCATGAATATACAGCCGATTCTTTGGTGTTAAAAAAAGGAACAGATATAAACAACTATCAAAACCTGATAATGAATCAGATATTTGGTATTCAATTCTTCCCGGTTGGAAATAATTTCAATAAATCATTAATTAAAAAACGAATTATGATGATGACAAGAAACAAAAGTTCAAAAGCTGCAAACATAAAACTATTATTTATGCTTCCGGCTATCCTTTTACTGGTTTTTAATTTTTCATGCTCAACCACTGATGATAAGCCGGCTTCACTAGATGAAGTAATTGTAGTTGCAGAAGGAACTCCTTCTCTACCTGCATCAACAGATATTGATGAAAATGCATCAAACACGGAAATACCAGTAGAAGAAATATTCTTTATTGTTGAGGAGATGCCAAAGTTCGAAGGTGATGATAAAGGAGATAAATTCAGGATGTATATTGCAAAAAATCTTACTTATCCTAAAGATGCGGCAAAGGAAGGGATTTCAGGAAAAGTATATATAATGTTTATTGTTGAGACAGATGGTTCCGTA
>JAUVKW010000022.1 GCA_030596025.1 Bacteroidota bacterium | reverse complement strand
TAGAATTTCAATTCACTCATAAAAGCCAGCATATTCCCATCTGCACTTGTTGCCGGACGATAGTTTGCAACGCCAGAATTTATAGGTTCTTCAAGATTGGTGATTATTACGTTAATAGGGATATCCTGAATGATCTTGGCTTTTTCACAGGATAATATTTCATTGTCTACTATTGTACGATTAAATTTATTTTCAAAATTAGGAATCTCTAAAAATTTAGTGTAGGTGTCAAGGGCTTTATCCAGCTCATTATTAATGCGGTAGGCATTTCCAAGGTAGAATAATGTATATTCCGGTGCTTTTTCCTCTTTAGGAGAGCGTTTCTTATATTTCTCTGTAGTATTTTCTGAAGCTTTCATCAGGAAAGGGATTGATTTAAATTCTTCGCCTGGAATATTCAGATAGCAAACACCAATTTTAAAATGAATATTATTGTTCATTAAATCAGAATCTACCAACTTTTGATAATGAAATACAGCTTCGGTATAATCTTCAGCATAATAGAAAAAATCTCCGTCTTCCAGGGCTTCGTTCAGAGTGACAGACTCCTGAGATAAGGCAATTGTGGGAAACAAGATTATTACCAATATGAAGGCAAGTATATTTTTCATTCCATAAGTTAATTGATCGCCAATCAAAATTAGCAATTGTATTGGATAATTAAAATAAAAGATTGGAATAATGACAAGACAACATGGTTTAATAAAGGTAAATAGCAATACCGGACCGCAATGAACGCTCGTATTATTACACCTACATTTGGCTGTCTTATTCGGAAAACAGGACAAGTTCAGGGCAGGCATTTGACATAAAATATATGAAAATGTCTACATTGCACAAAACACTCTTGAACATTCTTAAACTCTCGGAAACAATATTGAACCCGGAACCCGGAACAATATTGAACTCTGAACTCTTTTGTTTTGGAGTCTTATTTTGATTCCAGCCCATCCGGAATGGCAGGAGGATTAGTAAGTATTTGTTTAATACCTGAGCCTTCAAGACTAAAGCTCACGCGCCGGTTATATTTACGTCCTTCCGGGCAATCGGAGTTATCTGAATTCCTGTTAATGGCAACAGGATGGTCTTCGCCAAAAAAGGATATGAACATTCTTTTAGGAAGAATCCCCTTATTTTTAAGATAATCAGCAGCAGATTTTGCTCTTCTTGAAGAAAGCTTCTTATTATAGTCGTAAGGGCCCACTGAGTCTGTATAACCATTTAATGTTATATGTATTTCCGGGAATATTTCCATTATTCTGACAATCAGATCCAGTTCTTTTTGTGAATTTTCAGTAAGATCAGAACTATCAAATCCAAAAAGGATTGAGTTGATTGTATAACTCTCCTCAACCGGCAGAGGTACAATAGGCACTGGCTTTATAACAAGATTTTCATCTTGAGGGTTTTGTTTCGGATCAGTTTTTTCAGGATAAAGACCTGTCAGATTAATTTTTCTTGGAATGGACTCTGAGAATAATTCCCAGTGAAACAATGATAGAATTGACCCGGGAATAGAATCAAAACTTGCCATAGTTCCGGAGAATTTATTCCTGCCCGGAAAGAAAAACACATCATCATCTGTGGTATTCAATGGGGAACCATAATTTTCGGGAGGATTCCATTTGCCGTTTTTGTCCATGTATGAAAAGAAAACATCATATCCTCCCATATTTTCGTGCCCATTGGAGCTGAAGCTCAGACTTTTTCCATCATCAAAAAAGAAGGGCGTAGTTTCATCAAAAGAAGTGTTAATGACAGAACCAATATTTTCAGGTATTTCCCATGATCCATCTTCAAGGCTCCGCGTCTGGTAGATGTCAAATCCTCCAAACCCTCCTTTTTTATCACTCACAAAATACAGGGTTTCATCCAGAGGGGAAAGAACTGCGTGAACCTCATTGGCCTGGGTATTGATTGGGCTTTTTAGTTTCACGGCTTTTGACCACCTGCCATTATTAAAATAACTTTTATATAAATCGTAGTCTGTGGAGTTAAAGTGAACAAGGAATAGTGTTAGTCCGTCCGGAGATAATGAGGAAACCTGATATCTGCCATTAGATTCTACTTCGGCAGTAATATTCTCAGGATTTAACCATTTCCCATTTCTATTTTTTGAAAAAAAGATCGCCTCATAGTATTTCCTTTTTCTCATAAATACAATGGTTTTACCATCTTCTGAAAAAACTGCCCGATAATCTGAAATTCCAGGATCGGATAAATTCAGGCAGAAGCTTTCTGAGTCTATGGGTTTCGCAATGAAATTTTTTGCAAATTCACAACTAACAATTTTTCTGTTTACCTCATCGGTATTTAATTTTTTCTTGTCAAGAAGCTTTTTATAGCTGAAGTATTGCCCGAGAGCCAGATTCAGCTGGTTATTGACCTGATATGCCTCTCCCAGGAGCATAATACATTTTGCAGGAGCTCTTTTTTCTTTAAAAGATGTTTCTTTCTTGTATTTCAAAGAAGCAGATTTGGATGCCAGCTCCAGGTAAGGGATAGCCCTGGTTTTTTGTCCGGGTATATGGAGATAGGCATTTCCGATTTTGTATTGAACATTTGCATTTACAAAATCATTATCAATAAGTTCCAGATACAGGGGAAGAGCCTCCTTATATTTCTGATACAACTCCAGGAATTCGGCATCATAATATGTCTTTTCAGCATCAAATTTATCCTGGCAGTAAGTAATTGAGGCAAGTAATGAAAAAAGAATAAAAAGATTTAGTTTGCTTAATATGGACACGATTGGACTTTTTAATCCTCCTTTGCATTCCACTTAAGCCACCATTAAAAACTGAAGGCGGTACCAGGCAGGAGACAAGAAGGAAAAGATATACATCAAACTTTATTTGTCAAATTTTAAGTTTGCAGGGATTTCAGCTTTTTCCCCGGCTATAGCATCATTGGAAGTTTTAATTACATGGAATTCAACTCTTCGATTGAATTCTCTTCCTTCCGGGGCATCTGAACCATTATTATGATTATTTATTGCAATAAAGCTTGATTCCCCATAAGCTTTGGCTTTCATGCGTTGCTTTTCTATCCCATTTTTCAGCAGGAAATCAATAACTGAGTTTGCACGTTTGTTAGACAATCGTTTGTTATATGCATCAGAACCTTTTGCATCTGTATGGCCTGCAACTTCAAGAGTAAGGTCAGGATTTTCATTAAGTACTTCTAAAACACTTTTTACTTTATTCAATTCGTTAGCACTGATAGCAGCACTATTAAATGCAAAATACACATTTCCCAAAACAATGGGTTTGGCCTGGGTTGCTTTAAGATTAATGTCAATAACAATTTCACCAACAGAATAATTATCAGGAATAACAAAGGGTCTGGATTCTGCAATATAGCCATCGGCTTCTATAAGCATACGGTAGTTTCCAGGGACGCTGGAAGTTGCAGAGTACTTTCCTTCGGGTGATTGTGCAAAGAATATTTGACTTGTTTCCGGTTTATTTGCCCCAATCCAAATCTTCACCTGATCTTTATTGATGCTGCTTATTGATTCAAGGCTAATATTGCCTTTAATTTCAACCTGTCTGGGATTATTATCTGAGAATATTTCAAGGAAATATATATCTTCTCTGCCTATGTTATCTTCAAAGTCGGCTCTTGAAAGATAAGCATTTTTACCACCCTGCACGGGTAAAAAAAACATGTCATCATCTGATGTATTGATCGGGTAGCCTAGATTTTGAGGTTTGGAAAAAGTGCCATCATCATTGAAGAGAGAGTAAAAAGAATCAAATCCTCCCATTCCTGAATGGCCTTGAGAGGAAAAATAAAGAGTATTGTTACCGGCACAAACAAATGGAGTTTCTTCATTGTACTGGGTATTGATAACGGGACCAAGGTTCTCGGGTGGACCCCATTCTTCGGTATCGGGATTCTTAAGGGTTTTGTATATGTCAAGTCCTCCATACCCTCCGGGCCGGTTACTGGTAAAATATATGGTATTACCATCGGCTGAGAAAGATGCATGAGATTCCCAGAATTTTGTGTTGACAGGCTTGCCCATTTTCTCAACCGGAGTCCATTTCCCATTAAGATACTGACTTATAAATATGTCACTATTGAATTTGTCATTCCAGGTAAGTAGTAATATCTTTCCGTCATTTGATAATCCGGTAGGATAATGATCTCCATCAGATTTAATATCTGGTGTAATATTAATTTTGCTTCCCCAAACCCCATTTCGGCTTTTAAAATACAAGAGGGCATCATAAAACTTCTGTTTGGAAACAACAACCATAGTTGAGCCATCATTAGATACTACAGCATCGAATTCATTACTATCGGTATTAATCTTTTTTCCCAGGTTAATTGCTTCAAAGTAAACTCTGTTTTGAATCATTTTCCCGGCATTGTCACATGCTGTGATTTGTTGACTTACAAAATTTATATTGACAGAGTCTGAAGGCAGGAGCAAACTTCTATATTTTGTATATTCCGTTCTGGCCTTTTCGAATTGGTTTTGGATATGATAGGCTGTAGCAAGGAAGAAAATTGCTTCCTGCGGGGCTCTCACTTCTTTATAATTTCCTTCTTTATAGTCATCCGTAACATTGGTTATGGCTTTTTCCAGGAAGGGAATAGACTTTTCTTTTTGATTTTCAATGTTTACATAGCAAAGGCCAATCTTGTAATTAATATTGGCATTATCCTGGTCCTGATCATAGACTGTTTGATAAAATGGCAGGGCATCAAGATAGGCTTCATAGGCCAGAAAATATTCTCCATCCAGGAAAGCCTCTTTAATTTCTTTTGAATCCTGGCTGAATGCAGTAAATGCAAAGAATGCCAGAGTGATTATAAAGATGATCCTTTTCATATGTGTGTAGTTTAATACAAAAGTCAAATGAATTTTTAAACAATGAACATCAGGCAAATACCTTAATTATACCTGTAAGAATAATACCTTTTTAATAAATATTATTTTATGTAATATAGCAAATTTAATAAATATATTGGAAGTATAGTTATTGCATGTGACAAATTAAGAAAAAGCCGGTTTAAAACCGACTTTCTAGAAATAAATTTTATGAATTAGCTTTTATTCTTGCTCCTTTTTCTTTCGTTTCCATACCAGGATTACAATGGCGGAAGCTGCTAATGCTATAAGAACAAAGATCCCAACTTTACCTGCTGTGCTCATGCCGCTGTCTTCTTCTTCCTGGATCAGGTCTTTAATTTTTGACAAATCAATATCTGTTTCAGAAATCATATCAATGAGCAGGTTCATCAGGTCGGCACTCGAAAACCCAAGTTCTTCCTTATGATCCAGCAGATATTGAATGAGGTCGGCTATGCTGTTTATTCTCTCCTTTTTCAGGTCAAGATCCTCAAGGGCAGATCTGAGACTTCCGGGCTGTGCCGCATCAAGCATTCGGTTTAAGAATCTATCAACATCAGGATTCCCGTTTCCTGCAAGTTTTGCCAGGAGCAATGCCAGTTCTTCTTCAGTATATCCAAGCAATGCTGCATTTTCTGTCAGAAATGCGATTAGTTCATAAGTGGAATAAATTTCTTCTTTTTCAGGTTCAAGCTCCTCAAGCACTTCTTTCAGATCTCCTTGCGCAAGAGAGTCCAGGATACTCCTCATCTCAGCCAGCTGCTGGTCTTCTTCAGACACCATCTTAGTTACAGCCTGCTGAACTTCACTTGAAATAATCCCGGCTTCTAAAGCAGCCAGATAATCATTCAGCTGGTTAATATTTGTAATATTGTTTTCATCCAGTTGAAGAGTATCAAGTAAGGATTCAAGTTCTCCTGAGGAATTGTCTTTGAGGTTTGCGTAATAATGATGCAAATTCCTGTTATTGCGTGCAGCTATTAAGAATAATAGCTTGTCAACATCTTCTTTTGAATAATCATGCTGATCTGCCTGATCCTGTAAATATGTGACAAACATATCCGGGCTGGAAATTTCATTTTCAGCGAGATCGGCTTCATCAATTGTTGTTTTCAGATCACCTTCTGCAAAATGACCCAGGCGGTTTCTGAATACTATTACTTCCTCACTCACTACAAAATCATCAACTGCTACTTCTTCCCCCTCATCTCCTATTACTGCAATGACAGGTGCAGCAACAGGAACAAAGAAGTTAAGGGATTTGGTTTCAGTATTTCCATATTTATCGGTGAGTGTAAACTGCAGGTTGTTTTCTCCCTCTACAGTTTTATACCTGTAAGTATAAAGAGAGTCCTTCATAAGGAATTCTTCTGATGAACTGAGACTTGTATCCTGGAAAGATTTAACCAGAAGAATGGCACCAGGCTCTACCTGAAGGGCAATATCAATGGTGTCATCTTCAAAACTATAGGTACTATCCATCAGATGAAGATCTGCTGATACATCTAAAAGGGTAAGAAGGGTCTGAGACAGCACAACCACAGAATCTTCAAGATATACAGGCAATGAGATATGTTGGCTAACTGTTTCAATTCCTTCTCCTTCGAATAATATATCGTATTCTCCGGCAGCCACAACAAAGCTATACTCACCTTCTGCATCAGGGTTTAGCACAGTATTAGTATCTTTTTTGGTGCTTTCGATGACATGAATATTTACCCCGGTAAGGAGATCTGGAGGTACAGATCCCATAGAAACAATACCTCTTAACAGGAACTTCCTGGGATGTTCATCTGAAAAGATTGCTAAACGGAATATATCCATTTCTCCGAAACCCGATTCAGAAAACATAGAGTAATATGCATAATAACCCTCTCCAACAGGTTGATAAAATTGGTCGTTATCGGGAGTATTAATAGGGTAACCCATGTTCAGAGGAGTGCTCCACTCATCATTTTCAAACAAAGAAGAATAAAAAATATCATATCCCCCGATATTGAAATGACCATAGGAACTAAAATACAGGGTTTTCCCATCTACGCTAATGAAAGGAGTTTCCTCATTATATTCGGTGTTGATGTTAACCCCAAGATTCATTGGAGGACCCCATTGGCCAAGACTGTCCTTTTCAGATTTATAAATATCAAGTCCTCCATGCCCTCCTTTTCTGTTGCTGGTGAAATATAGAATCTTGCCATCTTTCGATTCACAGGCATGTGATTCCCAGTACTTTGTATTGATATTTTCATTTAGTTTCTCAACCGGTTGCCAACGCCCATCAACATACTTACTGGTGTAAATATTTCCATCATAATTATCATTCTTATACAGGTACAGGGTTTTTCCGTCAAAGGAAAGAGAAGAAGAATAGAAATCCTGATCAATGCCAAAATCCGGTGTCAGGTTTATGGGATTTGTCCATTTACCATCCACTTTTTTTGAGAAGAAAACTGCGTCATAAAAAGCTAGCTTCTGAGTGTAAACAAGCGTTTGTTCGTCACCTGAAATAACCGGACTGATATCAGACCGGCGAGTGTTTATCGTCCCCCCAAGATTAGTGTAGCTGATATACAAAGGTGTTTTCTGAAGCTTAATGGCATTTTTGCAGGTGCGGATCTGATGCTCTACAATACCTACATCATACACTTTTTCATCCAGATTATCCTTGAAATAAGTATAAGTTTCAATGGCCTGTTCCAGTTTATTGTTTACCCTGTAGGCATCTCCTAAGTAAAAATAGGCATCAAGCGGAGCCCCGGTTTCCTTGATTGATCTTTCTTTGTATTTAGGATTGATATCAGTAATAGCTTTTTCCAGATAGCTTATCGATAATTCTTTATCGCCGGGTGTATTTAAATAGCAGATACCAATTCTGTAATTCAGCTTATTATTTTCAGGGAACAATCTCAACAAATCCCTGTAAATGGGTAAAGCCTCATTGTATTCTTCAAAAAGAAAATAGGATTCTGCTTCGCTAAAAAGTTCTTTTATCTCTGCTTTGCTTTGAGCAAACAGGGGTGTAAAGATTAACAAAAAGAATATGGAGAGGGTGAGATAGATCCTTTTCATATATTGACCATTATGCATACGAAAATAGAAATTAAATCGAAAGATATGAAATTAATATGATGAAATCGGTTTTTGAGGTGCTAAGTGCCGGTTTTTAATACTCAAATTGTTCGTTCGATATCAAAATGTTCAAGATAATCCGCTATTCTTTTCAGGAACATTCCTCCCAGGGCACCATCCACAACACGATGGTCATATGACAGGGAGAGAATCATTTTGTGCCGGATGCCAATGCTGTCTCCCATAGGAGTTTCAATGACTGCGGGCTTTTTTACAATTGCTCCAACACCAAGAATAGCCGCTTCGGGTTGGTTGATAATAGGGGTGCCTGTTAGATTTTGAAAAGAACCAAAATTAGTAATGGTAAAGGTTCCTCCTGTGATTTCATCAGGATTGAGCCTGTTTCCCCGCGCACGGCTGGCCAAATCGTTAACTGATTTTGCCAGACCAAGCAGGTTTTTTTCATCTGCATTTTTAATTACAGGAACAATCAGGTTCCCGGATGGCAGAGCCGTAGCCATACCAATATTTATATTTCTTTTAACAATAATATTTGAACCATCCACAGAAACATTTACCATGGGGAAGTCCCTGAGTGCTTTTGAAGCAGCTTCAATAAACAAGGGAGTGAAAGTGATTTTTTGGTTTTCTTTTTTGAGGAATTTATCTTTCACTTTGTTTCTCCAGGTAACAAGATCGCTTACATCGGCTTCCACAAAAGAGGTAACATGGGGAGATGTTTTCTTGGAATGAACCATGTGCTCAGCGATGAGTTTTCTCATTCTGTCCATCTCTACAATTTCTTCGTTTGCTCCGGCAGGAAATGGGGTCTTACTTGTGGCCGCTATGGGTTTAGCTATCCTTTCTTTACTGATTTTCTGCTGTGCAGTGTCAGAATCACCATGATGTACAGAAGATTCAGATTCTTGTCCATCAAGAAGTTGCAAAATATCTGCCTTTGTAATTCTTCCCTTAGAACCACTTCCTTCTATCTCATCAAGTCTATCTATGGAAATACCTTCTTCTTTAATCATTCTGCGTACCAGGGGAGATAAAAATTTTCCTGACGGTGTACGGTTGTCTGTACCTGAGGTGGATTGAGCTACTTCCTGTGATTCCTGTGAGATGGTATCTTCAGCAACTGGCTCGAAGGTGACTTTTTCAACTTCTTTCAGTACTTCCGGTCGATTTGGTTCAGGTTCCTCTGCTTCTGTTTCCATTATGAGCAGCAATTCACCAACCCTGGGAATATCTCCTTCTTTAAGTATAAGTTCTTTTATTGTTCCGGCTTCAGGAGCAGGAATTTCAGAATCCACTTTGTCGGTTGCAACTTCCACCAGGGAATCATCTTCTTCTACACGATCACCAACATTTACAAGAAACTTTGTGATTGTTGCTTCAATAACACCTTCCCCCATCGATGGAAGGAGAATCTCCATTTTTGCCATTTTTAAATACTTTTATTTAGTCTAAATAATGCGTAAAAGTACAAAAATATTTGTGAATTTTATAGAATTCTGTCAATCCTTTCCCAATTCCTTCAAACCATATAAGATCAGATATAAATCAAGATAAATTTTATAATCTTTGGCATAATTCATATTTGCTTTTTCAACTTCCTGGTCTGACAGTTGGCCTGTTTTAGGTTTCATTACAGTGCCAAGAACACCCTTTCTGATTTGTGGCAGGGAAAGGTCATTTGAAGTGTTATGGTATCCTACCCAGCTAAGTTTCCCGCTTAGTACCCGAAAAATATTGTTAAAGAAGTTTCCCGGATTTTTAATTACTGCGAATAGAATAGGATACAGGGCAAGGAGAATAATGGACATGAGAATATCCAGTCCTCTTTTTTTGCGACGATTTGATTTCTCCCCAATAGTATTTATCTCATAAAAATATGGATTTCCCTGCAGGTTCTTCGAATTGCTTCCAATAAGGGAAAGACTTTCTGGGGGAGCAATTTTGAATTCCAGGGGGTATTCTTCAAGCTTTATCATGCAGGAAATGATTTCTTTTATGCTGATGTCCTGGGAGCAAAAAATTAATTCATCAATTTTATAATAGTTAACAATCTCTGCAATTTGAGATATGTCTCCTGGATGAGCTTGTTTTGTTTTCCCATTTAGCGGGGTAATAGTCTTGATAAACTCAGGAACCAGGCCAATCTGATTCAGAAGAGTTTTGATTCTCTTTGTTTCTTCAGCATTTCCGGCAATTAGAATTTTCTTTTTCCTGGAATTATAAAGTTTAAAATGATTGCCTGTAAAAAAATGTAGCCCTACACGAATCAACATGCCTGCACCGAGACTCCAAATGGCGCCCAGTAAAATCAGTGCCCTGGAGAATCTCAGGCTATTAGGCAATAGTGCATAGACAAGCAGGATTATCAAACTGCCGGTAATAATTGCTTTTACCTGACTGAGAAGACGAATTGGTTTGGAATAGGCTGAGAAAAAAATACCAGATAGAATCCAAATGGCAATATATGAGGGGACAACAAACTGCATAAACAAATCAGGGAAATGTTCAGGATTTCCAAATTTCAATTTCCCCCAGGCTGGGGTTATGAGAATATAACCTGCATATATAGCCAGGATATCAAGTGCCGGAAGAATGGAGGAAAGAAAGATTCTTTTAACTATGGAGAGACTGGCCCTAAAGTAAATGGCCAGGGATATAAGAAATGATAAAAGTTTGATATTTTTCCTGGAAAAATGTTTCCTTGCAAAAATGATCATTGCCTTATAGAATAAACTTACGTAGTTGAGACTGCCTTTCCTGGTGCTTTCTCCCTTGTAATGAATAATTCTTGTTTCAGGATAGTAGTAATTTTGAAAGCCATTAGTAATGATCCTGTAGGAGAGATCAATATCTTCTCCGTACATGAAATAGTCTTCATCAAAAGGGCCAATTTGATCAATTACAGTTTTGCGTAGAAACATAAATGCTCCTGTGAGAATCTCAACAGAATGAATTTTTTCAGGATCTAAATATCCCAGATGATATTTGCCAAAAAGTTGAGAGCGTGGAAATATTCCGGATAAGCCGAAAATTTTAAAAAATGCCACCGCTGGTGTTGGCAGGGATCTTTTAGATTCAGGTAAAAATTTACCTTTTCCATCAATCATTTTCACTCCCAATGCCCCTGCATCAGGATGCTGATTCATAAAATCAATGCATTTTTGGAATGTATTTTCTTCAACAACCGTATCGGGATTCAATATCAGTATATATTTCCCTTTTGCCTGGCTTATTGCCTGGTTGTTGGCTTTTGCAAAACCAGCATTTTCCCGGTTCCGGATAAGCCGAATTTCCGGAAATTTTTCATTGACCATTTCGCAGGATCCATCTACGGAATTGTTATCCGTTACAATTATCTCGCCATTGATTCCTGTAAGAGCCTGCTTGACAGAGAGAAGGCATTGTTCCAGGAAGTATTTTACATTATAATTGACTATAATGACAGATAGATCCATATTGCAATTTACTTTGATTTCAAAGATAATACAGAAAACATGAAAAAATCTTTAGTTAGCAAAGAATGAGTCTCAGAGTGCATTCCAATAGATCAAGCTTTTTATTGAGAAAGAGTATCTTCAAATGGAGTCCGGTTTATCAGAGATCTTCCAAGGGTTACTTCATCAGCATATTCAATTTCATCACCCACAGAAACCCCTCTGGCAAGTGTGGTAATTTTAATTTCATAAGGCTGGAACTTTCGATACAGATAAAAATTTGTTGTATCTCCCTCCATTGTAGTTCTCAAGGCGAATATCAATTCTTTGATATCATGGTTTTTAATCTTCTCTTCCAGGATGTCAATCTTAAGATCATCCGGACCAAGTCCATCCATAGGTGAAATGATACCTCCGAGAACATGGTATATTCCATAATATTGGTGTGTGCCCTCAATTGCCATTACATCCTGTATGTTTTCAACCACACAAATGCTTTTCTGATCTCTCCCCGGATTTGCACAAATGCTACAAATATCTGTGTCAGAAATATTATTGCAACTTTTGCAATAATGTATATTCTCCTTCAGCTTGATCAGGGTATTCCCAAAATGTTTTACTTCTTTCTCATCCTGCCTGAGCAGGTGCAGTACCAAACGAAGAGCTGTTTTTCTCCCTATTCCAGGCAAACTGGAAAATTCTTCTACAGAATCTTCAAGCAAGCGGGAAGGAAATTGATTGAGAGACATAACTGTTACTTTTATCTGAATTATGCCTCAAAAATAGTATCCTTTAGCAGGCAAAGCAATTTTTTCGTTTAAATGTTTTTATTAATCTTGTAGATTCATATTCGTCAGTTAACCATTAATCAATAATCATTAATCAATAATCATTAATCAATAATCATTAATCAATAATCATTAATCAATAATCATTAATCAATAATCAATAATCATTAATCAATAATCATTCCTCTTATGAGCCCCCTCCTGGTTTTTAGTATCATCGCCGGATATTTCTTCATTCTTATATTTATCTCCCATCTTACTTCCAAAAACACAAGTAATGAAACATTCTTTACCGGGAATCGTCAGTCTCCCTGGTTTGTAGTGGCCTTTGGAATGATTGGAGCATCACTTTCCGGAGTAACCTTTATATCTATTCCGGGAGAGGTAGGGGCTTTGATTTCACCGGCTGAACCAACATATAAGGCATTTTCTTATTTTCAACTTGTCCTTGGGTATTTACTCGGCTACTTTGTTATAGCCAATGTATTAATGCCTATGTACTACCGGCTCAATCTGGTAACTATATATACTTATCTGGATGAACGATTTGGAATAAAAACATATAAAACCGGCTCTTTATTTTTCCTGCTTTCACAAACTATGGGTGCTTCATTGAGATTATTCCTGGTAGCCGGAGTTTTGCAAATTGCATTTTTTGACACTTATGGAATCCCTTTTGTTGTGACAGTTACCATTACAATTCTATTAATATGGATTTATACATTCAGGGCAGGAATTAAAACCATAGTCTGGACAGATACCTTACAAACCTTTTTCATGCTTCTGGCTGTTGTAATTACTGTGATTGTAATCTCTAAGACTTTAAATCTGTCATTTTCCGGATTGGCTTCCACTATTGAAGATCATAAATATTCAAAAATATTTGTGTGGGACTGGAAAAGTTCAAAGTTTTTCGTGAAGCAGTTTTTTTCGGGAGCATTTATTGCCATTGTAATGACCGGGCTCGATCAGAATATGATGCAAAAAAACCTGACTTGTAAAAATTTAGCTGAAGCCAAAAAGAATATGTATTGGTTTAGCTGGATCCTTGTTCCGGTAAATTTTTTGTTCCTGAGTCTTGGACTACTTCTCTATATGTATGCTGCGGAAAAGGGAATTGCTATTCCTGAGCGGTCTGATGATCTTTATCCAATACTTGCACTTCGGCATTTTTCTTCGTTTGTTGGAATAGTATTTTTGCTGGGAATAATAGCTGCTGCTTTTTCCAGTGCCGATTCTGCACTTACTGCCTTAACCACAGCTTTTTGTGTGGATTTTCTGAATCTGAAAAAGCTTCCTGAACGGCGGAGAACACAAAGCAGGTTGTTTGTACATATTGGATTTTCTTTGCTTTTGTTTTTAGTGATTATCGTATTCAGGCTTATCAATAATGATAGTGTAATTACTGCTGTTTTTAAAGTTGCAGGATATACTTATGGGCCATTACTGGGTTTATATACTTTTGGACTATTTACCAAATGGAAAGTGAGAGACTCCCTTGTGCCATTTGTAGCTGTTCTTGCACCTGTGCTAACCTTTCTTGCCAGTCGCTATTCAGGCACCATTATACCGGGTTATAATATGGGTTTTGAACTCCTTATCATCAACGGGATTTTGACATTTATTGGTTTGATGATTATACGGAAGAAGAAGGGAGAGAAGAGGCTCAGGGCATAGGGCGCAGGGGAAGAGGGAAGAAGAGGTGAGCGATGAGAGGTGAGTTGGAAAACAGCACCAGGCTTCCTGTCTGCCGGCAGGCAAGGCAGCCTGGTGTTAACCCGCTTTATTCATGCAAAAGCGAAGCGAATTGTATGAATGTGCGAAGGATAGTGGAAAGCAAAGTGGGAAACCCCGATTTAGACTTACCCAAATTTGGGGTAATGAAATGATCCAAATTTGTTGGTATAGTCTTAATCGTAGAAAATGTATGCATTTTCCGGGTTAAGGTATAAGTATGAGTCAGGTTTTGGCGCAAATTTTGCCTTCTTAAACCTTCTTAAACAATCCTGAACAATCTTAAACAATCCTGAACCATCTTGAACTCTTAACCATCCAAACTAATTTGCAGAAAATATCTCCTTCAAAATGTGCTCATACTCCTTATGCAGATGGTTTCTCTTAAGCTTCAGAGTGGGAGAAAGCTCTCCTGACCCTGGAGCCCATTCTTTACAAACCAGCCTGAAACGCTTTATTTGTTCATGAAAGGCAAGGTCTTTATTAATTGAATTTACCTCTTTTTGATATCGTGCAATAATTTCAGGCATTTTTACAAGCGCCTCATTGTCACGGTATTTTACCTTATGTATGGAACACCAATTGTGAAGGAATTCAAAATTTGGTGATATGAGGGCACTGGCAAATTTCTCATTTTCACCAACAACCATAAGTTGTTGTATGAAAAACGATTCTTTAAACTTGTTCTCAATTACCTGGGGAGCAATATATTTACCATTTGAAAGCTTAAATATTTCTTTTTTCCTGTCTGTGATCTTCAGGTATTTATTGTCAATTATCATTCCAATGTCCCCTGTATGGAACCACCCGTCTTTATCTATCACCTCTGCAGTCAATTCGGGTTTGTTATAATAACCCATCATAATATTCGGACCTTTACACAGTATCTCTCCGTCATCAGCAATTTTTACTTCCACATCCTTAATAAGCGGACCAACAGTTCCAACCATTATCTCATCCGTTATCTGGTTGTTGACCGCTATGACCGGGGAGGTTTCTGTTAGCCCATAGCCTTCCAGGACATTGATTCCGGCTGCCCAGAAAATGGTGGCCAGGCGAGGTTGCAAAGCTGCTCCACCAGATACTATTACATTCACATTGCCTCCTAGCGCTTCCCTCCATTTAGTGAAGATCAGTTTATCTGCAATTTTTAGTTTTCTTTTGTAAAACCATGAATTCTTCCCTTGCATCTTGAATTTCATGCCAAGGTTAACTGCCCAGAAAAAGATCTGCTTTTTTACATAAGACAGGTCTTTTCCCTTGCCGATAATTTTATCATAAACCGTTTCAAGAAGTCTCGGAACCGTAGAAAATAATTCTGGTTTTATATCTTTCAGGTCGTTTACTATGGTGCCCATATTCTCAGCATAGTAAATACTGATTCCTTTGTATTGAAAGTGATAGTTCAGCATTCTTTCATATATATGGCATAGTGGAAGAAAGCTGAGGCATCTTGCCTCTGGTCCGTTTCTGTGAACAACTGTTGTGGCTATAGCATTACTGATAAGGTTGTCATGGCTCAGCATTACCCCTTTAGGATTCCCTGTAGTTCCTGAAGTGTAGATCAGGGTTACCAGGTCCGGAGCTTTTACATTATTTTTTATTTTTTCGAGCTCATTCTTAAACTTAGCAGCATTTTTTTCTCCCAACTCAAGTATCTCTTTCCAGTTTTTTGCTCCGTCCACCTTATTAATTGTATATATCTCTTCAACTGCTGATTCTTTTTCGGCCAAAGGCTTAATTTTTGCATAAAGGTTATTATCCGAAACCAGAATTCTTTTTGGCTGTGAATCGTTCAGGATATATGCATACTCTTCGGGGCTGATAGTAGGATAAATTGGCACATGGATCATCCCTGCCTGACTGATACCCATGTCAATGAAATTCCATTCCGGCCTGTTGTTTGACACCAGGGCTACCCTATCACCAGGTTTCAGGCCCAGGGCAAGCAAGCCATAGCTGAAGTTTGTGGCTATTTTCCGGAATTCATACTGGCTGTAGCTTACCCATTTGCCATTTTCTTTACCAGCTAATGATACTTCCTTATCGAATTTTTCAAGCGACCAATCCAGCAGGTCAAAGGTTCTTTTAACTTCCATGGTTAAGATTTTTAGTTTGCCAAATATATAAATTTCTGCATGAATTTTTCGACTCGTTTAGGTTGTTAATGATATATTTTGTTTGCAGGCTTGCAAAATGCACGTATACAGCGATATGCAGGGCGTCCTGAGATCTCAGGAATTCGACTGCATTAAAAAATAATTTGGAGATGAATTTTGAGATTTCCAGGAAAACTCAAGCCTGGTAAATAGCTTTTACAAGGTTCTCATATTTTTTCAGAATATATTTTCTCCTGAGTTTTAAGCTGGGCGAAAATTCTCCACTCAGAATTGTCCAGTCCTGAATTACCATTTGAAAATTTTTTATTTGTTCTCCCGAGTCCAGAGATTCATTTATTTCATTGATCTCGTTCTCAACCAGGGTACGTACTTGTGGTAGTTGGATAAGTTTTTGTCTGTCTTTTAAATGTATCCGGTGAATGGATTTAAGCCATTTGAATAAGAAGTCGAAGTTGGGAAGAACAAGGGCCCCTGCAAATTTTTCTCCTTCTCCAACGACCATTAGCTGTGATATGAGCTCTGATTCCCTGAACCTGCTTTCTATAACTTGTGGAGCAATATATTTCCCATATGAAGTTTTGAACAGCTCTTTCTTCCGCCCATGGATAAACAAGAAATTATTTTTCCCCAAATTCCCCAGGTCACCTGTATGAAACCAGCCCTGGTCATCTATTACCTCCCTGGTAAGTTCTGCCTCTTCGTAATAAGCCATCATAACATTTGGCCCTTTAACAAGGATTTCTCTTTCTTCAGAAATTTTAACATCAACTCCTGGAATAAGGGGTCCGACAGAACCAATATGTCTGCTTTCTTTTTGGTTCAGGGAGACTAGTGGAGATGTTTCAGTGAGTCCATATCCCTGATAAACAGGAAGTCCGGCAGTCCAGAAAAACTTCTCAACCCTGGGAGATAACCTGGCACCTCCACAGCCGATAAATTTTATTTTTCCACCAAGAGCCATTTGTATCTTTTTGAAAACAAGAATATTCAGGATTGCTTTCCGCAATAAAAATAAGATATCCTGATTGTGGTTTGATGGATATTGATTTGCGAGTTTTTTTGATGCTGAAAAAATATATCGCTGAATGCCCTTTAACTGAGCACCCTGGTTAAGATAATAAGACCTGATTTTTTCAAGCACTCTTGGAACTGCCGTAAAGCCATGTGGCTTTATTTCTATCAGATTCTTCATGATGGAGGTAATATCTTCAGCATAGTACAGACATGCTCCGGAGACCTGAAACTGGTAATTTGAAGTACGTTCATAAACATGGCTCAGGGGAAGAAAGCTCAAAACTCTATCCTTATACTTCAGGGGATGAATACGGGATGCAGTAATCAGGTTACTTACCAGGTTTCTATGTGAAAGCATTACGCCTTTTGGTTTGCCGGTAGTTCCTGATGTGTAGATAAGGGTAGCAGGATCTTTTTCCTGAATGGATTGTTCTGATTTTTCTATTTTTTTTATAAGCTTGAGCTTATTTTTTCTTCCTAAGTGAATTATACTCATCCAGGTGGGCAGTCCTTTTATTTTTCTGAAAGAATACACTCCCTGCAAATTTGGAAGATTCCCTAAAACAGGTTTAATTCTGTTGTAGACCTTTTGATCTGATACAAATATATATTTTACTCCCGATTGGCTGAAAATATATTCGAATGATTCCTCACTGATAGTGGGGTAGACAGGTACATGAATTATTCCTCCCCTTGCCAGGGCTATATCTATGAAGTTCCATTCGGGGATGTTAGTGGAGCAAACAGTGGCAACCATGTCTCCTTTTTGCAGTCCCAGGCTCAGGAAGCCAATTCCGGCCATCCTGGAAAGATCAAGATATTGAATTGTGGAAATTTTCCTCCACTTACCATTTTTTTTACTGGCAAAAATATCTTCCCTGGGATGTTCTCTCTGGCAAAATTCGGGTATGTCAAAAGTCCTGGAAACCAAAATAGTATGTACTGCTAACGATTATAGCAATATACGAAAAAACAAGCAGAAAATTGCATTTTTTGATGAGTATTTTTTACCTGAAAAAATTCAGAAATCATGTGCCAGAAGTAAAAACCCTGACAATAATGTTTTATAGAAGTCCCAGGATATATTTTCTGGCGAGCTTGAGTGCATTTTGTATGCCTGAAGGGTCTTTCCCGCCAGCAGTTGCAAGAAAGGCTTGTCCGCCTCCACCACCCTTGATCTCTGTTGAAATATTTTTGATGATCTCACCTGCATTTATATTTTTATTTTTGATGAGAGCATCCGAAATAACCACTGCCAGATGAGCTTTCCCGTCAATCTTTGATCCTAAAACACCGAACAGCATATCCACCTGATTCCTGAGCTTGAATGCCAGATCCTTCAGCTCTGAAGGAGATTGTACCTGTACCTCCTGGATGATGAGGGAGATGTCTCCTTTCTTTTCAAGGTGCTTGTGAATAAGATCATTCTTAAGATCTTTGGCATGAGCCTTTTGCAGGGCTTCAGAATCCTGCTTTAGTTTTAGATTTTCTTCAACCAGGGACAATACAGCCTTTTCTATATCTCTGTGTCCTTTTAGTGTGGATTGTATATTTCTTAGTTGCAATTGCAAATTTGAGATATACTTCTCAGCATTGCTGCCACTAACTGCCTCAATTCTTCTGATTCCTGCTGCAACAGATGATTCTGAAACAATTTTAAATATTCCGATGTTTCCTGTTGCCTTAACATGGGTTCCACCACAGAGTTCTACCGAATTTCCAAACTGGATGGTTCTTACCCGGTCTGTATATTTCTCTCCAAACAGTGCAATAGCACCTTTGCTGATTGCTTCGTCATAGGGAATAATCTCCTCATTTCCTGTGAGATTTGTACGAATACGAGCATTGACTATTCTTTCTATTTCATCCAACTCGTCATTACTGAGTTTCTGGAAATGACTGAAGTCAAATCTCAGAGCTTCACTATCAACAAGGGACCCTTTCTGCTCCACATGGCTTCCAAGGACTTCACGTAAAACCTCATGGAGAAGGTGAGTTGCAGTATGATTGTTGGCAATATCATCCCTTTTCTCAGAGTTTACCCTGGCAATAAATACCTTTTCTGGCTTTGCCGGCAATTCCCCGGCAATGTGAACAATCAGATCGTTTTCTTTTTGGGTATCTATTATATCAATGCTTTCTTCATTCGATTGAATGATCCCTATGTCACCAACCTGTCCTCCGCTTTCCGCATAAAAAGGAGTAGAGTTAAAAACCAATTGAAACATATCTTCTCCATGCCGGGAAATTTTTCTGTATCTGGTAATGTGGATCTCTATTTCTGTTTGATGGTAACCAACAAATCCTTTTTCTTCCTCTTTCCTTAATTCAATCCAATCGCCTGTTTCAAGTTTCCCATCCTTTCGTGAGCGGGATTTTTGTTCCAACATGCTCTGCTCAAATTCTTTCTTATTTACCTTAAGCCCGTGTTCCTTAAGGATCAATTCTGTAAGATCGAGAGGGAATCCATAAGTGTCGTAAAGTTCAAAAGCAGAGGTGCCATTCAATTCAGATTGTTTTTCTTCCCGGGCTTTTTTTACCAGTTCCTGCAAAAGTTCAATCCCTCTTTCCAGAGTTTTCAAAAATGAAGTTTCTTCTTCTTTTATCACTTTAGAGATGAGTGATTCCTGGGCAAGAAGTTCGGGAAATGCCTTCCCTAGATTCCCTGAAAGAACCGGTACAAGCTTGTAAATAAATGGATTGGTTTGATCAAGGAAGGAATAGGAGTATCGAATTGCTCGTCTCAATATTCGTCGAATAACATATCCTGCTTTATTATTTGAAGGAAGTTGCCCTTCGGCAATACTAAAGGAAACAGCTCTTAAGTGGTCTGCAATAACACGCATTGCAATATCTGATTCTGAATCTCCCCGGGAATATTTTTTATTGGTAAGCTTTGCTATCTCCCCGATAATGGATTGAAAAACATCGGTATCATAATTTGAATTTTTCCCCTGAACCACCATACATAATCTTTCAAACCCCATTCCGGTATCCACATGCTTTAATGGCAGAGTTTCCAGCTTCCCTGTGGACAATCTGTTGAATTGAATAAACACCAGGTTCCAAATTTCTATGAGCTGAGGATGGTCCTTATTAACCAGTTCCCTTCCAGGTATGATTTCCCTTTCTTCCTGAGGTCTTATGTCAATGTGTATCTCCGAACATGGGCCACAAGGTCCGGTATCACCCATTTCCCAGAAGTTATCTTTTTTCGATCCTAATAGAATTCTGTCCTCCGGAAGGTAAGCTTTCCAAATGTTCTCAGATTCCTTATCCGAATCCAACCCTTCCTCCTTACTTCCTTCAAATACGGTGGCATATAGTCTGTCTTTGGGAATGTTCAGCTCCTTTACCAGAAATTCAAATGCCCATTCAATGGCTTCTTTCTTAAAATAATCTCCAAATGACCAGTTTCCAAGCATTTCAAACATAGTATGGTGGTAAGTATCCTTACCTACTTCCTCAAGGTCATTGTGCTTTCCTGAAACACGAAGACATTTTTGGGAGTTTGCTACTCTATTATAGCTGGCAGGTTTATTACCAAGGAAGATATCCTTAAACTGGTTCATCCCGGCATTTGTAAACATCAGTGTTGGGTCATTCTTAATAACCATGGGCGCTGAAGAGACAATGGAATGTTCTTTTGATTTAAAGAAATCCTGGAATGTTTTTCTGAGTTGAGTGCTGTTCATTGTTTAAAACAATCTGAAAATCAAAATGTTGTATATCGAAAATTTTGTAAAACCTTAAGTAATTGCTTGTAAAATTAGTTTTTTTCATTTAGATTTGTCCAATTCGGCGTTTTTTCTAATGTATAGAATGCTTTATGGCAAAGGTAAAATTCAGATTTAATTCCAGTTCCTTGCAGTATGATCGTATTGAGCGGACTGTTGGGGATAGGCTATTAAGGTTTCTTGCTTATTTAACCGGGAGTTTGCTTTTGGGTTTTATTTACATGCTTGTTTTTTCATATTTCTTTGACCTTCCAAAAGAAAAACAGCTTAAGCGTGAGAATAACCAGATGAAAGCACAGTACGAAATCATGAATAGTAAATTAGATCAGGTTAGTATAGTTCTTTCAGATCTGGAGCAAAGGGATGACAATATGTATCGTACTATCTTCGAAGCAGAGCCTATTTCAAGTTCTGTAAGAACACAGGGCCGTGGAGGTGTTAGCAGGTATAGTGAACTGGAGGGTTATGAAAATTCTGAAATCGTAATAGAAACTGCCAAAACCCTGGATGCACTTACCAAGAGGATTTATGTGCAGTCTAAGTCATATGATGAGCTGATTGATCTTGCCAGGAACAAAGAAGTAATGGTGGCCAGTATTCCTGCCATCATGCCTATTTCCAATAAGGATTTAAAAAGAACAGCTTCAGGTTGGGGATGGAGAATTCATCCCATCTATAAAATACGTAAGTTTCATTATGGAATGGATTTTACTGCCCCCACAGGCACGCCTGTATATACTACTGGCGATGGAGTGGTAGATAGGATAATTTCTTCAAGAAGAGGATATGGTAACCAGGTAATTATAGATCATGGATTTGGATATAAAACCAGGTATGCTCATTTGAAGGGACCTAATGTGAAAAAGGGCCAAAAAGTAAAACGTGGCGATGTTATTGCTTTTGTGGGAAGTACCGGTTTGTCAACAGCTCCTCATTTGCATTATGAAGTTCATCGCAATGGTAAAATGGTGGATCCAAAAGACTTTTATTTCAATGACCTGACAGCCGCAGAATACGATCGTATGATTGAAATTTCAATGAAGAGTGGTCAATCCTTTGATTAGAATCTTTTGGAATGACGGTTCGTATTCTTTTTTATAGCATATTATTTTCTGCAATCGGGCTTATTAATTATACAGGCCCGGTTTTTTTATATAATCCTGGTGCAGCTTATTCAGACAGCATATTTTCCCTGGAACAGAAAGCCGGGGAAGATTCATTATTTCCTATAGTAAAGCCTTTAATTCCAACGTTTTTGGGAAATAATGAAAGAAATTTCTATGGCAGGAATGCACCCGAAAAGCTTGATTTGATCTGGAAATTGTACCTTGGGGAAGGGGAGACAGTTATCTCAAGGAAGATAGGGACTAAAATGTGGGCAGGTGCAGGATGGACCGGACAAGCCCTGCTAATTCAGGAAGATGGACGGCTTTATTTAATTCAGGGGGCATTTGATCACAGGCTGAAGAAGATTGATGCAGAAACAGGTAGTATTATCTGGG
This sequence comes from Bacteroidota bacterium, assembly GCA_030596025.1. Classification (GTDB taxonomy): domain Bacteria; phylum Bacteroidota; class Bacteroidia; order Bacteroidales; family VadinHA17; genus JAYEGO01. Next base: position 6,903 of record JAUVKW010000022.1, on the reverse strand, counting down.
AGTATGAATTTGATGATGTGGTTAAGGGAACCGGAACCTTTTGGGAAAACCCTGAGCCTGTTGGGCTGGAAGATAAATATATCATTCTGCAGGGCAGTAGACTTGGTATTTCACATTTTCTGGATGCAAAGCATGTACCAAGCTACAGGGCGGTTTCTTACCTGACAGGAAAGGAACTATGGCGCCTCGATAGCAAATGGACTCATTCATATAGCAGGGATGTAGATGGCTCAGCTCTTATCTGTAATGATACTGCCTATATCGGACTTGAGAACTCCCTTTTTACTGTATTTGATCCCAGTCCATCTAAAGCAAAACTAAAAGACGGAATGCTTCAGCCAAAGATCATTCAGGAAAGGAAGCTATACAGAATGGAGGATGTGGAGGCCCATAATTATAATGTTGTAACCGAATGCTCCCCCAGTATGCTTGACAGGTCCATTTTTATTGCTTCAGGTTCAGGTAGGGTATGGGCTTATGATCTTGATAGCAGGGAACTCAGCTGGGAATTTTATATTGGTTCTGATATAGATGGTTCACCTGTTGTTACTTCAGATAGTGCTCTTATGATATCGGTTGAAAAGCAATATATTGCCGGGCAGGGCGGAATTTATAAACTCAAGCCTGGAAAAGACGAAGCTGATGCAGTGCTATGGTACTTTCCAACAGAAAATAAAGAGCTGATAGGCTGGGAAGGAGGAGTAATTGGATCTGTGGCAATTAATGACTTTTATGCAGGAGATGATGATGTAAAGCTGGCAGCTTTTTCAGCTATAGATGGCTACCTTTACGTTGTTGATCATCAAAGTGTTTTGGTTGATTCCCTGGTTGCAGGACCGGATAGTATTAGTTTATTTCCAACACCACAGCTTCTCTTTAAAAGAAAAATTGGGCCCTCTATTTCTACGCCAATCTTTACAGATACTAAACTTATTGCTGCAGGCTATGATGGGATTAAACTATTTGCCTACAATGAAGATCTGGAATTTACCCTTCTGGATCAGTTTTCTGTGCCCTGTGAGTCTACGCCTGTTGTTTATGATGGAAAAGTTTATATTGCCTCAAGAGATGGATATTTATATTGCCTTGGGGAAAAGAAATAGGCTACTTGTACTTTCATTATTATTTATTAATTTAGTGACCCTTACAAGACTTATCTAATAAAACTCTTTAATCATGCCGTACAAGGAAAAAGAAATAGAAAGACTCTTTTATTCCATTGGAGAGGTTGCAGAAATGTTTAATGTGAAGACTTCCCTTATTCGCTACTGGGAAAAAGAGTTTGATGTTATTCGGCCAAAGAAAAATAAAAAAGGAAACCGTTTATTTACAAAAGAAGATATAGACAATTTTCACCTGATATTTCATCTTGTTAAAGAGAGGGGAATGACATTGAAAGGAGCCAGGAAGAAGATCAGGGAGAATAAGGATGATACAGAAAAAAACTTCGAAATAATCAAATCGCTTAAAGAAATCAAACAATTATTGCTTGAGACCAGGGATTCTTTATAAATCTTCAATAAAACACATGAAAATTAAGGAGATTGTTTCATATCTTGAAAGTATAGCCCCTTCTTCTCTACAGGAATCTTATGATAATGCAGGCTTAATCATAGGAGATCCTCAGAAAACAATCCATAGTGCCCTGATCACGCTGGAGCTAACTCCCGAAGTTCTGGATGAAGCTATAGCCAGGAATACCCATTTGATAATTAGCCATCATCCGTTGATTTTTAAAGGAATCAAAAAATTAACTGGTGCAACTCAGGTGGAAAACATGATTATTAAGGCCATTAAAAACGAGATTGCAATTTTTGCAACTCACACAAATTTCGATTCTGTTGTTGGAGGTCTGAATTCTTATCTCTCAGAAAAGATTGGCCTGCATAATGTAAGGGTTTTAAAACCAAAAGAGAACCACCTGCTAAAATTAGTCACATTTGTTCCTGAAGACCATGTGGAAGGAGTGAAGGCAGCTATTTTCGATGCCGGAGCCGGGACTATTGGAAACTATGATCACTGTAGTTTTAATAATCAGGGAATGGGGAGTTTCAGAGCAGGAGAAAAAAGTAAGCCTTATACAGGTAAGAAGGGGGAGATTCATATTGAAAATGAATTGCGTCTTGAGACTATTTTCCCCAGACACATTAAGCCTCAGGTAGTTCAGGCTTTGTTAAAATCACATCCCTATGAGGAAGTGGCATATGATCTTTATCCCTTAGAAAACAAATATCCTCTTGCAGGGATGGGAATGATTGGAGAATTAAATGAGAATTGGGGTGAGAAAGCTTTTCTTGACCGGCTCAAAAAAGTATTTGACATTCATACCTTAAGACATACACAGTGGCTGGGGAAACCCATTCGGAAAGTTGCAATCTGTGGAGGAGCAGGGAGTTTTCTCCTTTCGGATGCAATCAGGGCCGGAGCCGATATTTTTATCTCCAGCGATTTTACATATCATAAATTTTTTGAGGCTGAAGATAAAATCCTGATTGCAGATATCGGGCATTATGAAAGTGAACACCTGGTAAAGGAAATTTTAGGTGATTTAATTAAGAAAAAATTTCCTACCTTTGCAGCTCAAATTTCAGAGGTAAATACAAATCCCATAAATTATTATTGAACTATGGCAAAAGCAAAAAAAGCTGCAGTGAAAAAAGATATCACAAACGAAGAAAAACTTAAGGCATTATATGAATTGCAGCTTGTTGATTCAGCTACTGACAAGATAAGAACTCTTCGGGGGGAATTACCACTTGAGGTTCAGGATCTGGAAGATGAAATTGTCGGTCTTGAAACCAGAGTGACCAATTTTAAGGCAGATCAAACTGTTTTGGAAGATCAGGTTTCCAAGAAGAAGAATGATATTGTCGGAGCCGAAGGCCTTATTAAAAAATATGAGGAGCAACAGAAAAATGTTAGGAATAACCGGGAATTTGAGTCTCTGTCTAAAGAGATAGAATACCAGACCCTGGAGATTGAATTGTGTAATAAGAGGATCAGGGAGTTTTCAGTAAAAATGGAGACAAAAAAGGGAACTGTTGAGAAATCGGTCACAATACTTGATGAACGGAAACAGGATCTTGAAGTTAAGAAAGGTGAGTTGAATGCGATTGTTAAAGAGACCAAGAAAGAAGAAGATGCTTATATAAAGAAGTCTGAAAAAATTCAGAGTTTAATTGAGGAAAGATTACTCACAGCTTACCAAAGGATTCGTACCAATGCAAGAAATGGTCTTGCAGTGGTTGCTGTAGAAAGAGACGCATGCGGGGGATGTTTCAATAAAATCCCACCCCAGAGACAACTTGATATAAAGTCAAGGAAAAAAGTAATTGTGTGTGAATATTGCGGACGAATACTTGTGGATAATGAAATCATTGAAGAAAAAGTGGAGAAAGTAGATAAAGAGGAAAAGGTGGAAAAAGTAGCAAAAGCTAAAAAAGTAGTAAAAGCTAAAAAAGTAGTAAAAGCGAAAAAAGCAGTAGAAGCGAAAAAAGTAGTAAAAGTGAAAAAAGCAGTAAAAGTGAAAAAAGTAGTAAAAGCGAAAAAATAAATTCAATTCTCATTATAAAAAACTGCCGGGAGGCAGTTTTTTTTTCTTTACTCTATGAGATTTCGGGACAAGAATGTTTAAGATTGTTCAAGAATGTTGAATGTCGTGTGTTGGAAGTTGATTTATGGGAGGTGTCTGTAGGTTTTCGTTACCTATTTCGGGACTGCGCCCTATGCCCTGCGCCTCTTCTTTCTCTCTGTCTCTCCTTCGCTCAGTCTCTTAGTCTCTCTGTCACCTCTTCTTTTACCACGAGCCTCCAGCTCCGCCTCCTCCGAAACCACCTCCTCCAAATCCTCCAAACCCACCAGATCCTGAAGAAAAGCTTCCAAATGAACCCCGGCTTGAGCTGCTTGCAGAACCGGCCAGAAACATGGCGGTCCAGAAAGGAATGTTTTTACCTACAGCATATTGGCGTGTGCGCCGTGCACGGGCAATTATACTGATGATGATTATGAGAATAAACAGAATAAAGGTGCCTGATTCAGCTGCCATATCTCCACCATGCTTTTTCAGATATTCATCAGCAGTAAATTCTCCCCGGGTTAATGACATCAATGTATTTGTTGCATCATCCAATGCTTTGAAATACAAACCTTGCTGAAAGCCCGGAATGATCTCAATCTCTACAATACGCTTGGTAATGGCATCCGGCACAACCCCCTCTAATCCATAACCTACTGCAATAAAGACCTCTCCTCTTTCATCAGGTGTTTTTGGCTTTACCAGAATAAGGATACCGTTGTTTTTACCCTTGGTGCCAATACCCCATTGTTCCGCAAGGCGGAATGAATAATCTGCTTTTTCGTAACCATTTAAGGAAGGAATAACCACAATGGCAATCTGAGTGGAGGTTTCCATGTTAAATGCTACCAGCTTTTCTTCAAGCGCAGCTACTTCAGGGGGATCTAAAAATGAGCTAAAATCGTTCACCAATCTTGGTGGAGTTTGGGGCTGGGGGAATTCCTGGGAGAAGGAATTTGCCAGCATTAGTACAAGGGCTGTAAGAACGAATAATAATTTTCGAGTCATAGTTTTAGCAAATAATAATTAATCAGATGATTTATCTCCAAATGAAATTTCATCAGGGAGTTCATTTATGTCATCTCGTTGATAAGGAAAGTGTTCTTTTAGCTGCTCTCCTGCCATGGTAATCCCGGTGGAAAGGCCGGAAGTAAAATCATTATCAGCAAACTCCTTTAGCATTGCATCTTTAATAATATCCCAAAAGTTATCGGCAGTTACCTGGTTGATTCCTGCATCTCCCAGGATTGCAAATTTCTTATCATCCAGGGCAAGATAGAATAGTACTCCGTTTCTCAATTTTGTTTCATGCATTTTTAGTTTCTGAAACAGATAAGCAGAACGATCCATTACATCTCCGGCACATTTTGATTCGATATGCACCCTTATTTCTCCTGAAGTATTTTTTTCTGCTTCCCGAATGGATTCAGAAATCAACTCTTTTTCTTCTTCCTTAAAAAATTTTGAAGGTTTCATTGTTAAAATTCTACTGTTGGAACTTCTTTGGCTGATTCTTCGGCCTCAAAGTAAGCTTTTTTGTCAAAGCTGAAAATGGAGGCCACAATATTCTTTGGAAATTTCCTGATATAAGTATTGTACTGCCGTGTGATTTCATTAAATTTTCTTCGCTCAACAGCAATCCTGTTTTCAGTGCCTTCAAGCTGAGCCTGCAACTCAAGGAAATTTTGGTTGGCCTTCAGATCAGGATATCGTTCAACAACAACCATCAATCTGGAAAGGGCCGAACTCAGGCCATCCTGTGCAGCCTGGAAATTTTGCAAACTCGCCGCGTCAAGATTATCAGCATTCAGTTGAACTGAAGTGGCTTTTGCCCGGGCCTCAATAACCCCTGTAAGAGTTTCCTTCTCAAAATCGGCATAGCCTTTTACGGTGCTTACCAGGTTTGGAATCAGGTCAGCACGCCTCTGGTAAGAATTCTCTACCTGTGCCCACTGTGCACTTACAGCTTCATCATAACTTACCATCTGGTTGTATCCGCAGCTTGATAATAACGGGATAATTGCAAAAATCCAAAATCTGGAAATTATTTTCATGATCGTTTTCATAATGGAGTTTAGTTAATAGTTTGATGTTTTTTCTCTTTCCCTTGCATTTCGAAAGGGGCTCAAAGGTAATAATTACTTCGATAATCGATTCAATCCATACAGGAATAAGCATTTCAGGGCTGAATATAAGCTTTGGATTGGAAATTGAAAAAACTGGAATAAAAATTCCTTGGAAAACCTTTGATATAGGAGTTATGGTGCCTGGCACTCTGATTATAATTATTTTTAAGAGAATCGGCTATTTCCTGGTATTTGCAGATTTGCACATACATTTCCTTGTCCTGGAAGTCAGGGCTTGAGTTGGGCTCAAGGCCTGTTACCAATTCATAGTAAAAGCGGTTTTTTGCTTCCATTCTTATCTGGTAGCTCCTGTACCGGCCCACTGTTGCAAAACTTATTGTATTGTAATTGTTATTCAATGGTGATTTTATTGCCATGAGACTGTCCTTTTGAAGTTTTTCCCAGGCATTGTAATTTTCAAATTTTCTTTCTGCTTGAGTAAATATTTCCTCCTGACTTTGGTTCAGATCATCAAGCGATACCAGAACCTTATCAGTTTGAGCTGCCGAGTTTCTCATTTTTTGGAGGGTTGTTCTTGCTGAGAAGAGTGCCGAAATAAGAAGGATGCCTGCCAGCAAATATATTCTGAAAGAGAGTTTCATATACAGCTTCGTTGAATCTGACTGCAAAAGTATAATAATTCGATCATTTTTTTCTTTCATTGTTTCAGCCCTTCAGGCTGAAGTTTTCATATTGCGTTTTTCCTTGGGACTTCGTCCCAAGTTATGGTCTTCAAGCCCTTCAGGCTAAAGGCCTGAAAGATTGAAACTTGGGGTAAAACCCCAAGACATGGCATATCACACCACAGATCAGCCTGTAGGGCTGAAACAAAATAATTACACTATCATTACTTACGAATATCTAAATCTTACCCCCTTAATTGATAAAAATCTGATAATTTTCATTGATTTTCATTTACCAAAAAGTAATTTTACAGATGCTAATTTGTTTCATGCATAATTTTGAATCCTAAGAGCGCATAAAAAATAAACAAAAGAGGCTCGATGATGGAGCCGTCTCAAAACCCCATTTGTGTAATCATTCCTGCGAAAGCAGGAATCCATAGTTGGTTAATAATGAAAAGAGTTATGGATTCCTGATCTCCGCTTCGCTCCGTCAGGAATGATATATTCAAGCTTTTGAGACAGCCCCGAACTTTAAATAATCGTGTGAAAACTTAAATGGTCTTAAAAATGAATGAAT
>JAUVKW010000047.1 GCA_030596025.1 Bacteroidota bacterium | reverse complement strand
AACATATATGTATTTTGCTTAACCCCAGCCTTAAGGCTGGGGTTAGTTAATGGCCAGTGCAATAGGGCTTTAGCCCAAGGCTTTATTTGCTAAGGTAAAAAAAGCAAAACTCCCTTATCTGAATTTATCCCTGTCTGCAGGCAAGGTCTCCTGGGTAATTAGCCCGGATTATTCATGAAAATATCATGAATAATGACGAAATATGATTGAAATCTGTTGATATACTTGAATTTGACTTTTCGTCAGCCATAAATGGCGAAAAATTCCATGAATCGAGCTTGCGAGTTCAACGAAGTTAATTTTTCGGGTTAACTTGACACCAGACATATAAGGCTATTGTTTATATTGAGTTGACCTTAATAAAGAAGTTTTGGTTTTAAATATGTTCCTGTACTGGATTTTTTACATGCAGCAACTTCTTCAGGCGTTCCGCTTACCACCAATTTTCCGCCCTTTTCTCCTCCACCCGGACCCAGATCTATGATCCAGTCAGCAGATTTTATTATTTCCAGGTTATGTTCAATAATTAACACAGAATGTCCTCTTTCAATTAAGGCCTGCAATGCATCCAATAAAGTTTTAATATCATGAAAATGCAGTCCTGTTGTAGGCTCATCAAAAATGAAAAGGATATTCTTCTGCATTTCCTCACGAGCAAGAAATGAAGCTAGTTTTATTCTCTGGCTTTCCCCTCCACTCAATGTGGATGATGATTGCCCTAACTTCACATATCCAAGCCCCACCTCAAATAATGGTGTCAGCTTTTTCGATATTTTCCTGGCAATATTGGACTTGTCTTCCTTGAAGAATTTGATGGCCTCATCAATAGTAAGTTCAAGGATGTCATAAACATTTTTACCGCGATAATTTACTTCCAGAATCTCTTCCTTAAACCGTTTCCCATTGCAGGCTTCACATATGAGTTCCACATCAGCCATAAATTGCATCTCAACCTTTATCATCCCTTCACCCTGGCATTCATTACATCTTCCGCCATCGATATTAAAAGAGAAATGGGAGGGTTTATAATGATTTATCTTTGATGCAGTTTGACTGGCAAATAACTTACGAATTTCATCCCATGCTTTCAGATAGGTTACCGGATTTGACCTGCTTGATTTACCAATGGGGTTTTGATTTACATATTCTACCTGATCTATTAATTTCAGGTCACCACTCAATGTATCAAAATCTCCTGTTTTATCTCCAAAATTATGAATCAGCTTATTAATTGCCGGATAAAGTATGTTCCCTATCAGCGTGGATTTTCCCGAACCACTTACCCCGGTTACTACAGTCATGATATTTAACGGAATTTTGATATTCAGATTCTTAAGATTGTGCTCCCGTGCCCCAAGAATCTCAATGTAATTGTTCCATTTACGCCTTATTTCATTTTGCTTAATGAATTCTTTCCCGGTAAGATATTTAGCGGTAAGACTGTTTTTATCTGAAAGGAGAGCCTTTTGGTCCCCCTGGAATACAATCTCTCCACCTAGCCTTCCTGCATAAGGTCCAATATCAATTATGTGATCTGCTGCCCTGATTATGTCCTCATCATGTTCTACTACCAAAACAGTATTTCCAAGTCTCTTCAGATCCTGAAGAACCTGTATCAGGAGAGCGGTATCGCGGGGATGCAATCCAATGCTCGGTTCATCAAGAATGTATAAGGAGCCTACCAGGCTACTGCCAAGCGATGTTGCCAAATTTATTCGTTGAGATTCCCCGCCGGAAAGAGTGGAGGAAAGTCTATTCAGGTTTAAATAGCCCAGGCCTACATGCTTCATGAAACTAAGTCTTGATCTTATCTCAAGAAGTATTCTTTCAGAGATATCCAGCTCAAAATCATTCAGTTTTATTACAGAAAATAGTTTATTCAGGTCATCAATGGACATCTGAACAAGGTCCTGAATGGATCGTCCTGCAATTTTCACATAACTGGTTTCCTTCTTTAACCGGGTTCCTTTGCATTCATGACAGGTAGTTTTACCCCTGTATCTGGAAAGCATCACCCTGTATTGTATCTTGTACTTTTTTTTCTCCAGGTAATCAAAAAATGAATAAAGACCTCTGAAATACCTATTTCCCGTCCAAATCAATTCTTTTTGATCTTTAGAAAGTTGATAATATGGCTTATGAATTGGGAAATCAAACTTCTCGGCATTAAATACCAGGCGTTCTTTCCACTTCTTCATTTTTTCTCCTCTCCAACATACAATCGCTTCTTCGTAAATAGATGAATTTTTATTAGGTATAACCAGATCCTCATCTATTCCAATAATTTTCCCATAACCTTCACAAACAGCACAAGCTCCAAGAGGATTATTGAAGCTAAACATATGAATGGAAGGTTGTTCAAATATTATTCCGTCAGCCTCAAACTTGTTAGAAAAACTCTCCTCCAATAGTTTTCCACCTATTTCGGCTTTAACTCTGCACTTTCCTTTTCCGATGCTGAAGGCTGTTTGGACTGAATCTCCTATTCTGCTTCGGGTTTCCTCATCTGCTTCAATAGCCAGGCGATCCACAACCACATTGACACTTTTATTTTTATCTATTTCTCCAGGCTTATCAATTAGATCAGCAATCTTTAAAATTTCTCCTTTATATTCGATTCTGGTGAGTCCCTGTTTCAAAATAATCTCAAGATATTCAGTCAAATTAAGGTTCTCAGGAAGATCTAAAGGGGCAAGAATGATAACTTTCACTTCTCGCTCACAGGCCAGGATGAAATTTACTACATCAGTTACCGTATGGCTTTTAACCCTTCTACCTGAGACCGGTGAATAAGTTTTTCCAATCCTGGAATAGAGAAGCTTCAGGTAATCATAGATTTCTGTTTTGGTTCCTACTGTGGATCTTGGATTTCTGGAATTTATCTTCTGCTCAATGGCAATGGCAGGAGGAATTCCATTTATAAAATCTACATCTGGCTTTTGCATTCTTCCAAGGAATTGCCTGGCGTAAGAACTAAGGCTTTCAACATAGCGTCTCTGACCTTCGGCATAAATGGTGTCAAAAGCAAGAGAAGATTTACCTGATCCGGATAATCCGGTTATAACCACGAACTTGTCCCTTGGGATCAGCAATTCGAAGTTTTTAAGATTATGGACCCTTGCACCCTTGATATGAATGTACTTCTGATCCTTGTTTGAAGCTTCTGGCATAGAAATTGTGATACTTGCAGAGCAGTTATTTAACAAAAATTAACTGGTTTCAAATGTAATATATTTTGGTGAAAGAGTTTTTTTTGTTTTATTTGTACGTAGATACGCCTAAGTACCAATTAAATTACGGAGGAAAGCCTTAAGAGACATCTCTACTTTTTTTGAATTTTTTAAAAAAGGAGGTCGTTGTGGAACTCAAAAAATTGATCGATCAAGAATTGATTCGGCAGTTTCTGGACGGGAACCAACAAGGAATAGAGGTGCTGATAAACAGGCATAAAAATAGGGTTTATACCTATATTCTAATTATTGTTAAGGATCCGGTACTTGCTGAAGACATTTTCCAGGATACATTTATCAAGGTTGTAAAGTCATTAAATGCTGGCCGTTATAAGGATACAGGAAAGTTCCTTTCCTGGACAATTAGAATTGCTCATAATCTGGTAATAGACCATTTCAGGAAAGAAAAACAAAAAAATGAAGTGGCAGGGGACTGTTATGAGGGTTATATCCTGAATTCCCGAAAACATTCATCAGGAAATATTGAGGATGTTCTTATTAGTGACCAGATAAAAAGTGATGTTCGTGCCCTGGTTGAGGAATTGCCAAGTGAGCAGAGAGAAGTTATCATGCTCAGACATTATGGTGGATTAAGCTTTAAGGATATAGCTGAGCAGACTGATGTGAGTATCAATACTGCCCTTGGAAGAATGAGGTATGCATTGATAAACATGAGAAAACTGATTGAGGAAAAAAACCTCAGTCTTACAACTCATTAATTTTCCAGGATTTTTGTACTTTTTTTGAATCAGGAATACTATCCTGGTTTAATATTCGTTTTACTCCTAGTTAAAACTATATTTTTAGCCTATGGGTAAAACTTTTACTCCTTCCATTAATGGTAACATAATTGAGAAAGCAGGTAGCGTTGACATTAAAAAATTAATTCAACCCTTGCTTTCCGGGTATTCCGGGAATTTGCATGCAGATATTGATGTTAAATATGAGGTCTCTGACAGGGTAATGTGTGGTTTGATGAAAAAGCTTGACCTTTTGAGATTGGAGAAAATGAACTAAAAGAAAATTTCCAGGATTAATTGTTACTTATAGCCGCTTTCTAGCGGCTTTTTTTTTGGAAATGTGAAATTAAAATGATATCATTGTAATATCATTAATAAAATGTAATTATCATGACACAAGAAAAGAATTATCATCCATTGTCGGGATATCTTGGACTTCTTATTGAATTCATCATAGTTCTGGCAGCAGTTTTCAGTTTTGTAATTATGAATCCTCTATTCATTGTTGTAAGCTTACTAATATTTGTGCTTGGTATTATTGGGTTTACTGTTGTAAATCCCAACGAGTCAAATGTTTTGGTTCTATTTGGAGCATATAAGGGAACCATAAAGAAGAATGGGTTTTTCTGGGTAAATCCGTTTTTTGTAAGAAAGAAAATTTCATTACGGGCACGCAATTTTGATAGTCAGCCAAGCAAGGTAAATGATAAAATAGGAAACCCAATTATGATTGGTTTAGTGCTGGTTTGGAAAGTTAATGACACTTTCAAGGCGGCATTTGAAGTGGATCAGTATGACCACTTTGTTGTGGTGCAGAGTGAGGCCGCACTCAGGAAACTGGCTGGTACATATCCCTATGATAATTTTGAAGATCATGATTCTGTTACAACACTCCGGTCAGGCGGAGAGGAGGTTAATCATGAATTGGAAGAGGAGATCAGGGATCGCCTGAAGATTGCCGGAGTACAAGTAATTGAAGCGAGGATTAATTATATCGCATATGCATCTGAAATTGCACAGGCCATGCTTAAGAGACAGCAGGCTTCTGCTATTGTAGCAGCCAGGTTTAAGATTGTAGAAGGGGCTGTTAGTATGGTGGAGATGGCCCTGGACGACCTCAGTAAGAAGCAAATTATTGAATTGGATGAAGACAAAAAAGCAGCAATGGTAAGCAATCTTATGGTTGTTTTATGCAGCGACAGGGATGCAACACCAATTGTAAATACTGGTACTCTCCATCAATAAGACGAAAATGAGCAAGAAAAAGGCTTTTGTGTTAAGGATTGACCCAAAAAAGCTGGACGCAGTTGAAAAATGGGCTGATGATGAATTCAGAAGTATCAATGGACAGATAGAGTGGATTCTTGACCAGGCACTAAGAAAAACCAGGCGTTTCAGGAAAAGGTCATCCCAGCAGACAAATGAGGATACAGAGATAAAGAAATAAAAGAATTTGGAAATTCTTTTGAGAAAAACATTATGAAATATGAATTATAAATATTTAACTGAATAAAATTTGAGAATGTAGTTGATTTTTTCTTCAACTAAGGGCTATTGATTTATCAATCCAACTGTATGGCAGCTTACAAGTCCGGCAGTTTCTGTTCGTAGCCTTGTAGTACCAAGTCCTACCTGCTTTACATTTCTCTCCTGGGCCATTTTAACTTCCGCTGGACTAAAATCTCCTTCCGGACCAATGAGGATCAAAGAGCTGTTATTTAACAAGGGCTGGTCTTTAAGTTGAGGAGGAGTGTGCTGACCACAGTATGCAATATATGCCTTGACTTCGCTGATTTGATTAAGGAAAGCCTTGAAAGAAGTGAGTTCGTTTAACCTGGGTTTGTAAGCATTCATAGATTGCTTCATGGCCGAAAGAATTCGTTTATTTAGTCTTTCGGTTTTTATGGTTCTCCTTTCTGATCTTTCACATATCAAGGGTGTAATCTCATCTATTCCTATCTCAACAGCTTTTTCAAGGAACCACTCAAAACGATCAATATTTTTGGTCGGTGCAATAGCAATATGCAGGTAATAAGATCTTTTATTGAAATTGGTTTTTATTTCCTGTATTTCAATTATTGTTTTTCTGGAATGCGATTGGATAATTTTCCCTATGGCAAAACCACCTTCTCCATCTATAAAATTGACTTCTTCTTCATTGCCAACCCTAAGAACCCTGGCACAATGATGTGACTCTTCGGGATTTAAAACATTTATACCCTGCTTCATGCCGGGCAGATAAAATACTTGCATCGCTTTTTGCTTGATTGAATTACAAATTTACGAAAATGCGGTATATTCGTGAAATGTGATTGATATTGCTTATGAAAACAATTGGAATACTTTCTGATACTCATGGTTATTTTGATCCTGCCCTCAAACAATTCTTTTCAGAATGTGATGAAATATGGCATGCAGGAGATATTGGAAGCATAGAGCTTGTGAAAGAGATTCGTAAAACTAAGCCTTTAAAGGCAGTTTATGGAAATATTGACGGGCAGGAGATAAGGGCTATATTCACTAAGAATTTGCGCTTTTTTTGCGAAGATGCTGATGTATGGATAACTCATATTGGGGGATATCCTGGCAGGTATGATAGAATGGTAAAAGAGACGATAAAAATGAAACCTCCGGATTTATTTGTCTGTGGTCATTCTCACATTTTAAAAGTAATGTATGATAAGGACCTTGATTTATTGCACATCAATCCGGGAGCAGCAGGCAGGGCAGGGCTTCACAAAATAAGGACTGCCATCCGGTTACGGATTGATAAGTCTGATATTAAGGATCTTGAAGTAATTGAGATGGGGGAGAGGAGATAGGAAAGACTTTGGGATTGGAATATTGGAATCCTGGAAGAAGGTAAAGGGTAATTGCCTTACTGTGAATTAATTAACAGCAGACTTTTAATTATATCTTTTTTCGCTATATGTCTACAGGTTTGACTATATAGCTATCTTGCCTAAATCTTAATTTAGTCAAGTCAAGAATTATTAAAACATGATGTCCGTATATTGCTTAAAGCTATTTCTCAAATGCTGTCTCAATTCAAAAAAACCTCGTTTTAAAAGCCAAATGTTTTTCCTTTGCTTCTTCCAGGATTTCCTGGAATTCCGGATCATCCCGTAAAGAGTCTAAGAAAAAATCATTTACCATACAGGGATAATTGAAAAAGCCTTTATCGACTGCTTTTTGCAAGCATCTGATACAGCTTTCATTATCGCCCAATAACCCATAGTAGCCGGAATTAAAATACCAGGCCTCAGCATCAGCTAAATTTAATTCTTCAAACTTTAACATTGCAGCCAGGCCCTCTTTTTTATTCCCTTTTATTGATGCCTTAATTCCGTTTAATATAAGAGCCATAGCTCCATCCGGTTCCAGGGATATAGCTTTATCCATATACTCGACTGCCTGCTTTTGATTCCCCTGCCTGAAAAGTGCCTGTCCCTGGTAACTAAATATGAAAGGACTTTCTTTAAACATCCTACCTGCTTCAAATGCTTTTTCATAATCTCCGGCCCACAGATATGTGATAATAATGGATCGGAATGTTGAATTCTCAGGTGCAAGGGAAACGGCTTTTTCCATTTCCAGTATAGCTTCAGTATTCATTCCGGCATATCGATAAATGTAACCGAGGGAAAAATGAGCTTCAGCATTATTTAGGTTAATGTCAAGCATTTTTCTCACAATATCAACTGCCTCTCCAATTCTGGCGGTTTCAGTATAAAGCATAGCTAAATTGCTTAGAGCGCCGATCAGTTCCTCATTAAGTGATAATGCTTTCAGATAAAGGTTTTCTGCTCTTTTGGGTTCCTCCGGATTAGGTAGTCCATATATGCTCAATCGGTGAATACGGTCACCCAACTGGTTGTAAGCAGGAGCATAACCGGAATCTAATTCTATAGATTTATTAAGCATTTTGATGGCAAGCTGGTCTCCTTCATTTGAAAGTGGATATGAAATGCTTCTCAGATAGTATTCATATGCCAAAGGATTAACAGGAATGTCTTTCTTTATTCTGTTCAGTTCCTTTTGGGTAAACTGTACATTCAGTCCCTTAACTACCTTTTGTGCAACAATATCCTGAAGTTCAAATGCATTATTAAAATCAACTTCTATTGGCTCGCGCCAGATCATCTCATTCGTATTTACTTTGATAAGCTCAATATTCAGACGAATAATGTCAGCTTCCATCAAATAGTTACCTATTAAGACATAATCTACTTTCAGATCATAACCTGCTATTATTGGATCAATGGTTTGTTTTTCGTATTTCCGAATGGAACCGGATGGACGGACTGAAATATTTTTAAGGTAAATCAGGCTTCCAATAATCTGGTCAGCAATTGCAAAACCCAGGTAGTCTGTTTCAGAATCAGGCCTGGTATTGGAAAAAGGGAGTACCGCAATTATATCAATTGTTTTTTTATGGGCATCTGCTGGTTCAATATTTTCACGGCTTTCTGTTTTTTCTGCTTTATTACCTGGAGGATTCCAAAGTATTTTAAAAAGTAATAAAACTACCACAACAGATAATGAAGCGATAATTACTTTATTTATGCGACTATTTTTTTGTATTGATTTTAGCCCTTTTTGATCAATTTCCTCCGTTTTTTTAATTCCTTCGGGGGTAATATCATATATCCATGCAATAACTAAATTGATTGGAAAGCCAATGATCAGGATAAATAAAAGGGTCTTCATAAAATAAGCTGGTGCATTAAACGCAGGTAGCACGACTGATGCTACCTCCGTAATTACCCAGGCCACTATTAAATATGCAATGCCGGCTTTGAATACATGCCGCCTTTTCAGTTCTGATATGTATTTTTTCAGGTTCATATATTTCTAATAGTAAATCTATAACAAATTATAAATAACAAATATCTATACCGAATTATCCATCATCAAGAGATTATCTTATTTAGAACTTATTTTATTTCATCCATTATTTGTATCCCGCAAAATCTAATACCGTTTATTGAGACCTCAGGTATATCAGACTATTAGAGCTTTTCTATTGCTCAGCAACCTTAATTGAAATCCAGGTTTTTAGCTTTACAAAATGAAGAAACATTGAAATAAAGTAGATTTATATCCTCTCAACTTTCCAATTTTCCCCCGAATCTCGCCCTTGCAGGTTGGATTAGCAAATATCGTGAGAATAAGAAGCTTAACTTTGATTTATGTTATTGCCATGCTTATCTTAAACTGAGCTCGTCCTCACTTCCTGCCTGGCCGGCAGGCATGGTGTTTGTCCCCGGTTTGTTCTATTGAAATTTAGGTTTTGGTTATTGAAGCTTACCTTGTGCCTCCCGAACATTAGCAAATCTATGATTTGCCTAAATGTTCGAGGATCCTCGAAATAGTATCAAAATCCCAGATTTTGACTATTTCGGGACTGCGCCTTTAAACCGCCGAAGCTATTGTACTCATTAGCGAAGGTGGTCTGCGCCTTCTTTACATATCACCGAATATCTTCCATAGGTTCTTCTTCAACAGGTTGATCACCTTCCTGAATCATTCTCATCCTCCTCCTGAAATTAGAGATTTTACGGTCAGAAGCCACCATATATATATATGAAATTTCACCACTTTTCACTTTTTGAGTACGCTGGTTATTATTCAAATCTGTGAGAATATCCAGAAAATCCCTATTATTTGAGTAGGCCTGCATTACCCCCCTGGTATAGCCGAAGTAATACCAGGTGCGCTCATCAATTTGCAGGTAAACATCCAAAATGTCTCCACTTCTTTTCTTTTGAATTTCAATGAAACCTTCAACCATTCTATTTACAGGTACGCCATTTATATTTCCTATACCAATCTGACCTTCGGATATATAGGATGAAAATTCCTCATTCCAGGTCAGGTCTAGTTTTGTAAACATTAAGGTGTGTACAAGTTTTTCCGGGAGATTGCCGAGGGCTCCAAACAACATGGACTCATCGGTCAGGGCTTGAGCATCTGACAGGCCAAGCAACTGGTTTACTCCATGGGTGTATACATTTTCTGACATGTCAACTGGTCTTAAAGTTGGCTTTGAATTAATATCCGCCAGCATAATCTGGAGGGCCTCCTGTGCAAAGAAAAAATCCAAGCCCAGAAGAAGCTGAAGACTTGATGTGTTTTGTTCAATATCATTTGTAATATTCCCTACAGTTGTTAGCTTAAGCTGATTCATCTCTACTGCAAGATCCAAACTACCTTCACCATAAGTTCTGCAGTAATTTCTTTCCAGAGTTAAAAGATTACCCGGTAGAGAATGATCAGCAAGTTTTTCTTCACTACCCAGCTTGTATTTTCGGGATTTTTCATCAAACAGAAGTAAACCATGGGCGGTGCTGATAGGTGTATCGCTATATGATTTTCTTTTTGAAAAGAATGCTGCGTAAATTTCTGAATTCATGTTTGTAATCAAAATACCTTTATACAGAGCGTTTCCATCCGGAGTTCGTGATTTCCCGGTAATGGGAATTTTGATATTATCCGGGTCTATCATCGATGTAAATTGTATTCTGTTCCTGGCAATAGAATCACAATTATGGCTTAATTTGACTCCTCCTGAGAATTCAAGGAATTCATTTTCTGCATCCAGGCTGACTATCCCATCAAACCAGAAATGAGGACTAAGCATCAAGCTATCAGTCTGGCTTATTTCACCTTTAGCGTATGTAAATCCTTTCTTGTTGACTGTTATATCACCAAGACGGATTCTTTGAACCGTTTTATCCTTATCGATATAGTTGTAAAATCCTGATCCGTAATATTTTTTTCGGCTTAATATGTTTATTTCTTCTGCAATGATTTCATGATTTCCATTTGCTATAATTTTTGCATTTGTAAAGCCTTTCATAAAGCCCGTTCTTTCGAGGGTTAATGAATTATCCCCCGGGAATATATGAGCATCGGCAACTTCCAGGAAATCAACATAATAAGCAGTAAGGGTATGGTCATCAAGTTTGTAAACTGCAGAATCAGAAGTAAATGCAAGGGAGTCAGATCTGGGATTCAGAGACATGAAAGTTGGGTTTTTTTCCCATTTGCTTTCATCTACATAGGCTCCAAATTTATAGGCATCGTTTCTGGGATCCTGATTTATCATATTCAACTTATTATCATTCATATCCCACATGATCAGATCCACAGCACTCATGTAATTTTTTTCCGGGAATAATAAAGGTATTGTGTCATTCAGGCTGTTAAATATACCATCTCCTTCCTCTATATTTACACTGGCAGACATCTGGTCGGCCACTATAGAATAGCCTTTCTGATCCTCGGAGCGCACTTTCAGGTTTGAGGAATCGGCTTGGAATGACATGTCAGTGTATAAAATATTATTTGAATATATTTCGGTATCCTCAATATAAAGTGTTCCTGTTCCTGACATTCCCGTAGATTTCATAAGAAGGTTTCCTGAAAAACTGATGTCCTCTGAAAAAATATCCAGGTTTTCTCCTTTTCTATATGTATACCATTCATCTTCATTGGGGTACCATTTAATATCAAGTTCAAATGCCGAAATATATGGGAATTTTGGTTCGATAGAATCCTTTTCCACATGGAATTGACTTGCTTTAGTTAGCATAGAATCGGGATAAAAGCTGAAATTATCTGAATAGGTAGCAGAACTTAAATATATGAGCTTCCCATTCCCTTGAATTCCTTTATTACTTAGAATGATCTCATCATAGTAAGTTGCTATACCACCATAAACAGGCATTCCCTCTGGTGCAGTTGCTACCTTAAATCCCAGGGAGAGATCTTCCTGCACTGCAAGGTCCTGATGCAGGACAGGAAAAATGTTTCCAGCATAAAACTCTCCGTTAAATCTAAGATCTTCCCGTTCCAGGTTTGTAAGATCATTTAGCACAAATGGATTTAACTTGTAATGGAACTGTTCTTTCTCATAAATTGTTGAATCCATTCCTTCCGTGATTTCATAAAACACGAATGAAGTAGCGGTACTTTTGAATGATGGGTATTCTTCAAAATTCTCAAGTCCTGATTTGTTGTATGGGTGGTCTATAAAGAGCTCTCCTGTAATATTTTCAATGTTATTCTTTACCTTAATCGGTTCCCTGTATCCGAATTCATCTGCTTCTTCACTAAGAATAGCCATGTTTAAAGAATCAATGTTATCAAGATTGATTTTAAAAGAGTCGTATTCAAAGGTGAAATTTTCTCCATAGAATGTTAGCAATCCTGCCTGAACTCTTCCGCCAAAATTAAAATTGCGATTTTTCTTAAGGACAATTTGATTATTAGTGGGAACAATGTCTACATTTTGTGAATCACTTATAAAGACACGCGGAATTCCGTTAATTGTTAATTCATTATTTTCGAGGTTTAAGACAGCATTATTCCCGGGAGCCCTGACAGTAGAAACAAAATCAATCACATCATAGTCAATGTTTTTCCCGCTTGCTGCAAGGTAATCAAGAAGTTGTTGTTTTATTTGAATCATTCCTGTTTCAGCTTTGTAAAACACAAAACCATCGATGGCCATTCTGGTTACCATATGCTGAACCTGATAAAGAGGTTTTCCCATCCAGTCTGCCAGGTCAGAAACGGGAAATTCATCCGAATAATACCATTCTGAGAATTTTCTAAGCAAAAACAGTGGATGCTGCTCATCCAAAGCCTGCATCTTGAAAAAATGATTTTCATTAAAATATGAAGCAGATTTAAACCTGGCCTCTCCAAGAGCTGAACCCCTGGAGAGTGTCAGACGAACAATTGGATCATCAAGCTTCCAAACCAACTGATCAAAACTCATATCCACCATATGGTAGCTGTCAAAATATGGAGCCCTTGTGAGGGGATCATCTGTGCGGAACAGAGACACCTCTCGGAATTGCATCCTGTATGCAAATCCAATATTCGGATGAAAGATGGAATCATTCTCCAGGTACAAAGATATGGCAGCCTGATGACTTGATATTCTGTTACCTTTAATCTGGAATGTAGGAGAATTTACAAGCATTTTTAATGTATCACCTTTATAAAATTTCAGGCCTGCAGGTTCTGTTTCGTTACCTGTACCTTTCATTGTGGCACCTTCAATTAATAATCCTCCTTCATAATCAATGTCGGGATAGATTCCTTTCACAGTATGCCTTTTCTTGTAAGAATTAAAAACCGGGAATGTAGCCTGTTCAGGTCTTCTGGTAACTTTTACCCGGTCTGATAGCATTCCCAGTTCCCCATCAGGAAAATAATTGGGATGAGTAAACAGTGTTGAATCAGCCTTGTACCTGGACTTAGTGAGATCTATTTTATAGCTGGTTAGTTTTGCATAAACTTCCGATTCTTTAAAGCCAGCCCGTTTCCAGTCCACTATCCCTTTTTCCCCTGACCAGGAATATGTTGCAGGGTCATAAATCCCAGAGGTTTGATAAATAGCAATGCTGTCTCTTTGTGAGTAACATGTGAGGTCGGTATTCGAAAAAACAAAAGAGAGGGCATCATTATAAACCATTTTTATGTCTGAAGAACTGGTTTTCCACTTCAAGGAACTTGACTTGTATAAAGTATTTTCCGTGATTGTGAGGTGGGAGATTTCAAGAAATTTATTGAGTTTAGTAATTGAATACTTCTTGTCTTCCAGAAGATCAACAAATCCCTTTTCCCAGGCATAATAATCTTCCCGGGGGAGAGCTCCTTTCTTGAAGCTTGAAAGTACTCTGATATAATTCCTGAAATGTGGATAGGGCCGCGCTCGTCTATCTAACAGAAGGTTTGAGATATTGATTATTTGCAACTTTTCTTCCTCATTAAAAGCTCCTGACTGAAAATAACTGACAAATTCATCCAGAATGATTTGGTTTTCTTCATTGATGCGGGCAGACATCATGCTGATAAATTCTTCAAGAAAGGCTGTGGGTTCTTCAGGAAGGCTTTTCAAAGTTTGTGCACTGATTGTAACTATCCCGAGAAACAGAAAAAGATAAACTATTGATAATGTTTTTTTCATCAGAAGTCTGAGATTTCAAATATATATATCAATTCTAATATGCACTGGTAAAGTTAGACCAGCTTATGCGTTTATTTATGCGCAAAAACATAAACCAAAATTACATTTTTTTTGTTGTATCTTTAAATAATATTTGCATCATAAAAACCACAATGCAATTTCCTGCAAATACCTCAAAAACAGCTAGGTACATTGAAACTATGATAAGGGCCGATTAGGTATTTATAAATTATGCCATATTAAATATTGTAATGATACAAACTAATTAATGGAAGTAATAAATTTTACATTATGAATAAAAGAAAAAATTCCATGAAAAACTTTGTGTTGTTTTTATCAGGCAGGTAAAGCAAATGTTGGGGTGCAATTTTTGGTTGACCAGGATGGTTCTATCTATCAGATCACACCTGACAATTATTTTAACCGGCATTGTATTGGACTAAACCATTGTGCAATTGGTTTCGAGAATATCGGTATGGGGGATATTACTGAAGCAGGCCTGCGAGGCGAACCACAGGATAATGTACAATTGACATTGGCACAGTTGAAGTCCAATGTTGCTCTTATACGATATCTGAAAAAAAATATCCTGAAATTAAGATCCTTATTGGTCATCAGGAGTATAGACAATTGGAAGATCCTTCGCATCCCGGGCATAAGTATTTCTACGAAAGCGATCCTGACTACAGAACCAAAAAATCTGACCCAGGTAATCGTTTTCTAAAAGCATTGCGCGATGAACTTCAAGATATTCTGGAGGCTGGGAGCGATGGTCAGGTGTTTAAATAGAACATCATCCCAGGGGAGTATTCAGTAATAAGAGGGTTTTTGCTTCTGCTTATTATGTTAATACTATTCCCAGACAGGTTAAATTGAAGCAATAATGCTCAGGAAATCATCTGCTTTCAGGGATGCTCCACCAATGAGACCACCATCTACATCGGGATTACTGAACAATTCTGTTGCATTAGTTGGATTGCAACTCCCTCCATACAAAATAGTTGTATCTTCTGCTACATCCGTGCCATAATGGCTTTCAATCTCCTGTCTTATAAATTTGTGCATTTCCTGCGCTTGTTCCGGACTGGCTGTAACCCCTGTTCCAATTGCCCACACAGGCTCATATGCAATTATAACATTTTGGAATTTGTCTTTATCCAATTCAAATAATCCTGCCTTTATTTGATTCTTTATGATGTCAAAGTGCTTTCCGGAATTTCTTTCCTCCAGTACCTCCCCGCAACAATAGATAGGTTTAATTCCATTTTCCAGGGCAAGATTCACTTTTTTATGAAGGCTTGTCTCCTCTTCGTTAAAATATTTTCTTCTTTCAGAGTGTCCGATGAGAACATATTCCGCACCTGTAGATTTTATCATTTCTGCAGAAATTTCTCCTGTATATGCTCCTTTTTCCCATTCTGCCAGATTTTGTGCAGCAACTGAAATATATTTTGAGTTGATCAGATCTGCAACTTTTGAAAGCAGGATATAGGGTACACCAATAATAATTCCTGTTTCATGAGGAGGTAGATTTTCAACCAACTCATTTATCTGCTTTGCAAGCTCAATGCCGGTGTTAAGAGAATTGTTCATTTTCCAGTTACCGGCGACTATTTTTTTTCTCATGTTTTTTTAAGATATGTGTTCAGTTTTCAAATGTACAAATATTAAATCGTTAGGCTGATTTTGCTCGTCCCTTTTTCCTCACTTACTGTTCACTCCTGCATCGTATTGAGGGTCTCTGTTACTCAATAGTCATTCACTCTCTGCCTCCGGCAGATCGTGTCAATCGCTTCGCTGTCATACGATTGTATACACTCTGCAGTAGCCTTACTCAATTGTATAGCCGACGAATAACTATTGTATGACTATTGTATGACCATCGAATGACTATTGTATTACCATCGTTTGACTTTCACTTGCCCTGCGCCCTTTACCTCTTCTTTACTCATCTTTCTTGCCCTCAGCCCTGCGCCCTTTATATGGGGCAATAGATGCTGCGAGTGACCAGAGTAAAAACATTGACAGGAACAGGGAATAGATTTTCCAATTGTCCCTGTCTTTTCTGAGGCTGGTAATTTGTTCTGAGAGAAGTTGTCCTGAAAATTCGTTTGTAGTTGGAATATCACGCCAGCTCCACTTTGCCAGAATAGTGCCATTTTTTAATAGCAGCAACCCGGGGTTTGATCGGATTATGGTTTTTAAGGTAGTCTCATCGCATGAATAAAAATCAAAGAATAGATCTAAGTTTGTCCAATATGACTCAATTTCGGAACTGTTTGATGAGGTAAGTCCGTAAAATGGGATATCTCTCTGCAAAAAGTACAGAGCCAGCTCGTTAATCATATCTAAAGATTCAAGCCTGGATTCAGAAAGATTTTTACTGATTACCAGGAATGAAAAACCCGGATTGTCAAGTACCTGGTAGGTAATATCTTCTCCATCTGCTGAGATTATATTGAAATCATGAATTGGGGCCTGATATCCTTCCTCAATAAGTATGGAATTTTGATCTACAAAGCTCCAGCTGCTATCCTGCCATGGAAAGTCATCAGATGAAAACTCTTTTTGAATTCCATTTTTCTCATAAATCAGGGTAGTCATATATTGATCTTGTGCTGCACCTTCAGGGATTGTCATTCCTTCCAAAATGGATGATCCTGTACTATAGGGTCTGAAATCAATTACCGGAAGATGAATGAGTCCATATCCTGATATACCTCCAATAAAGACAAGAAAAGCAGTTATTACAATCCACTCGGTAGCACTATGATAAAGACTGATAAATTTCTTTCTGCCCCAAATAGTGACAAGAGTAAAAAATAAAAGAAATAAATTTTTCCAAAAGGTTTGCCAGTTCGTAAGAACAACAGCATCGCCAAAACAACCGCAGTCATCAACCGGATTGGAGAGTGCCAGAATAAGAGTAAGTGGGGTGAATAAGATCATAAAAAGCAGGGCTCCCCAGCTACCAATTCTGGGCCTCAGGCCAAAAAAGAGTGAAATACCAACAATAAATTCCAGGCCTGAAAGAACTATTGCAAAGATCAATGCAAATTCATGCAGGAAATTCAGGTTAAAAGCATCGAAATAATCCTGAAATTTGAAGGCAGAACCCATGGGATCAATTCCTTTTACAAAACCAGAAAAGATAAAAACGAAGCCTACCAGCATTCTGCTGAAGATAATGAGATATTTAATGAATTTGGTTTTTGAGTACATGTAATCCTGATAGTTTAGAATTATTCCTTAAATAAATTGAATAACTGCCTCCGGTTGTTTATTAGGGGTTCAGTAAATTCTCCATATTAATAAGCTCAAGAATTTTATGAAATATAGCAGCTGGTGGAAGAATAGTGTTTTTCTTATCGCCACAATTGATAATTTTTAGTTTCTGATCCCTGGAAGCCTGGTCAAGATAAACCTCCCTTACAAATTTCTGAAAATCCAGGTCTTTTTCATGAATGTCAAAACTTCCATTCAGATAATCTCTGTCTTCTCCATTCCTTGTATCTGTTAATTTTTCATGAGTGAATTGAAAAGGAACATCAAGAAAAAGGTTAAGGTCAGGTTTGGGGATCTTATAATAATTGTATTCCAGATCAAATATCCATTTTCTGAGAGTTTCCCGATCAGATTTATTAGAAAACTTGGCACACTGGTAGGCAATATTAGAATAGACATAGCGATCGGCAATTACATATGTGCCATCTTCGAGGTATTTAAGAATAGTATCAGCAGCATCTTTCCTGTCTCCAGCATAAAGCAAAGCCACCAAATATGGATTTACATCCTCATTTTTTCCAAATTCGCCCCTGAGAAAGCGTGCAACCAGTTCTCCAAATACATGAGAGTCAGTTCTGGGGAAGTGCAGATAATAAAACTTCTTGTCCAGTTTTGTGAGCTCGTTACGAAGAAGCTGTATCTGGGTTGATTTCCCGGCCCCATCAAGGCCCTCAATTACAATGAATTTCATTTATTTATAATGTGTTTCTCAATGCCTGGTTCATATTGATAATGATTGCCGCTTAAAATAAAACTATGTTAAATGCTTAACAAAGATGGCTTTTTATAAATTTGTATAAAGTTAACCCGAATTATTCATCACAAAAAGAAAATTTGTAATGAATTTTGTAAACAAAAAATGATCACTAAAGATAGTTTTTTTCAACCAGGGACCTCCTTTCTTATAAAGAATACCAGCATTAATCTTCGTGGTGTTATTTATAATTTCGATAGCCCAAAAGTAATGGGGATACTTAATATAACTCCTGATTCTTTTTATGATGGCGCAAAGTATACTTCTTTGTCTGAACTATTGACCAGAGTGGGGGAAATGATTGAAGAGGGAGTTGATTTTGTTGATTTAGGGGCCTATTCGTCAAGACCCGGGGCCGGGATGATTTCAGAGGAGGAAGAATTGTCCAGGCTGGAACCATCCATTGCAATAATCAGAAAAGAATTTCCTGATCTTTTTCTTTCTATTGATACTTTCCGGTCGGGGGTAGCCCGAAGAATGGTCAGGGATTTTGGTGCTGATATAATCAATGATATTTCAGCCGGGACAATAGACTCAAAGATGTTCGAAACAATGGCTGATTTAAATGTGCCTTATATTATTATGCATATGCAGGGAAATCCGCAGAATATGCAGGATCATCCAAAATATGAGAGCCCTGTGAAAGATATCCTAAAGTTTCTTGCTCAAAAAAAATATGAATTGAATTTAATTGGGATAAATGATATTATTATTGATCCTGGATTCGGATTTGGGAAAACACTGGATCATAATTACAAAATTCTGACTGATCTGGAGGTATTTTCTTTGCTTGAGGCTCCTGTCCTGGTTGGTATTTCCAGGAAATCTATGATTAGTGATCTTTTAAAGATAGGTTCTGAAGATTCATTGATAGGTACAAGTGCTGCTCACTCTTACGCTTTATTGAAAGGGGTGGATATTCTCAGGGTACATGATGTAAAGGCTGCAAAAGAAACCATTGAAATTATTCAGAAGATTAAAGGATGAAAACAAATGCTATTATTTTTTTTAAATTTGTTTTTGAAAACTATTTGAATTTTTTGCATTTGAAGAAAATTAATTGAGAATTATGACTTTATCCTTCATTCATATCAGTTTATTGGATATGCTGGATATTTTTCTGGTAGCAGTGCTGTTTTTTCAGTTATACCGGTTGATTAAAGGGACAATTGCCATAAATATTTTTGTGGGGATTTTTGGGGTTTATTTATTCTGGCTTCTGGTGAAAGCCTTAAATATGGAATTATTAAGTTCTATTTTAGGTCAGGTTATCGGAGTGGGGGTAGTTGCCTTAATTATTGTCTTTCAACAGGAAATTCGTCGTTTTCTATTGATTCTGGGTGGAAGGTATAGGATTCCCAAATGGTTATCATTTTCCTTCTTATTTTCGCAGGAGACTTCAGAAATAATAAGTAATGAGATAGCCAGTGTTGTTGAGGCCTGTGAAAATATGTCTTCAACTTTAACCGGAGCACTCATTGTTTTTTCCAGGAAATCTGAATTAGATCACATC
>JAUVKW010000185.1 GCA_030596025.1 Bacteroidota bacterium | reverse complement strand
AGCTCAAACAGGGGGTAGTCATCCCTTCCATCTGCTTCAAGGGTTAAGCGATAATAATTAAATCCTGCTCCCAGTCCAATGTGATTCCAGATATTATATTCAATGTTTATGTTGATATCCATCATAGACCCTTTAAAATTACCTATTTTAAGGTATAGAACCTCTGCACTTTGCTTCATGAACAGCTTTGGTGTTAATAATAATTCAGACCGAAGACCAAGCACAGGAAGGGGGGCAACAAACTGTGTATTTTCAGAAATCGCGGATGTAGATTCAATTTTAAGTGTTAATGGCATTATGTAAAATCCGAAAGAAGCACCAAAGTTAACCCGGTCATCCTGGAGAAAAGAATATTCGTAGGTCGCCTTAATGATCTGAAGATTATAAATACTTGTTGTTTTCGTTCCGATTGGAATGATAGTATCTCCAATTTCCAAATCCCTTTTCAGGATTTTTGTGGCCTTGCGTTTAAATCCAAAATATTCAATGCTTGCTGCATGTCGATTATTATTTCCAAACCTGTACATGGCATTGCTTCTAATCACAAAACCTGAAACATCCAGGCCTAGTGCATCTTCAAGATTAATTGATACTCCAAGTCCGATTCGGCTGGAACCTATAATTGCACTGCTGGACAAATCGGCCAGGAAACCTCCGAAAGTAAATGAAAATTTATCCCATGGCAGATCTGATGTAATACTTGTAGAATCCTGATTTTCCTCCTGTGCCAAAACTATATTCTGGTAGGCCAAAAGCAGGATTAAAATTCCAGTAAATATTTTATACGCTTTCTTTCTCATTAGTATTTTTCATTTAGCCATTTGTTCCAAAACCGCATTTTGGAATTGTATCCGTAAAACTAATCAAAACATTTTCAAATAATCCTGGAAAGAAAATATTAATACATAGGCGCCAAGCGGTTTTAAACCGCCTGGCGCCTATTCGTCCTGTTCATAAAGGATTCTCTCGCAAGCTCGCTTGCCGTTCATCCTGTCTAATTCGAAGGCTTCAGACTGGCAAAAGCCAAAATAGCCCCAAGCACTATTCCTAGAATTGCTGCAAACAAAATCTGCCATTCTTCAGGCAATAAAAATGTTATTGTTTGTGCCGGAATCCAGAATAAGGGGATGGTTTTCTTCAGGACAAAATTCCAATGCACATCCCAATCCATATTTTTCAAAATAGACGTAAACCTTATCGGTAAAAACAGGCCTCTCATGGTTCCATGATTCATGGTAATATGTGCATCTGTAATTTTGTGAACAGTCATTAGTACCGGTGCATAAAACAGATTCAATATGGTACTAATTGAAAATGCTATCAGAACTTTTTTCCCATTCAATCCTCCTTCTATGATTTCCTCCGGGGAGTCCATTCCTAAATATTCCAAAAAACTAATTGTTCCTGAAGAAAATACAACAAAGGCAATTTTTATTGAGATTCCCAGAAAGCCCCAGACCACAGCCCTGGGCAAAAGTCCAAATCCTTTCTTATTATAAACTCCCTCCCGAATCCTCAAACCCAGGCTTTCTCCAAGAGTTGCCAGAAAGAAAAACTTTATAAAGGCGGTTACCAGACCATGATCATCATTAAACCCCCTGTAAAAAAAATAAAGTTTCTCTGAAAAGAAAAATGGAGTAAATAAGGCAAATAGCAGAATTATAAAAATGAAATCTTGCTTTTTCATATTGCCTGGTAAACTCTAATTAGAATAAACAATTATACAGCTTTTGTTATAAATACCAAAGATATAATTCTAAGCTTATGATAAGAGATATATTTGAAATTACTCCTTGCGGTTTGACTTCAATATCTTTGTCCATGATAAAAAAGCCACGAATTCACAAATAGAAGACTAATGCACTAATAAAATATTATCTTCTTTTATTCGTCTTTTATCCGTGCATCCGTGGCACTTCCTGTTTTTGAATTTTCTTTTTATTATTCCAATCCTAGTCTTTCAGTTTCAGAAGCTTACTATGTTGTTTATTAATTTGCAATCTTATAAGATAATATAAAACTTGAATATTTTTATCATTTTAAAGTATATTTGAACAATTAAAAAATTAAATTCCCATCTGAGAAAATAGGCTTTATGAACATTATTGATATTATACTTTTAATTCTCCTCGCCTGGGGCTTTATTAGTGGTTTGAAAAACGGCCTGGTTCATGAAGTGGCCTCACTGGCAGCTTTAATTCTTGGGATTTTTGGAGCAATACACTTTTCAGATTTCACATCGGACTTATTGATTGAATATTTTGAACTTTCCGGCAGGTACCTGCCAATTATTTCATTTGCCATTACCTTTGTTGCTATAGTTATTGCTGTCCATTTCCTGGCAGGAATTATTGATAAACTGATAAAAGCCATAGCCCTGGGTTTTGTAAACCGCATAGTCGGAGCAGTTTTCGGAGTACTTAAAACAGCATTTATTTTAAGCATTATGATCTTTTTGCTAAACTCATTGAATGAAAAGGCACATTTTCTTCCTGAAGAAAAAATAGAAGGCTCACTCTTATATAAACCTGTAGAAGGGTTTTTTCCTTTCCTGTTTCATAAAGTGGATCTTAAGACCATAAAGGTGCCCCATTTTAAAAATGGCCTTATAGAAGATAAAGAGATTCTGCTTTGATACATTTTTATTAACTATTATTATTCAACAATACTTTATTATATTTGTCCCCCAATAATATTTATCTACCTGATTGATAACACCATGAAAAAGTTATTTATTTATTTATTTATCCCTCTTTTGTTTGCGGGGCTAGGTTCTTGTAAAGAAAAAACTCAACAACAGATAACTTCTCCGGAAATTACTGTTATTGAAGTCATCCAGAAAGATGTTCCTGTTTACAGGCAATTTGTTGGACAGGTTTATGGCTTGAAGGATATTCCTATCCGGGCCCGTGTTGAGGGTTTTTTAGAAGGATTGCACTTTCAAGAAGGAGCACGGATTCAAAAAGGGACTCTGCTTTATAGTATTGACCCGGCGCCATTTATTGCCGAAGTTGGGAACCAGAAAGGCAAGTTGGCTGAAGCACAGACCATGCTTGCAAATGCCGAAAGTCAGTTAGCACGATACAAACCGCTTGCCGAAATCAATGCTGTAAGTCAGAGTGACCTCGATTTTGCCCAGGCTAATCGTGATGCTTCACTTGCATCTGTAGAAGCGGCTAAAGCAACTCTTAAAATGGCGGAAATTAATCTAAGCTATTGTAAAATCTATTCTCCAATAACCGGATTTATTGGCAAGACAAATGCCCGTGAGGGAGAATTTGTAGGAAGAGATCCCAACCCGGTAATTTTAAACACCGTATCAAGAATTGATGAAATAAGGGTTCAGTTCTTTCTTACGGAAGCAGAATATCTGGCAATTGCACGATTTGTGCGCGACCAGGAAGAAGGTCGTAAAGAAGAAAGGAATACTAAAAGAACCCTGAAACTAATTCTTTCGGATGGCTCTTATCATCCTTATAATGGAAGGGTAGATTTTATCAACAGGGAGGTGGATGCATCAACAGGTGCAATCCTGGTACAGGCAACTTTCCCAAATCCTGATTTAATCCTCAGGCCGGGACAATTTGCCCGTGTTGAAGCTATGATGAACTTTAAAGAAGGAGCTTTGCTTGTGCCCCAAAGATGTGTTTCTGAACTCCAGGGACAGCATTCGGTTCTTGTAGTCACAGACAGCAATAAAGTGGAAACACGACAGGTAACCACCGGTGAAAAGATCGGTGACCTCTGGATGATTGAAGAAGGTCTTAAGCCAAAGGAAAAAATTATAATTGATGCTATTCAGGCTGTACGTCCCAGGCAGGAAATTAAACCTGAGATTATAGAGTTTGAAAGCAAAAACACCCAACAATAAATTCTGAACTATGGAAGAAAATAAAGGAAATTTCTTTGTTCACAGGCCAATTGTTGCAATGGTTATTGCCATTGTAATTGTTATTGTGGGTGCTGTTTCCATGATTGGTTTGCCCATTGAACAATATCCCAATCTTACTCCTCCAATTGTACAGGTCAGGGCTAATTACACCGGGGCCAATGCTGTAAGTGTGGAAGAATCTGTTGCAACTCCCCTTGAGCAAGAGATCAATGGTGTAGACAATATGATCTATATGAAGTCTACCAACTCGAATGATGGGAGTATGAATATTCAAATCTCTTTTGATGTAGGTACCGATCCCGATATGAATACTGTTCTGGCTCAAAACAGGGTTTCTGCAGCTTCAGCCAAACTTCCCTCTTCGGTCACAAAAATGGGAGTAACTACAGAAAAGTCACTTCCGAATATATTAATGCTTATAGCTCTTACTTCTGATGGTCGTTATGACCAGGATTTTCTGGGGAATTATGCATTGATTAACCTGAAAGATCAACTTGCCCGGATTAAAGGAATTGGAAGTGTAAATGTAATTGGTGCGGCAGACTACTCTATGAGGATCTGGGTAAAGCCCGACCGCTTATCACAGATGGGCATTACGGTTCCGGAAATACTAAATGCCATCAATGAACAGAATATTATCGTTCCAGGGGGAAAGTTCGGAGCCGAACCTGCCCCTCCTGGTACAGAGTTTACTTACACGGTAAGACTCCCTGAACGATTCAATTCTCCGGAAGCCTTTGGTGAGATTGTTGTAAGAACCCAGGCAGATGGATCACAGGTAAAACTTGAGGATATTGCAACAATCAACCTCGGTGTAGAAACTTATTCAGCCTTTACCAGACTTAACAAGGAAACCTGTGCAATTATCGCACTCTACCAGGCGCCAGGGTCTAATGCGGTGGAACTTGCAGCTAATGTAATAGATGAAATGAAGGTCCTGGAAAAGAATTTTCCGGAAAGCGTAAAATATGAAGTTTCCCTGGATTCTACGGCACCAATTACTGCAGGAATCAGAGATATTGTTGTTACCCTTATCATTGCTCTGATTCTGGTGATTATGGTAGTATTTGTCTTCATCCAGGATTGGAGGGCTACCCTGATCCCAACAATAGCAATACCGGTGTCCCTGGTTGGAGCTTTTATGTTTTTCCCCCTTTTGGGATTTAGCATCAATGTTCTTTCTCTACTGGGACTGGTTCTTGCTATTGGGATTGTTGTGGATGACGCTATTGTAGTTGTTGAAGCAGTTCAGGTAAATATTGCCAGGGGAATGAATGCCAAAGAAGCAACCCTGGATGCCATGCAAAAAGTTACTGCACCGATTATTGCTACCACATTGGTACTCATAGCAGTATTTATTCCTGTGGCAGGAATGGCAGGAATTACAGGAAAACTTTATCAGCAATTTGCCTTAACCATTGTTGTTTCAGTAATTGTATCTTCCATAAATGCCCTATCATTAAGTCCTGCCCTTGCGTCTATTCTGCTAAAAGAACCTAAGCCATACAAAGGTCCGCTGGGTTGGTTTTTTGGAAAGTTCAATTCCGCAATGGGGAAAACCACCGATTCGTACATGAGTTTTACAAATATTGTAACCCGAAAACTAAAACGATCTGTGGTGTTTATTTTAATTATGACTGTAGCCGCAGGCATATTTGGGAAACTGGTGCCAGGAGGTTTTATTCCGGAAGAAGATATGGGATATTTCTTTGTAAATATGCAATTGCCAGATGCCTCTTCACTCCAAAGATCGGATGTAATC
>JAUVKW010000073.1 GCA_030596025.1 Bacteroidota bacterium | reverse complement strand
ATTTCAGTTCTTTTAATTTGGTATGGTTATTGTAAATCAGGCGACAAATATATCCGGGCATTTTTATTATTTTTGCATCGGGAATTTTGTGAATAAAATACTATAGATTATTAAATATCAGAATTATGGAATTGTTTAAGTCAATGGACACATCGGGAGAGGAAGCAAAAGAAGTGAAGGCTAATACCGATGTTGAGAAAGTAAAATGTTTGATTATTGGTTCCGGTCCGGCTGGTTATACAGCTGCCATTTATGCAGCACGTGCCAATTTGAACCCGGTACTTTATGAGGGACTTCAGCCCGGAGGTCAGCTTACCACTACCACCGAGGTGGAAAACTACCCGGGTTATCCTGAAGGTGTTACCGGTCCGGTTATGATGGAGGATCTGAAAAAACAGGCAACCAGGTTTGGTACTGATGAACGTTGGGGCCTTGCAACATCTGTCGATTTTTCAGGAGAGAACCACAAGGTGGTTATAGATAATAAGACTACTATTGAAGCAGAATCTGTCATAATTGCTACCGGTGCTACTGCTAAATACCTTGGGCTTGAAGCCGAAAAGAAATATGCCGGAGGTGGTGTTTCTGCCTGTGCAACCTGTGATGGATTTTTCTATAAGGGAAAAGATGTTGCCGTAGTTGGCGGTGGCGATACCGCAGCAGAAGAGGCTCTTTACCTGGCTGGATTATGCAATAAGGTATATGTGATTGTCAGGAAAGACTTTATGCGTGCTTCCAAAGTGATGATAGAAAGGGTTGAAAATACTGATAATGTTGAAGTCTTATATGAGCATAATACCAAAGACCTTTTTGGCGAGAATGGAGTGGAAGGTGCAATACTTATACACAAGATGGGGACTCCGGAAGAAAAAGAAGTGAGAATCAATATTGATGGTTTTTTCCTGGCCATTGGTCACACTCCCAATTCCCAGATCTTTAGTGAATACCTTAAGACTGATGAAGTTGGCTATATTCATACTGAAGCTCCAGGCTCAAAAACCAATGTAAATGGAGTCTTTGCCTGTGGAGATGTGATGGATCCTCATTACAGACAGGCTGTTACTGCTGCAGGATCTGGATGCAAGGCTGCTATAGATGCTGAAAGATATCTTGGAGAGAAACATAGTTAAGAAGGAAGAATGGAATATTCGCTCTAATTCAGGCGAATAAAATATGGAGATCGCTTCATTGCATTCGCGATGACCCTGGCTTTCAGATTGGTTTGCTGGAAAAACGAAAGGGTAACGTTTACGGTTACCCTTTTTAGTTTTATTTTTTAAAATTTATTTAGCCAGCGGGCTTTTAATTTCTTTTATGTATTTACCTGCATCCAGTTTCTTTTTTATCTCAGAAAAGGCCTTGACAGTTCTATCTACATCTTCCAGACTATGATCTGCAGTAGGAATAAGTCTCAGCATAATTACACCCTTCGGAACTACCGGGTAGATCACGATGGAACAGAAAATTCCATAATTTTCTCTCAGGTCCATGGTAATTCCGGTAGCTTCAGGTACTCCACCTTTTAGAAATACAGGTGTTACAGGAGATTCAGTATCTCCAAGATCAAGTCCGTTCTCTTTCAGTCCTTTCTGCAAAGCACGAACCACGATCCAGAGTTTATCCTTCAATTCAGGCTTGCTTTTCAGAAGTTCAAGTCGTTTCAGTGAGCCAACAACTATTGGCATGGGCAGAGATTTTGCATAGATTTGTGATCTCATATTGTATTGGAGATAATCCACAACATCTTCATCGCTTGCAACAAAACCTCCGATTCCTGCCATGGCTTTTGCGAAGGTTGCAAAATAAACATCTATTTTATCCTGAACTCCCATGTGTTCCCCTGTACCTGCTCCTGTTTTTCCCATAGTTCCAAAACCATGAGCATCATCAACCAACAGGCGGAATTTGAATTCGTCTTTAAGAGCAACAATATCTGTTAATCTTCCAAGATCTCCAGCCATTCCAAAAACTCCTTCTGTAATTACCAGAATTCCTCCTCCGGTTTTATCTGTCAATTTAGTGGCTCTTTCCAGTTGTTTCTTCAGGTTTTCAATATTGTTATGAGGAAAAACATAGCGTTTTCCCATATGCATTCTTAAGCCATCAAGTATGCAGGCATGTGATTCTGAATCATAAACAATTACATCGTTCCGGTTTACCAGGGAATCAATTATAGAAGTCATTCCCATATAACCATAATTCAGCAGATAGGCACGCTCCTTACCAACAAACTCTGCCAGTTTACCTTCCAGTTCTTCATGTTTTTGGGTTTGTCCAGACATCATGCGGGCACCCATTGGATATGCAAGTCCCCAATCTTTCGATGCTTTTGCATCTTCAGCCCGAACTTCAGGATGGTTAGCCAGTCCTATGTAATTATTTAAACTCCAGGTAAGAACTTTTTTCCCCCTGAATGTCATATGGGGAGAAATTTCTCCTTCTAATTTAGGAAACATAAAATATCCATGTCCTAGCTTTTGGTATTGCCCCAAAGCACCCCTGTTTTTTCTGATTTTATCAAAAATATCCACGGTAATAAGTTTTTAGGTTAGTGATTGCAAAGGTAGATATTTTTAATAATCTGGCAAGGGAGTGACTTTTGTTTGTTCCATGCTTATCACGCAAGACCTTCATTCAATTGCCATATGTTCTATAACATTTTTCATAAATGTAGAACTTTCATAGTTTTGCAACCCTAAACAATATCTATTGTCATGAACCCTAAAACTTTTGTGTACTCAAACTTATTTTTTTTACTAATTGGTGTAATTCTCATCCAATTTGGATGCGATAAAACTGAAGAAAACAAAGCACCCACCTGCACAATTACAAGTCCAAATAATGAGGATGAAATTGATAAAGGAGAATTAATAACTATTTCTGTTGATGCTGATGATACAGATGGAAATGTTACAGAAGTTTTGTTATATGTTGATGGTTCTATTATTGCAAATATGAGAAGTTTCCCATACACTTTTGATTGGAATGCTTCAAGTCAGGAAGTAGGCAGTCATACCATTAAAGCTACAGCAAAAGATAATAGTGGCAGTTCAAGCTCGGACGAAATAAATATTTCTCTTACATCTTACCAACCAGCAGCATTGACAACCGTATTTTTGAGTGACTATACAGAAACCTCAGCTCAATGCGGAGGCAATATTACTGACGATGGTGGTACAACTGTAACTGCTCGTGGAGTTTGCTGGAGTATATTTGAAAATCCTACAGTTTCAGATGACAATACAACTGATGGAAGTGGTACTGGAATATATGCAAGCTCAATTACTGGATTAACCTCTGATACAAGATATTTTGTTAGGGCATATGCAACAAACAAATGGGGTACGCAGTATGGTCAGCAGGTTATTTTAAAAACATATAGTGGTACTGTAACAGACATTGATGGAAATGTTTACTATACTGTTACCATTGGCACCCAGACCTGGATGGCCGAAAATCTCAGAACTACTAAATACAATGACGATACAGCCATACCATTAATCACCATTAATAATGAATGGGAAGATCGTGCAACTCCAGCCTATTGTTGGTACAACAATGATGAAGCAAGCTACAAAAACACCTATGGAGCTTTATACAACTGGCACGCAATAAATACTGGTAAATTAAGCCCAACTGGGTGGCATGTACCTTCTGAGACAGAATGGCAAACATTGGTAGATTATGTGGGCGCAAGCTTTGCGGCCAGAATACTTAAAGAAGCTGGCAACACACACTGGTATTATCCAACTTCTGAAGGTACTAACGAAAGTGGTTTTACTGCTCTTCCTGGTGGTGTCAGGTCAGGATATGATGGAACATTTAATGCTATTGGAATAACTGGTCGATATTGGACTACAACAGGAGGTACGGATAAAATTTATTACATGATTTCACAGCATCATTCAATTTTCCAGAATTTCGTAGGTCCCCCCTACGATGGGTGTTCTTTACGATGCATTAAGGATTAAATTTTGAGTTAAGAAATACCTATGACTATGAAACATAAAACTTTTATTTACTTTACTTTGATTTTTGTGTTAGTTGGTGTAATTCTTATCCAATTTGGATGTGATAAAACAGAAGAAAACAAAAAACCCACCTGTGCTATTACAAACCCGAATAGTGATGACGAAATTTACTTTGGAGAATTAATAACTATTTCTATTGATGCGGATGATACAGATGGAAATGTCACAGAAGTTTGGTTATATATTGATGGTTCTGGTGTTGGTTCTTCAAGTACTTTCCCATACAATTTCCAATGGAACACTTTAAATGAGGAAGTTGGCAATCATGTAATTAAGGCTACTGCAAAAGACAATAACGGAGGTTCAAGCTCGGACGAAATTGTCATTTCCATAATCTCTGAAATAGTTACTGACGCCGATGGGAATACTTACAAAACAATTAAAATTGGAACACAGATTTGGATGTTGGAAAATCTTAAAACTACAAAATACAATGATGGAACAGCCATACCATTAGTTACAGATTTGACCGAATGGCAGAATCTTACAACCCCAGGCTTTTGTTGGTATGATAATGATGAGATTAGATATAAAAATACCTATGGAGCTTTATATAATTGGTATACAGTAAATACTGGGAAATTAAGCCCAAGCGGATGGCATGTACCATCTGATGCTGAATGGCAAATATTAATTGATTATATAGGTGGAAACGAAGCAGGTGGTAAACTTAAAGAAGTTGGAACAACACACTGGTGTGGACTCAATATAGGTGCTACTAACGAAAGTGGTTTCACAGGTCTTCCAGGCGGCGTTCATTCAAGCTATGGTTGGAGTTTTTTTGGAATTGGTGAATACGGAAATTGGTGGAGCACTACCATGAGCGTTTCACACGAGGCCTGGAACTTAGTGTTGTCATGTAATCACAAAAATGTAGTCCTTGACGATTTTTCCATAAATATGGGATTTTCTGTCCGCTGTGTAAAGGATTAGTGGCTTCTGTGTAACTTTTACCTGTTAGTAATAATGAAACTGCCTTTTCTTGATTTGGAGTTAAACCAAGTTTCCGATTAAAGGTTGCCATGGCGTGGGTGTCTGTTTTATTTTGATGAAGGATAACTATTATATGAATATTGAATCTTTCAGCCCACTTCATTAAAAAATCAGTAATCTCTGTGGCCTGATCAGGTGAGTTTATATCAGTGAGCAAATCCCTTATACCATCAATCATTACCAAACCGACTTACGATATCACCTACTCCACCTTCGGCGGATATGGTTATCACAGAAATGTCAGGATTAAAAACCCCAGTTTTTGACTTCTTTATCTTTTTTTCGTTTGTTTTTTCCTAATTACAAGGAAAAGAGTAACTTTGCAAAATGTTTCAAAAAATGACAAGAAATACTACCGTCTTATTGATCCTCATAATTATTTTGTTTGGAGCTTGCAGTGGATATGAAAAATTACTGAAAAGTGGAGATGTTGAGGCCAAGTATGAAAGTGGAATGAAATACTACGAAGAAGGAAATTATTTGAGGGCGGCCACCTTGTTTTCACAAATCATACCGCGACTAAAAGGAACAGCCAGGGCAGAAGAGTTGGATTATTTAAATGCAAAATGCCATTACGAAATGGGTGATTATGTGATGGCCGGTCATTATTTCAAGGAGTTTGTCAGAACTTATTTTTCAAGTCCCCGTGCTGAAGAAGCAGACTTTATGGGAGCGTATTGTTATTATAAACTGAATTCACGGGTGGAGCTCGATCAGACAAATACATACAATGCAATAAATGCATTTTCACTTTTTAAAACCAAGTTTCCATACAGTGAACGAATTCCGGAGGCAGACACTTATATTAAGGAGATGCAGGAGAAGCTGGTTGAGAAATCATACATCAATGCAAAACTTTATTATGATCTTGAGAAATATAAAGCTTCCATTGTGGCCATTTCAAACAGTCTGATGGATTATCCCGACACAAAATACCGGGAAGAGCTTTTGTATCTTAAGTTGAGGTCAGTTTACCTCATGGCTACTCAGAGTGTCAGTCTCAAACAACTGGAAAGATTTCAGGATACAGTAGATGAATATTATTCATTTATTGATGAATTCCCTGAAAGTAAATATGCAAAAGAAGCAGAAAGGATATATAATGAGTCGTCTTCTTTCCTTGCAAAAAGTAATTAATAATAGTAAATCTTAAATAGGAAGAATGGATTACAAAAAAACACAAGCACCATTTACTACCGTGACAAGAGATCTACGCGATCTTGATGATGTTACCGGAAATGTTTATGAAAGTGTAGTTATTTGTTCCAAAAGGGCAAACCAGATATCAATGGATATCAAACTGGAGTTAAACAGGAAACTGGAGGAATTTGCATACTATACAGATAACCTGGAAGAGATTTTTGAGAACAGAGAACAAATAGAGATTTCGAAATTTTATGAAAAGCTTCCAAAACCTTCGCTAATTGCTCTCGAAGAATTTTACGAGGACGGTATTTATTTTCGTAAACCTGAGGAAGAAGAGAAATAGTATTTTTCAATTATAAAATTGCCGGTATGCTGAAAGGAAAGAAAATAATATTGGGCATAACCGGAAGTATTGCAGCATACAAAGCTGCCTTCCTGGTACGATTGCTTATTAAAGAAGGAGCTGATGTGAGGGTGATCATGACCCCGATAGCTACCGAATTTATTAGTCCCCTTACTTTGTCTACCTTATCTGGCCATCCTGTGGCTGTTGAGCTATTTACTAAAGATACTGGTGAATGGACCAATCATGTGGATCTCGGGTTATGGGCTGACCTTGTGCTAATAGCCCCTGCAAGCGCAAATACAATGGCCAAGATGGCTAATGGCATTGCAGATAACCTTCTTTCTACCGTATATCTTTCTGCCCGCTGCCCGGTAATAATTGTGCCGGCAATGGATATGGATATGTTTAAGCATTCATCAACCCAAAAGAATCTTAAAATCCTGGAAGGATACGGAAATATTATTATCGATGCAGGAACTGGTGAGCTTGCCAGTGGACTTTCAGGGAAGGGGAGGATGGAGGAGCCTGAAAAAATTGTGATGGAGATTTCTAATTTCTTCAAAAAAATAAATAAAAACCTCTCATTTGCCGGGCAAAAAGTACTGATCACTGCCGGGCCAACCTTCGAGGCAATAGACCCTGTTAGATTTATTGGAAATCATTCCTCAGGAAAAATGGGGATTCAGCTTGCAGAAGCCTTTGCGGAGACTGGTGCTGAGGTTCACCTGGTTTTAGGGCCTGTAAATTTGGAGATTCAAAGGAGGGAAGTCAAGGTTTATAAGGTTGTTACTGCTGCTGAAATGAACCAGGTTTGTACAGAATTATTTCCCTCCATGAATGGGGCTGTCCTGGCTGCTGCTGTAAGTGACTTTACACCTCTAAATCCCGGGCAGCAAAAAATTAAAAGAGGAAAAGAGGATTTGCAAATCCAGTTAAAACCTACAAATGATATAGCTGCGGAACTCGGAAGAGCAAAGTCGCAGAAACAATGGCTGGTTGGCTTTGCTCTGGAAACCGGCAATGAGGTGGATAATGCACGTAAGAAGCTGGAAAAAAAGAACCTGGATCTTATTGTGCTTAATTCGTTAAGAGATAAAGGTGCAGGATTTGGCTATGATACCAACCAGGTAAGTATCCTTGACAGGCATGGGAATAAGGAGGACTATGATTTGAAAGACAAAGCAGAAGTTGCGATTGATATTGTTAAGAGTATACAAAAGCTAACATCCGGTACGTTATAATAGATATTAGATTATCATAAGGGTTTTATGAGGATCAAAGTTTTAATCATACTGATCATTTTTAGTTCTGCTTTGCTGAAGCTTAAAGCACAGGAGCTTAATTGTAATATTCAGGTTGTTACACAGCAGATACAGGGAACCAATAAACAACTTTTCAGGACTTTACAAACTGCTATTTATGAGTTTGTAAATGACCGAAACTGGTCAAATGATGTATATGCACCAACAGAGAGAATTGAGTGTAATATATTAATCAATCTTACCGAGCAATTTGGTGCAGATCAGTTTAAGGGAACCATTCAGGTGCAAATGCGCAGACCGGTTTATAATACCAGCTACAATACCACAATTCTTAATATATTAGACAACAACCTCGATTTCAGGTATGTGGAGTTTCAACCTCTTCTGTTTGATGAGACTCAGCATATTGACAATCTTACTTCCCTGCTTGCTTTTTATGCCAATATTATTTTGGGTTTTGATTATGATTCCTTTTCTCCGGAAGGTGGATCCATGTTTTTTACGCGGGCAGAGGCTATTGTTATGAATGCACAAAATGCCCCGGAAAGAGGCTGGAAGGCTTTTGATGCCAGTAGCAACAGGAATAGGTACTGGTTGATACAGAATGTTTTGGATGGTGAGTATCAGCCGGTAAGGCAATTCTTTTACCAGTATCACCGCCTGGGACTGGACCGCTTTGAAGACAATGTAAATGTGGCAAGAAACGATATGGAGGAAAGTCTTAAACATTTGCAAAGGGTATACAGGCAAAAGCCAGATCCTTACCTGTATTTATTGCAGGTTGTTCTTGACGCAAAAACAGATGAATTCATTAATGTTTTCAAGGAAGCAAGTCCCGATCAGAAAAGAAGGGTTTATGTTATACTAAAGGAAATTGATCCCTCCAACCAGGGTAAGTATGAAGCTGCATTTGTATCTGGTTAGTTTTATGCTCCCATTGGTCGCTGTTCAGAGTTTAAGATTGTTCCCCTCCTACGCTTAAGCTTCGGAGGGCAAAGAAGTTCAAGATTGTTTAAGAAAGTTCTGGGTTCCCATCCCACGCTGATGCTTCGAAGGACAAAACATGTTAAAGAAAACATGATGATTACAATCTGCATAATTTTAATCTGATGTTTGCTGGATTACTCTGTCTTGTCCTGAAATATGTCTATAGGTTTAGCACTAATTTTCGCTATCAAAATTTGGGCATCTTCTTATTTTTTATGTCAGATGTTTCATGTAAAGAAAAAGGCCTCAACATTTGACATTATTTTTCTCACCTCTTTCTTTCTCTTTCGCCCCGTCGCTCTATCGCTCCCTCGCTCTGACACTTGCCCTCCGTATCCGCCCCAGGCGGAGAAGGAAGATCTCTTCTTTTTTCTCTTTTCTCTTTTTACTTTTATCTTTTATCTTTTTCCTTGTATCTTCGCAAGTAGAATTTTAAGAATAACAGACCCCTGTTTTTATTTAATTTCAGAATTATCAATAATACTCAATGCTGAGACATTTGCACATACAGAATTATGCTTTAATTAATGATCTGGACATCGGGTTTGATACGGGTCTGACCATAATTTCAGGAGAGACAGGGGCAGGGAAATCTATTTTATTGGGTGCATTAGCTCTTATTCTTGGCCAGAGAGCAGATACTCAGGTATTGTTAGATAAGACTGCAAAATGTATCATTGAAGGGACTTTTGATGTGAAGGAATATAAGCTTCAGGATTTCTTTTCTGAGAATGATCTGGATTATGAAGATTTAACCACTCTGAGACGTGAAATTAATATTGCTGGAAAGTCCAGAGCTTTTATAAATGACACTCCGGTAAATCTGAATGTGCTGAAGGATATGGGTGTGAAGCTGGTAGATATTCATTCTCAGCATCATAATATTCTGTTGGGAAATAACCAGTTTCAGCTCCAGGTAGTGGATGCATTTGCCGGTGTTAACAAGATGCTGGCAGCCTATAAACATGATTATGACAAATTCCGGAAATTGGAATCACAGTACCGGGAGCTTAAGGCAAAAAACGAAAAAGCCCAGTCCGATCTCGATTATTTTCAGTTTCAGTTTACCCAGCTTGATGAAGCAAAGCTTACTGAGGGGGAGCAATCTGAGTTAGAGAGTGAACAGGATATTTTAAGTCATTCAGAGGAAATTGGCAGCTCTCTTAAATCAATTTTCAATTTGATATCGGAAGACGAGAATGGAATATTATCTAAGATCAGGGAAGCCAGGAACCTGATGGAAAGAATGCGAACTTATTTTTCTCCTGCAACTGAACTTTATAATCGAATTGAGAGTGTTGAGTTAGAATTGAAGGACCTCAGCACAGAGATTGAAACCCTTGGGGGTGATGTGGAAAGCAATCCTGCAAGGCTCGAATTTATCCGTGAACGGTTAAATCTGCTCTATTCACTCGAACAAAAACATCATGTGGAATCAGTGGTGGAATTGATAAGAATTAAGTTAGAATTACAAGAATCACTGGAAGGGATAAGTTCGATGGATAAGGAACTGGAAGTGATGGCAGCTGATCTGCATGAACTAAAACTGTCTCTTGAGAAAGCAGCAGGAGGCTTGTCAGCTAAAAGAATGAAAGTTATTCCAGGAATTGGAGAAAGGATGATCTCTCTCTTGCAGAAGTTGGGTATTCCCAATGCCGGTTTTTCTATTCAGCGTTCCAGTCTGGAAGACCTTTCTCCAACAGGTAAAGATCATGTTGATTTTCTCTTTTCTGCGAATAAAAACTCCGGACTCCAGGATCTTAAAAAAGTGGCTTCAGGAGGTGAATTGTCAAGGGTTATGCTCAGTCTGAAATCTCTTGTTAATCAATCGGTTTCACTGCCTACCATTATTTTTGATGAAATTGACTCCGGTGTTTCCGGTGACATCGCTGACCGGGTGGGGGAGATCATTGCCGGAATGTCAAGGAATATGCAGGTCATTAATATAACCCATCTCCCTCAGATTGCCAGTAAGGGCGGGTCTCATTATCTTGTGTATAAGACAGATGAGGGAAATGCAACCCATACCAGAATTCGTCTTTTGAAGGATGAAGAAAGGGTAATTGAAATAGCAAAAATGCTGAGTGGTAAGGAAATGAGCGATGCTGCTATACAAAATGCCCGGGTTTTGCTGAAAAAATTAAACTAGCGGTTGTAGTCATCCGGAATTCTGCTGTGAAATAATTAACAGTAAAGCTCCAGTCTAATATACCTTCCTCATGTTGTTTGTATCACTATCAATAATTACCTTACTCGTCAGACCACTATTAGTTAGTACATCGGGTAAAATGATATGTATGTCTACTGGTTTTGCCCATGAGTGGTCAGACGAGTACCT
Source organism: Bacteroidota bacterium (assembly GCA_030596025.1). Lineage (GTDB taxonomy): Bacteria > Bacteroidota > Bacteroidia > Bacteroidales > VadinHA17 > JAYEGO01. Next base: position 4,375 of record JAUVKW010000073.1, on the reverse strand, counting down.
ATTTAAAATTATTCTAGATAACTTTTTGCATTAGAATAATGATTATATCTTTGCGCCACCTTTAATAATGATTAAGGAATAATGTCCCGAATTTCTTTCCCGCTTTACAGGACCAGAAATTCGAGGATCCTCGAAAAACATGGCAATCAAAGATTGCTTGTTTTTCGGGAATTAATTAATAATGATTAAATTATAGTTATGGCTACAGATCTCTTATTAAAAGGAAAAACAGGCATCATTTTTGGCGCTCTGAATGAAAAATCAATTGCCTGGCAGATTGCAGAAAAAGCATACGAGCAAGGTGCCAGGTTTAGCTTGTCGAATGCACCCGTTGCATTGCGCTTTGGAGAAATCAATGAGCTTGCGGAAAAGTGTAACAGTAAGGTGATTCCTGCTGATGCAACCAGCATGGAGGATCTTCAAAAAGTGTTTGCAGATTCTATGGAATTCCTGGGGGGAAAGGTCGACTTTGTACTTCATTCAATTGGCATGTCGCTGAATGTTAGAAAAGGCAATGTGTATAATGAGTCAAACTATAACTATTTTCAAAAGGCACTGGATGTATCTGCCCTGAGCTTTCATAAATTATTGCAAACTGCTTATAAAATGGATGCTATCAATGAATGGGGATCGGTGGTTGCTCTTTCTTATGTGGCAGCGCAGCGAACTCTTTATGGTTATAATGATATGGCAGATGCAAAAGCACTTCTTGAATCCATTGCCCGCAGCTTTGGATATATCTACGGACGTGAAAAAAAGGTAAGGGTGAATACCATATCGCAGTCTCCAACACCTACCACAGCCGGTAGTGGTGTTAAAGGATTTGGCTCCCTGCTTGACTTTACCGAAAGAATGTCACCACTGGGAAATGCAACAGCTGAAGATTGTGCAGATTATTGTGTAACCCTCTTTTCTGATCTTACACGTAAAGTGACCATGCAAAACCTGTTTCATGACGGAGGCTTCTCAAGCATGGGTATGAGCCTGAAAGCCATGACTCAGTATGATAAGAGTTTTGAGAATGGTAAGTAGATGGAGGGCCTAAGGCACAGGGCACAGGGCACAGAGCACAGAGCACAGAGCACAGAGCACAGAGCACAGAGCACAGAGCACAGAGCACAAGGAAGAAGAGATGAGCGGTGAGTGGGGAGAAACCCGGAACATTCTTAAACCCGGAACATTCTTAAACCCGGAACATTCTAAAACAGGTAATTCAGACCAATATACATTCCGCTGGTTCCATCTCTTTTATCCAGAGATACTCCATAATCCACTGCCACAATGAAATTCTGGTTCAGGGCGAATCTTATACCTCCACCTGCAGAGTTGTGAAAGGAATCATCTTCCTGATCAAAGTACAGGGCAAGATCTGCCGGATCTATACTGCTTTTGTCAATATCATATTCCCTGAGGGTTTTTCCCGTATCAAAGAATCCGTTAAGGGCTATATAAATATTCTGATTCAGTATTTGAGTGTGAATGATTTTCCACCGGAATTCAAAGTTTCCATAAACAAAAGCATCTCCAATAACCCTGTTTCTTAAGACACCTCTAATTGTTTTTCCACCTCCAAGGCCCTGCGAAAGTACTCCCTTGTAAAATGAGTAAGCCATAAGGGGTTGTGAATAGAAGGAGGCATCTCCTGCAATTGTACTTTGAAACCCAAGGCGATAGGCAAAGGACAGATTTCTAGGTATGATAGTAAAATACTGTCTGTGGGTTATTGCGATCTTAAGATTTCCGTAATCTCCATTCCCCAGGAATCCTGGCGCAGCCCTGAAAACCACCTCTGACCATATACCACTCATGGGACAGGCTTCATTGTCTCTTGAATCCCATACTAATCCTCCGGAAATATAATTATAATAACCCCCTTCTGCTTCATTTTCTTTTATCAAACCCCATTCAACATATTTGTCATATAGAAGATTTGTGTCAGGAAGAATATCCTCAGGGTCTTTTCCTTCATTTAAATGCTCAATATCCACTGTGGCAACTTTAATATGTGAAATATTGATCCCCCCGTACCACAACAGGTTATTTCCTGCCAGTTTCCCCTGGAAATCAGCCATAAAGCGGAACATTTTTCGCTCATGGCGATAAAACATCCTGGAAATATAATCTGCACTTGTATCATCCTCCCATTCAGGCATGTAGGCTACTTCATAGCCGTTGAAACCATAAAAATTCAGGGCTTTCTCTGTGAGATAGCTTAAATCGGTAGTAAGTCGCACACCGGGGATCAATGTCCTTGAATCAAATGCTATACGGTTGATTCCACTTCCCTTGGTGTAACGCGACCATTCCAGGTAAAGTGAATGGTCATAATCGGGATACCTGATCCCTTCATCTCCATAATAGAAAAAATTGACCAATGCCCCATATTGTAAACCCTGGTCAGCATCAAAAGCTATAACTGGGAGGGGGCCAAATGTCCATCCACTTTTTACAATATCTCCAGACAGGGAGTCAATCATATGGCGCTCCTCTTTTGCAGCATCTACAGCTTCTTCATTTTGTGAATATGCAAGGGTGACAACAGAAAGAAGCAGGAATGAAAAGATAATTTTTTTCATAGTAAGTGGTTTAAGGGTTTAATAAATTATGGAACGAATATACTTGATTAAAGATTAAAGATTAAAGATAAAAGATAAAAGATAAAAGTAAAAAGATAAAAGATAAAAGGGAAGAAAAGAGGAGGCACTAGGCGCAGGGCTAAAGGCGCAAGGGAGTCCAGGATTTGGAAGTGTTGAATGAAGCATAGGGAAGAAGAAGAGAAAATCCTCCTATACTAAAGTTTCGGAGGACAAGTGAGAGGTGAGTGAAGAGGCATAAGGCGCAGGGCAAGAAAGATGTTGGAAGATATGGAATAGTTGAAGCACTTTTTATTAATTTCGTCTGAAAATTTTAACGCTTATGCTTTTAATAAAAAATATCAAACAATTGCTCCAGGTAGAAGAAACTCCTCGTACCCGGGTTGCAGGAAAGGAAATGGCTTCCTTAAATGTCATTGAAGATGCTTTTTTATTCATTAAGGATGGGAGAATTGCTGATTTTGGAGCTATGGAGCAACTTAAGCCGGAATATTTGTCCGGAGAGATCATTGATGCTACCGGCAAACTGGTTTTACCTTCTTTTTGTGATTCTCATACACACCTGGTTTATGCAGGGAGCAGGGAACTGGAATATGTTGATAAAATTAAGGGCTTAAGTTATGAGGAGATTGCAAAGAGGGGAGGAGGAATACTGAATTCTTCCAAACTACTTCACAATACCAGTGATGATGAGTTATATAAGCAGTCGCTGTCGCGAATTGAGGAAATAATCAGCCAGGGGACAGGTGCTGTAGAAATTAAAAGTGGTTATGGCCTTAATACCCGGGATGAGTTGAAAATGCTCCGTGTGATACGGCGCCTGAAGGAAGAAACTCCTATTACAATAAAATCCACATTTCTCGGAGCTCATGCTGTTCCTTCAGAGTATAAAAATAATCAATCCGGGTATGTTGATCTGGTTATTCAGGAGATGCTGCCTGCTGTGGCTGAAGAAGGATTGGCCGATTTTGTGGATGTTTTTTGTGATCGCGGGTTTTTTACCGTACAGGAAACCAACAGGATACTATCTGCAGCTTCAAAATACGACTTAAGGCCAAAAATTCATGCCAATGAACTGGATTTTTCAGGAGGCATACAGGTGGGTGTGAAGCACAATGCCCTGTCGGTAGACCACCTGGAATATACCGGAGATGAAGAGATAAAGAGCCTGCTCGGTTCAGCTACTATGCCTACCCTTTTGCCGGGCGCTTCTTTTTTCCTGGGTATGATCAATCCACCCGCACGGAAGATGATGGATGCCGGATTGCCACTTGCGCTGGCCTCAGATTATAATCCCGGGTCTTCTCCTTCAGGAAATATGAAAATGATAATGTCATTTGGCTGTGTGGATCTTAGAATGACCCCGGAAGAAGTGATCAATGCAGTTACCCTGAATGGTGCTTATGCAATGGGTGTGGAAAAGAAACTTGGAAGTATTTGCCGTGGAAAAATTGCCAATTTTTTTATTACAAAGGAAGTTCCCAATTACCAGTTCCTTCCTTATGCTTATGTGAGTGATTTAGTGGATGCAGTAGTGTTGAATGGGGAGAATGTAAGGGGATGATAAGTCATACAATTGTCATACAATGGCCATTTGGAGGGAGTAATTAAATTAGTTAAATCCAAATTTGGGGCTGTCTCAAAAGCCTTTATGTTCTTTTGTGACTCCCTAGTGTAACTTTGTGGTAAAATCTTAAAGAACTGAACCACAAAGGATCACAAAGTAGAATTACATCATTTTTCTATGAACAATTAACTTTTGAGACAGCTCCGAGTTTATC
>JAUVKW010000038.1 GCA_030596025.1 Bacteroidota bacterium | reverse complement strand
AATTGGGATGCGGCAATAAAAGCTGATATCTCTGAAGCAATACTACTGGGAAAACGTCAGCTTAATTTTCTTGAAACATGGGCTGCTGACTGGTCAAATAAAACATGGATGAAAGTAGTTCTTTCACAGACTATTTTTGCTAATGTTGCGACCCTGCCAAAGTCTGAATATCATGATGCTGTAGTTCCCAGCCTTCGTATCCTGGAGAAAGGTGAATATGCTCCCGACGACAGACCTGTAAGCGATTTTGATTCAGATGGATGGCCCCAGTCTAAACGTGACATGGCCATCCAAACAATGAGAAAAGCCTTTGCCTTTCATCTTGCCGGCGATCAGCACCTGGGGAGCACCATACAATATGGCGTTGAAAACTGGAAAGATGCCGGTTATGCCTTTTGCGTGCCGGCTATCTCAAATATTTGGCCCAGAAGATGGTATCCATCCACTCCTGGAGAAAACAGAAAGGAAAATTCGCCGAAATATACCGGAGATTTTACAGATGGATTTGGCAATAAGATTACAGTTTCGGCTGTTTCTAATCCGGTGTTTACAGGTAAAAAGCCTTCGAATTTATACGATAGAGCAACTGGTTACGGGATTGTGAGGTTTAATAAAAACTCCCGTGATATCACTATTGAATGCTGGCCACGTTTCATTGACCCTTCCAAAAAGGATGCAAAACAATACGACGACTGGCCGATTACTATTAACCAGATTGACAATTACAGTCCGGCAGCATACGGATGGCTGCCTTTAATAAAAGTTTCAGGAATGGAAAACCCGGTAATTAAGGTTTACATCGAAGAAAAGAATGAGCTGGTTTATGCCATTCGGATTAATGGAAACACCTTCACTCCTCCGGTTTACGAAGAAGGAACCTACCGTATTGAGATTGGAGATGAAGACAATTTTAAAATACATAAGGGAATAAAACCTCATAAGGAAAAGGATATAAAAAAGTTGAAGGTTGATTTTTAATGTAAACAATCGCTGGTGTCTGGTTAATAAAACCATATAATGGTTAACAAGGTTAAACTTAAAGCCAACTTTATCAATAACAAATGAAAGAAATCAATTTTTTCCTTACTGGTATAATTGTCTTGACTGGTTTTTCATGTGTTCAGGTAAATGATGGAACTATTCTTACTCCCGGATCAATTGATGCCACAGAAACTATCTTTGAAGATATTCCTGTTCTAAAAGGACCTTCTGTCTTGCTAGACACAGGCAAATTAGTATGGGGAGCCAGCGTTGTAGAAGGGGACGATGGAATGTATCATATGCTTTTTTCAACCTGGGATTCAGGACCTGATGAGTTGAAATTCAGTGATAGTTGGGTGTTAAACGGAACAATAGCTTATGCTGTATCAGAATACCCGGACCGGAATTTTCAATTTAAAAAAATCATTTTGAAAGGTAAAAGATTTGATGGAGATACTACTTCATGGGACGCCCAAATGGTACATAATCCACATATTAAAAAATTTAATAATAAATACTACCTGTACTATATTGGCTCTTATGACCCCGGTAAACAAGCAAAGGGATCTCCTTGTGAAAATCTTAACAAAAGAAACAGGGTACAGCAATCACAATGTATTGGTGTAATTGAATTTGAGAGTTTTGATGATTTGCTGAATGGCAATTTTAAACGCCCCGATAAACCTTTGCTATCTCCAAGAACCCGAGTTAAAGAAAATAATATCGTGAATCCTTCCCCTGAGAGTACTATAGCAATGCCTGACAATATTGTTGTGGTTAATCCTTCGGTTGTTTACTACCCTGCAGATAAAAAATACATGCTTTATTTTAAGGGGAATTTTTATGACCCCCACTGGAGAGGAGTTCATGGTGTTGCAATATCTGATTCCCCTGCCGGACCCTTCCTTGCAAAAGATGATATTATTTTCGATATCAGGATGGCAGATGGAAGGATTGCCAGTGCTGAAGATCCGTATGTATGGTATAATTTAAAACAGAATTACTTTTTCGCGATTGTGAAAGATTTTAGCGGAACAATTACCGGAGATGAACCTGGCCTGGCTATACTTATGTCCGAAGATGGATTTCAATGGAAAAGAACTGAAAAACCACTATTTATGAGAAAGCAAATACAACTTTCAAATGATTCTGTCATAGAAGTATCGCATCTGGAAAGGCCACAGCTACTATTGGATAAGAATGGAATTCCTAAGGTGTTTTATGGAGCCTGCTCTATAGGCCCCCTGGCAAAATTGAAAGATGTCGGTACCTTTAATGTACATATTCCACTAAAGCAAATGAGAAAAAAAGGGCTTTCTGAACTATCATCAGATGAGGAAATACTAAAATATTGGGAAAAATACTTAAGCTCCAGCAAGGGTATAAACTGAATACCTCTTATTCCTTGACTCCAGAGGAGTCATATGATTGTAGAGATACGGATTTAGCAGGAAAAACCGACTCCAGCGGAGTCGTATTAACTTAATTGATGCTCGAATAATCTGTAAATGCACAAACATCAAAGAAAAATCAGTCGTTTAAAAACAATTCTATCACAACAATTTCAAGCGGTGGTTTGTTAACCGGAAGAACTAAATTGATATCATTTTCTGATAGTTCCTGCTTTACCCAATACCCCCTGGGTGAAGATATTTTGATTTCTGAGGCATCATGAAGAAACTGGGCATATTTAACTTTCCCCTTGTATCCTTTTAAAGTGAAGTTTTGTAATGGGTAGTCGAGCAAATGAATGTATAATCTGTTAGTTTTTGGATTGTATGTAAGCAGGCTATGATCGGGTACACTAAACGATTCTGGTGCCTCGGTACAACTATAGATTGAACGGCCGTTATACTTCATCCATTCACCCATTGAATTCAGGGCATTTTCTGCCCGGTAATCTATGGTCCCTCTTCCAGTTGGCCCGACATTGAGTAGAAGGTTTCCTCCTTTACTAACAGATTCTATCAGTAATACAAGCAGTTGTTTAGTATCCTTCCAGGTGTATTCATCACGGTAATATCCCCAGGACCCGGAGAATGTCTGGCAGGTCTCCCATGGAATTTTCTTACCTTCATATGTGGGCCATTCCGGCACTTTAAATTGCTCTGGAGTAGTGAAATCCCAACCACCGGCATAATCCTTCAGATCGGCCCGGTCATTAACAATGATTTCCGGCTGCAACTCCCTAACTATTTTCATAAGCTCAACTGATCCCCAATCATCATGGTCTTTTCCAAACTTACCTGGGAAGGAATAATCAAGCCACAAAATGTCAATTTTCCCATAATTGGTCAGTATCTCACGAACCTGGTTTTTTAGGTATTCCCTGTACACACTCATGTCCCTGTCTTTGTTAAGCTTATCATATTCTTCCTGCGTATTGGCGCTGTGAGGATGTACCCTGTCAATAGTGTATTCCGGATGATGCCAATCTATTAATGAGTAGTAAAATCCGATTTTCAATCCCTCTTCTCTGAAAGCTTCAACCCACTCTTTAAGTGCATCTTTCTGGTAAGGGGTATTAGTAACTTTATAATCAGTAAATTTTGAGTCAAATAATGTAAATCCTTCATGGTGTTTTGATGTGATCACAGCATACTTCATTCCTGCATTTTTAGCCATCTTTGCCCATTCAGATGGATTATAGAGATCAGGATTGAAATTGTCAAAATACTTCTGGTATTCATTATCTGAAATTCTTTCACGTTTTTTTACCCATTCATGACGGCCAGCCAGAGCATAAGATCCCCAATGGATAAACATACCAAAACGATCGTTTTGCCACCATTCCAATCGTTCTGCTTTTTCCTCTTCAGTTTCATTCCATATTTTCTTTTGTGAAAATGATGATTGACACATTAATACTGCTAAAAGTACCGGGATTAATCTTTTCATGATCTTTTTTTTAATTATCTAAAAATTATATGAATATAACTTAATATTTTGAGATTATTATCTTTGAGAAAAAGCTGTCAATAAATTTTAAACTGATATGCCTAAAATGAAAATCAAAACTAAATTGCTTCTACCCTTCCTTTTTATTATTCTGACAAGTTGTTTGAATAATTCCGGAAATGAAAAAGCTTATAAAAATCCAAATATAGTTTTTATTCTTGCAGATGATCTTGGCTATGGTGAATTGGGTTGTTATGGTCAGGAGAAAATTAAAACTCCAAACATTGATGCACTGGCTGAAGAGGGAATGAAATTTACCCAGTTCTACTCTGGAGCTCCGGTTTGTGCACCAGCTCGCTGCATTCTGCTTACCGGAAAACATTCAGGCAATGCCTATGTCAGAGGCAATAATGAATGGGCATCAAGAGGTAATGTTTGGGATTTTGAGAAACCCTCCAATGACCATGATCTAGATGGTCAATATCCAATGCCCGCAGAAACTGTTACACTGGGAAAACTTCTTCAAGGGGCTGGATATAAGACAGCTTGTGTAGGTAAATGGGGACTTGGTGCACCTTTTTCTGATGGAGTGGCAAACAAACAAGGCTTTGATTTCTTTTTTGGATATAATTGCCAGAGGCAGGCACACACTTATTACCCTTTACACCTGTGGAAAAACGAAGAGAAAGTTATGCTTGATAACGAACTGGTAGTTCCAGGTACAAAACTAGAGGAAGGAGCAGATGCATTTGATGCTGCCAATTATGCAAAATTTACTCAAAATGAGTATTCTGCAGATCTGATGATAAAAGAAGCCCTCAACTTCATTGATGAAAATAAAGCTCAACCATTCTTTCTTTACTTTGCCTCTCCTATTCCTCATGATCCATTGCAGGTTCCAAAGGAATATGTTGACAACTACAGGAAGTCTTTTGGTGATGAAGAACCCTATATTGGAAACAAAGGCTACTTTCCACACAGGTATCCCCGTGCTGCCTATGCCGGAATGATCACATATCTTGATGATCAGGTTGGGCAGCTTATAAAAAAACTAAAGGAGCTTGGGCTCTATGATAATACTCTCATTATTTTCACAAGTGATAATGGTCCCACTTATGCCGGAGGAGTTGATGCCGCCTTTTTTGATAGTGGAAAACCTTTCAAGTCAGAATATGGGTGGGGTAAAGGTTTTACACATGAAGGAGGAATTCGCGTTCCCATGATTGCCAACTGGCCAGGTCACATTCAGGCAGGAACAATTAATGATCATATAAGTGCATTCTGGGATGTATTGCCTTCGTTTTGTGAGATAGCAGATATTCCTGTACCGGATGATACTGATGGTATTAGTTTCCTTCCTGCCTTGTTAGGAGAAACCCAAACAGAACATGATTACCTGTACTGGGAATTCCCCTCCTACAAAGGTCAACAGGCAGTACGAATGGGAAAATGGAAGGCAATTAGAAAGAACATTTTTGATGGTAATATGGAAATTGAACTATATAACCTTGAAACTGATCTTAGAGAACAACATAATGTAGCCCTGGAATATCCTGATATTATTGAGAAAATACGTGACATTATGGTTATTTCACATACACCCTCAAGCTTATTTCCCTTATTCGAGACAGATAAAGACTAGTGTTAATCAAGCTTCCCCTTTCTGGTTCGTCATCCTGTGCCGGCAGTCACATTGTTTCTCCCAGGTAGTCCTTTGGGAATATTTTTTTTCATTTAACATAGAATATTTATGATCCCAGAGGGATCAAATGATTGTAGAAATAAGATGAGGTAATCATTACCGACTCCGGAGGAGTCGAATTTACAGGATAGTAAAACCAGCAGGCAGGATTCATCATAACCATGAATAGCCTCATTCTTGACATGTCACTAATATACAATTTTATTATATATAAGTTTGTTATATATAAGAATATTATATATGTTTGTCTTATGGTATCAAAAGATTTACTTAAAGGCACTCTGAAGACAATTGTTCTTAAACTACTTTCAGAGGAAGGTAAGATGTATGGTTATGAGATAACCATGAAAGTTGAAAAAATAACAAATGGGAAGCTCCACCTTACCTGGGGTGCCCTCTACCCTACTCTACACAAACTGGAAGCCGATGGACACATTTGTTCAGAGGAAGTTCATATTGGCAAAAGAGTCAGAAAGTATTATTCACTTACCCCTTCAGGAATTGAAATAATGAAGGAAAAATTGGAAGAATTTTTTGAATATGTCTCCTTGATTACCAACATACTCGACCCAGATCCTGCATATTGAGATGGAAGAACTCAACAATAAACAAGTTGAATTAATCTCAAGAGAGATTGATAAGCGGGGGCTGACTTATACTCTGCTTAAAAACGAACTCCTTGATCACTTCTGTTGTGAAGTAGAGAATCAAATGGAATTCGGACTTAACTTCAAAAAGGCATTTCAAAGAATCCTAAAATCCATTACCCGGGAACGCATAATTGAGATACAGGAAGAAACCCTATTGTTAATTAATAAAAAATACAGAATCATGAAAAAATTAATGTATGTGCTTGGAATCATTGCACCATTACTTATTATTACAGGAACATTTTGGAAGGTCAGCCACTGGCCGGGGGCTGCCATTCTTCTGACTCTGGGGCTTGCCTCATTGGCCCTGTTCTTTATACCTGTATTCATTACGGTTAAAATACGCGATACGCGAAAAAAGGAATTAAAGGTAAATTACCCACTCTATATAAGTGGAGCCATCGCCGGAATCGCATTCTTATTAGGATCGTTGTTTAAAATATTGCATTGGCCAGGTGCCGGTATCATGGCATATGGCAGCCTTTTTATTATGGTACTGCTATTTATTCCCCAGTTCATATACCATATTATAAAAGATAAAGAAAACAGGGATAACAATTTCCTGTTTCTCATTGCTCTCCTGGTATTCTTGTCAATTATTATTCTATTGTTTTTCTTAAAAGGCTAAAAGTAGTTCAACCGATCTCTACTCCCTTCCTTTTCTTAACAAAATTCTTAAGGTAAGGAGCAATAACATCGTTTTTCAGCTCGCTGGTACCATCATAGGTAAGGGTAACTATAGGAACGCCGGTTTGCTTCTTGATCTCCTCTTTCATAGCTTCGGTTATAAGGGACGGACAACAGAATGCAGGATTTGTCTGGATAAGCAAGGCCACATCAGGATATTTATCAATTACATGATGAATCTTTAAAATATTGTCATAAGATTCTCCTGAATGAAGGGGTTTAATATTGTATTTCTTTAGGTTCTTTTCAAGCTTAACAGCATTTATATGCTTTTGTGGACCCAGGAACTCCTCAAAATAATTATAGTATCGATTTTCCAGAAATCTGACACCTTTTAATAAAGATCTGATCCCAATGGCTTCCAGGATCAATCCTTTTGCCACCCTTCTCCTGATTATATTCTCAGCTGTAATTTTAATATAATCATTGTACGGGGTATTAATAACTTCCCCGCCGGCTTCTTCAATGGTCAAAACCAGGTTCTGGTTCATTACATCGTTGTCGCGAACAAAAAGATCTCCAAAAACAGCAACCTTAGGTTTCTTTTTATCCTTAATAGTTACCTTACGAAACAGGTTCATGGACTTTTTCAGTCCTGTTTCAATGCTATATTTGCCTTCAAAAGACTTCTCTAGAATATCAATGCTGGCCTGAAGAGCCTTATTTGTTTCGCCCGGTATCATCTCATAAGGTCTCAACCTATAAGTAAGACGACGAAGAAGCCCACCAATCATGTATGCAAAATTGGCATAATAGCTTGTGTTAATTGATATTTCCAAATGAGATAGCTCACCGGAATAGACACTCCCCTTATCCATCCCATTACCATAATTGTCAAGTATACTTTGCATATAATGGGGATACATTCTAATATTACAGCTAAGATGTGATTCGGTCATCCAAAGCATAGTTTTTGCCGGATCAAGCTCATACTTTTCTAAATAGTCTATGTAGTCCTGAACTATTACATTGAGTGGAAGACACTGACCTGTATTATGAACCATGCTTTTCTTAATTGAAAGATCACTTGATTCAAGAAGTACCACATCAAATCCTGCTCTTCTCAAATTGGCAGTCACCAATCGCCCGGCCACATCATCCCAATTGGGGAAAAATATTGTCTTTTCTGCATTTATATTATAAATTGGCCGCTTCAGCACTGGTTTTACTTTTGCAACTTTCTTTTGTTCATTCCCTGAGTGATTACGAAATGACCGGATTCCTGCCTCAATTCTTGTTTCATAGCCCACATTTGAATCATGCTCGTCCGTTTGAAGAATGAGGTAAGGCTTATTATATTGATCCAATAACTTCTTAAAATACTCAAGGACAAAAGAATCTGGTGCACATTTAAAAGCGGTAATAAATACGGGATATACATTCTTAGTCTGGGCAATAACCCTGGCTGATTCAAGTATTCTGGCTGCAAAATGCCAGGGAAAAGATTTCAGCAGGTAATCTATATCCTGAACATCAATTTTTTCATAGGGAACCATATCCTGATAGAAAGTCTTTACTCCCATTCCCCCGAATATTCCAGGTATACCTTTGTTGAGCTGTGGCGCAAGTATAAGGTAAGGACGTCCCAGGAATACCACCGAAATATCCTCGCTATTTGAGATTTCATTAGTATATATAACTTTCAATTTTTCCTTTTGTTTTTCAAAGGATTCCTTCGCCAATGTATAAGCCATGAGAATTTTTCCAAGGCTGGAAGCTCCCAAAATGGATTTCATTTCAGAGTAAAGCGACTTCACCACGGCCATCTCCCCTTTTGAATGATCTATGAATGGAAGAAGACTTTTCTTTTTAATATTCTCGCTTATAAGAGAAACCACGGATGGGCCAAATTGGGTATAATAGCAATAATGTGCTTCACGTCTATCAGGTTTATTCCTGGCCTCCAGGTAAACAGGCATAAAAATATGGTCACATCTGGCTTCCAGCCACTTATAATGCCCGAATAAAGCATACATGGGTGAACAAAATTCTGCCCCGGCAAGTTTTTTTCCTTCCACCAGTGGATCTGGCATTTGATTGCTTGTTACTGTAGGAAGTCCTAATCTTTTAAAAAAATCCTGCCAGAACGAAAGTTCATCAAACAGGTGGAGAGCAGCAGGCAAACCAATTACAGGTTTTGCTTTATCTGTTATAGGGGTAACACGAAATGTCTTTTTTCTTGCCTTTAAAAGATCAAACCCGGAGGTGTTATTATCAATAAATTTTTTGGTGTCATAATCCCGGCCGCAAAGAAATCCATAAGCAACTTTTTCTGTTTTTAGATCTGCAATTGTGATCCTGCAATTATTATTACAGATTGTGCAAATCTCAGATTTTAGCGGAATATTAAGTTGGAATAAGCTCAGTCCCCGGAAAGAAGACATTTTTTTCTTTTCATCACTTAATATCAGTGCCAGTCCCAACGCACCCGTTAGATGACAATATGGGGAGACAAAGATTGGTTTCTTTAGTCTTTCCTCAAAAACAGCTACTAATGCCTTATTCCTGGCTGTTGCACCCTGGAAACAAACATCTTCTCCGATAGCAGATTCCACCGCTACTTTTTTCAGGTAATTTTCGCACACAGAATGCAAAACACTGGCAAGTATTTCCCTCACTTCATAACCCCGGTTCATGAAATGGTTCAGATCCCTTTCCATAAATACAGTACATCTGTCACTGGAAAGAGGAGACTTTGCTCCTTCGGCAAGGCCTGAATAATCCTTCAAATCAACATTTAATTTTTTAGCCTGCTCTTCAATAAAACTCCCGGTTCCTGCAGCACATACCGAGTTCATTTGTGAAAAAACTACATTCCCTCCCCTCATCAATGTGAACTTTGAGTCCTGACCTCCAATCTCAATTATTGTGTCAGTATTTTGATTCAGTTCATAAGCAGCTCTTGCATGGGCAGTTATTTCATCCACAATAAGGTCTGATCCGACAAGGTTTCCGATAAATTTTCTTCCTGAACCGGTGGTGCCAACTCCAAGGAAATGGAAGTGGATATTATGCTTTTTCTCTATCTGATTCAAGGCCTCAAATAGAGCCTTGCTGGCGGCAAGTGGCTGTCCGTCAGTATAGGTGTAAAGACCAATAAAAGGATCTCCATTTTCTGTTGTTAGCATAGCCTTGGTACTGGTAGATCCTATATCTATTCCCATATACACAGAATCAGACAAGCCTGTTGTGAAAAGTGTATAAATTTCAACCTGAACTTCACTTTTATGCTTATTGATCTCGGGCGTAAAATTATATTTTTCAGAAGCTGCAAAATCAGGATAATCAGACAATTTCAAGGATAAGGATGGATGGAAATACTCAGGGTTTTCCGGTTCAGGCTGGAGCAACTGTGCAAATCCTTTAAGTTTTATCCCGGCAGGAAATTGAGAATTTTCTGTAATGTACAAAAGACAGGACCCAAGGGAACCATAAATATGTGAATACTCATCAACCAGTAGAGTAGATCCTGTTAACTGCTCCAAATGACGCTTCACCGCAGAATTTCTGGAAACACCCCCCGCAAAAACAACATTTTTACCAGGATCGTGAACTTTAAACAGAGTATCTACAATGTTCTTTGCAAGGCCCCGGCACAAACTATCACAAATAGCTGAAGTCGAATATCCTGCTTGCTGGGCATGTATCAGGTCGGTTTTTGCAAACACTGCACAACGTGAAGCAATTGCAGGTATTTCTTCTCTATTGCTATTGGCAACCCTGCTAAGTTCAGTGGTCCCATTCATATTAAGCCTGTAAGCTTGCTGGTCAAGAAAACTACCTGTACCTGCAGCGCAGGAGGTACTGGTTAAGGTCTGGTCATACTTCCCGTTTTTATCAAACATAATAAGCTGGAAACGACCTGCACCAACCTGGAGTATACTTCCAAAATCATCTTTGATGTATTTTTCTGCAGCCTGGATCAGGGCAGTCTGATGATCATAATAATGAATGAGTCCCTTATTCCCGGATTTTTTATCATCAAACCACTCTTTGCCGGAAGGAGTAGTTACAGCACAAACGGAGGATAAATCAAATTTAGAATCAAGTGAATTAAGAACCTCCCTGATTTTGCCATTATGCTCAAGGTAAACATGATTGAGGAGTTCGCCATTTAGATTAATCTGGACTACCGACAAAAATGCCGATCCAATATCGATTCCTATAATACTTTTTGGTTCAGAACCCATATTTAAACTTGTTTCACGTAATTTAGCCAAATTTCTAAAAATTTGCAAATCGCCAAATTCAAATCGTATATTCGTCTTTCATCTGTGCATTAGTGGCATCTGTATCGTCCTGATTTTAGTTTACAAATTCTGTAAATCTATTTCAGGATGAGACATTTTCTTTCGCCCCTTCGACTCCCTAGCGCCTTGAGCCTTACGCCCTGCGCCTTCTTCCAACATTCTGCCCGTTTGTGAACAATACTATGTGCGATTTCGAAGCACTTAGCCTGGGCACATCACTTTTCACTTCAGCTAATCAGCTGACATCATGCTTTTTAAGATAGCCTGGCATAAGAATTGATCATTTAGCAATAAATTAGAAAGTTATAGAACAGGGATTTTTCTATTTCTTCCTGGCCAAATTATTAGGTCTCACACATGTTTACCAATTATATAAAATTTTCTTTCCGCAATATTACAAGGTATCGGGGCTATTCAATGATCAATATCTTTGGCCTGTCTATTGGTATGGCCGGGGTACTCCTGATATTTCTTTATGTTGGTAATGAATTAAGCTATGACCGTTTTCATGACTCTTCCGAGAATATTTATCGTATGGGTGTAAGCGGGCAAATGGGAGAAATGGAAATCAAGGGGTCCACATCTCCAGCTCCCCTGGCTTTTGCTTTAATGGAGGAATTTGATGAAATAATTTATGCCACAAAGATACTTGAGGGTATTAATACCGTAATATGGTATAAGGATAAAAGTTTTTTTGAAACCAGTTACCTTTATGCCGATACAAATTTTTTCAAGGTATTTAGCTTTCCTCTCCTTGCCGGAGATCCTGAAACTGCCCTGAGCAAACCATATTCTATGGTAATTAGCCACTCTACTGCAAAACGATATTTTGGCAATAAAAATCCCATAGGTGAGATACTGCACGAAGCAGACGGAAGTGATTATACCATTACAGCTGTGGCAGAAGATGTACCTGAAAATTCACATTTCCATTTTGATTTTCTTGCCTCAATCAACACCTATAAGTGGACTTCAAATAATAATTGGCTCCTGGATCAATATTATACTTACATACTGTTAGATGAAGATGCTTCAACAAAAAAAATGAATTCCAGGCTGGCTAAATTCTCCAGAAAATATATTAATCCACAATTAAGCAAACAGTTTGGTATTGATATTGATGACTGGGATAAACTGAGCAATATGGTTTCATTTCATTTGGAACCTTTGACGAGGATTTATTTATTCTCTGAAGCTGATCCGCAAATTGAACCTGTTTCAGATTTCAGGACAACATATTTCTTTGCCATTATAACTCTATTCATTCTAGTCCAGGCAATTTTCAATTTTTCCAGTCTTACTACTGCCAACTCAGCTATGCGTGCAAGGGAAATAGGAATGCGAAAAGCAATGGGATCACAAAGGCTACAAATCATTCTTCAACTTCTAACTGAGTCGGTAGTATTTAGCTTTATTGCAATGGTTTTTGCCCTGGTACTGGTTGAACTTTTCCTACCTACATTCAACCGAATAATAATTAAAAATTTATCCCTCAGCTACTTCAAAGAGTGGTTTGTTATTCCTTTGCTAATCTTTACATCTGCATTCATTGGGATTGCAGCAGGAAGTTATTCTTCTCTTTCAATATCAGGATTCAAAGTTACCTCGACCATGCATGGGAATCTGGCACTGGGCAATGGCAAGCTATGGCTTCGGACGGCTCTTGTGGTGCTTCAATTCTTTGTTGCTGTATTTGTAATTATTGGCACCATCGTAGTGTATTCACAAATTAGATATATCTCAAAGAAAGACCTCGGGTTTGACAAAGAAAATGTACTGGTAATTGACAGGGCTTATGGACTCGAAAAAGGCATGTATGAATTCCAGAAGAAGCTGGAAGCCAGCCCATATATTCAACATACCAGCATTACTTCCACTGTTCCTGGAATGGATGACTGGATGGGTATGGTAATGAGAAGAGAAAATGCCATTCGTGAAGACCTTATCCATTTCAAGCGACTTATGGGAAATAGAAAAATGCTGGAAACTTTTGGCTTTGAAGTCCTTGAAGGAGAGTTTTTTAATAAGGCTTCAGATAAAAGCCATTATCAGGTGGTAATCAATGAAACTGCATCCAAAAGCCTTGGCCTTGACAATCCTATTGGTAAAAAATTAATTATCCCTGGAAGTGCCTATGGAAAAGAATGGTCATTTGAGATTGTGGGGGTAATAAAAGATTTTCATATGACCAGGATGAGTCAGGAAATACAAAACCTTGTAATCTTTGAAACAACCGAGTTTTTTCCAAAGTATATCTCTTTAAAATACACTCCGGAGAATCTGCAGGAGGTCTTTTCCTTTGTGGAAAGAACCTGGAAAGATTATGCAATCAACCAGCCCTTTCATTTTTTCTTTCTTGAAGATAAAGTTGCTGAAATGCAATTTACGGAAAAGAAAACTGCCAGTATTTTTTCAATATTTGCCTTCGTTGCATTGATAATTGCAGGAATAGGAGTAATAAGTCTGGCCTCTTTCACAACAGAAAGCAGAACTCGTGAAATTGGTATCAGGAAAGCAATGGGTTCCTCAGCTTCACAGCTTACCAGACTTTTTATGTGTAATTTTTTCAAGTGGATTTTAATTGCCAACATTCTTGCCTGGCCTGTAGCTTATTTATATATGAATAAGTGGCTGGATAACTTCCCTTACCATAGCAGCTTCCCTTATTGGTCGTTAATAGCTGCCGGTATCTTTGTAACTCTTTTTGCATTAGCAAGTGTTGCATACCAAATTTCAAAAGTTGCCCTCGAAAACCCGGTAGAGGCTATCAGATATGAATAATTCTAAACCGGAAGACCTGTCATTGCAATTCCCGAATTGATTTTCTACATTTATCTCACAATTTTCAGAGTAGTTTTTTCATTAACACTTTAAATCAACAGAAGATGAATCATCAAACCTTTCTTAAATCTTTAATTGCCCTATTTACATTTTCATTCCTGCTTCCCGGAATATCCTTTTCCCAGGAAGACGAAACCGGCTACAACGAAAGTTGCACAAGCATACTGGTTGGGAAAAAAGCCAGTACAGATGGCTCAGTAATGACAAGTCATACTTGTGATGCATATTATCGTACCTGGCTAGATTTTGTCCCTTCTAAGCAATATGAACCCGGCACCATGCATCCTGTAAAATGGGGAACCATGCATACCAGCTCTGCCTGGAGTGAGGAAAATGTTGAAATTAAAGGAGAAATACCAGAAGTTGAAAAAACCTATGCTTATTTAAATACTGCTTATCCATGCCTGAATGAGAAGCAACTTGCTATAGGAGAAACAACATTTGGTGGCAGAAGGGAGCTTAGAAACAAAGATGGTCTTTTTTTGATCGAAGAACTTGAAAGAATTGTACTGCAAAGATGCACCACCGTCCGGGATGCAATCAGACTAATTGGAGAACTGGTAAAAGAATATGGTTATGGTGACTCTGGTGAATGCATTACCATTGCTGATAAAAATGAAGTATGGCAATTAGAAATTATGGGTGAGGGACCAGATAAAATTGGCTCTGTATGGGCTGCACAACGTATACCTGATGATCATGTGGGAATATCTGCAAACATCTGTAGAATTGCAGAAATTGATATAGATGACAAGGATTATTTTATGGCTTCTGAAAACGTATTTAAAGTGGCAAAAAAGATGGACTTCTGGGATGGAAAGGAAACATTTAAGTTCTGGAAAGCATATGCAGATAGAAAGCCATTCAGCATTCGCGAGTTTTATGTTCTCAGTAGCCTTGCTCCTGCACTTGGACTCAAATACGAAGATGAGGAATTGCCTTTTTCTGTCAAACCAGAAAAAAAAGTTGACATCCGCGATATGTTGGAATTTTACCGGACTACCTATGATGGAACCCAGTGGGAAATGATCAGAAATCTGAAGGTAAGTGTAGAACGAAAAGATGAAAATGACAGCACCTATACAGACACCATTATCAGTCCTGCTGCACATCCATGGATGTCACGTGATAAAAGAAAACTTCTCAATACCCTGGAACCTGATATCATAGAAAGAAACAGGCCAATTGCAGTTCAGTATTGTGCTTATTCATGGATTGTTCAGCTAAGAGACTGGCTTCCTGATGAAGTGGGTGGAAGGCTGTGGTTTGGCCTTGATGTGCCACGTGAAAGCCCAAGGATTCCGATCTATGCAGGAAATCTAAGCCTTCCCCGGAGTTTTTCAGTTTGCGGACAAGATCATTTTAGCCAGGAATCTGCAATGTGGGCATTCCGAAGAGCAAACAGGCTGGCAACCGTAAACTGGGGTCAGGGAAAAAAGATTATTGAACCCCTGGTAATGGAATTTGAAAATAAGGCCTTTGGTGAAATAGATTTCATTGAAAAAAGAGCTCTGGAACTTCTACAAAAAGATAAGGATAATGCTGCGAATGGTATAGAGTCAAACCTCGCCAGGGAGTTCTTAACCAAATACTCAAATGATTTTGCCCGTGCTGCTGTAGATCGCTGGTGGGAACTTGGAGATGAACTGTGGGTGAAATTCAGATGGAGCTTTTAAACTCATGGCAACATAATTAAAAGAATTCATATTCTCCCCCTTTTCGAGGGGGAGTACTCTGACGAAGTTTGCTGAGCCAGAGGGAGGGGGTTCTTAATCCAGATGCTGGGTGCCGGAAATTAGTAATTTGTTTGTGATTTGAGATTTTTACATTATTCCAAACATTACTCTTGTCCTTTTCCATTCTTCCATCATATTTTTACTCTGCGGTCCTTTGCGTCTTCTTTGTGTCTCTTTGCGCAATAATTCTTTTCTGACTCTTAGACCTTCGACTCTTCGAACTTGTTTCTTTGTCCTTCATCATTCAGCCTTCAAACTTGTTACTCGTACCCACAATTATCTTTCCAGGCTATTCCCAACTCATAGCTTATTAGTTTTTTACTAAGCTACTCTTAAAGCAGTCAGAATGGCCATCTCTGAAAAGCCACTCGTGAGCTTTGATCCCCTGCCGGGTCTCAAAGGTTCCAACATTCCACACTCTTGCTATTCCTATTCTTCAGCTCTTTTCAACTATCCAACTTCTTTCCAATATTACTTCGCTCCCAGGCCACCGCAAATACCTGTGAGGTTTTCACTTACTCCGTTCGTTCAAACGTTCCATCATTCCATCATTCCAGTATTCCATATTTTCAGTAACTTCGATACCTCAATCCGCAAAATATCCAGCATATGATCCTGAGGGTACATAATCTCTGTAAGTCCTACTATCGGGGAAAGCTTGAGATTCCGGCCTTAAAGAATGTTTCTCTTGACATCTCTGAAGGTGAGTTTGTATCCATCATAGGTAAGTCAGGCTCCGGCAAATCAACCCTGCTGAATCTGATAGGGGGACTCGATACTGCCAGTTCAGGGAATATTTTCTTTCGCGACCAGGATATTAGTGCCATGAGCAGGAAAGAGCTGGCCAGGCATCGCCGATTTTCAGTCGGGATGATTTTTCAATCTTTTAATTTAATACCATCCAGAACTGCCCTCGAGAATATTAGTCTTGCTCTTACATTCGGAGGTGTGCCCAGGAGACAGAGAAAAGCCAGGGCAGAAGACGTGATTAGAAGTGTTGGACTGGGTCATAGGATAGATCATAAACCTACGGAATTATCCGGAGGAGAAGCACAAAGAATAGCCATTGCCAGAGCCCTGGCAAATAATCCGGCAATGGTACTTGCCGATGAACCAACAGGAAACCTTGATAGCGTGACTTCCTCCGAGATCATAGATTTACTTCAAGAGCTGAATCAAAAAAAAGGGATCTCAATACTTATGATCACACATGATCAGGAAACCGCTTCCCGAATTTCAAACAAAGTAATCCGCCTGGTGGATGGCAGCATTGCCAATGAGCAGGGAAAAACCAGCATGCCATGAACATTTCAGATATGATACTCCTGGCAATTGCCAACCTGTTCCGCACAAAACTGCGTACTACCCTGACTTTGCTGGGTGTAGTAATTGGCATTGGGGCACTATCTTCTATGGTTTCGCTGGGTACAGGAATGCAAAAAAACCTTACTGATGCTTTTCTTGAAAATGATCTTTTTACCAGCTATAGAGTAACAACCAAAAATATAGACCTGGAACAAATAAGTGGCGGAAACTTTGAAAACATGGAGGGTTTCCTGGATAAACCCCAAACACCCCTTACTGATTCCATAATTAAGATTATTAGCAATATAGAAGGAGTACAATATGCCTTTGCAGATATTCAATTTCCAGTCCAGCTTAGCCTGGAAGGATATGATATAAAATTAAATGCCCAGGGCCTGCCAGCAACCTCTGGTCAATACAAGCCATATACCAACCTGCTTGCCGGGACTTTCTTTCAAACCGATAATGAAAAATCGGTTGTTGTGAAATGGGAAACTTTCAGGAAAATGGGACTGGTGCCACTCGATAAAGATAACCTTGTGGTATTTAGCAGGGAGGATTCACTTAAGGGGTTTAAAGTTGTAGATCCTGATTCACTCCTGGGAAAAGAGCTGGTAATTAAATCAAAAACATTGAATCCTCTGTCCCTGGCCATAAGCACTATGGGTGGGAAGGTCCCGGATGAAAAAACCGCTTTTCGGGAAGTAGAAACCCGACTGCATATCTGTGGCATTCTGAAAAAATCCGGCTCCTTTGCAGGTCAACAATTTCGCGGAGGTATCTACATCCCAATGGAAACAGCTGATGATATTCCCAAACTAGGATTCTCCAGTATCTGGGATTTATTTGATGAAGAAGAAGTAGACAGTTATGGTTCGGTATATGTTCGGGCAAAAGACATTCAGGATATGGAAATCATAAGAAAAGATATTGAGGCTCTGGGACTACATACCTTCTCTATTGCCGACCAACTGGAAGAAATTAAGAAAACCTTTCTGATAATAGATTCCCTGTTCGGGGCCATTGGATCAGTGGCTTTAATCATTGCGGCACTGGGCATCATCAACACCATGCTCATGTCTATTCTGGAAAGAACAAGGGAAATTGGAATTATGAAGGCCATTGGGGGAAGCGAAAGGGAAATTAAATTTATATTTTTTGTAGAGGCCGGATTCATAGGATTTATCGGTGCAATTTTCGGATTGGGACTGGGCTGGCTGGTTACAAGGCTTGCTAACATCATATTGAATGCCCGGTTCCCCGAAGAGGGAATACCGGTAGACCTTTTCTATTTTCCATGGTGGCTGCTGGCAGGTGCTACGGCCTTTTCTATTTTCATAAGCCTCGCGGCCGGACTCTACCCAGCCATTCGGGCTGCTCGCATCGATCCGGTAAAAGCACTGCGGCATGACTAATAAAGAAATGTCTAATGATTATTGATAATTGATAAATTATCTCTTCTCTTAAAATAGCAATTACTCAGTCAGCTCTGATAATTATAGTTTCCAACAGGCGGATATCTTTTATCTTTGACAATATTAACCTTATCCACATATGACCAGCAAAATAAAAGTAATTGGCTTTGACGCAGATGACACACTCTGGGTTAATGAGCCAAACTATAAAGAAGCCGAATCTGAATTTTGTAAGCTAATGCTTGAATATGGTTCCGAAAAGAAAAGCTCGGAAGAATTATTTCGGGCTGAAATGAAAAATCTGGGTTTATATGGGTACGGAGCTAAAGCATTTATGCTATCTCTGATAGAAACAGCACTCATCATCAGCAACTACAAGCTAAAGCCAGAAGTCATTCATGAAATCATTGATCTGGGTAAGACACTCCTGAACAAACCTGTTCAGCTGCTTCATGGTGTAGAATATGTTTTAAAGGAACTAAACGGAAAATACAAACTGATAATGGCTTCCAAGGGAGATTTGCTCGACCAGGAAAGAAAGTTGGATAAATCGGGACTGTCTGCTCATTTTCATCACATTGAAATTATGAGTAATAAAGAAGTCCCGGATTATGAGAAGCTGCTGAAAAATCTTGAAATCCATCCGGATGAATTCCTTATGGTTGGGAATTCCATACGCTCTGATATTCTTCCTGTATTGCAAATTGGCGGATATGCCACTCATATCCCCTATCACACCACCTGGCAATACGAAAAGCTTGAAAATACTAAAGTGGATAATCCCAGGTTCAGGGAAGTTAGCCAGATAGAAGAAATACTCCAATTTCTTTTGTAGGCATAAATTTTTCACAAAAACGAAGTGTTATGCGATTTATAGCGCTCTATATTAAATATATACACAATTATTCAGCCAGATTAACTACGTAGTATACTACGTAGTAAATTTTTGCGTCAAGCATTGTAGATCGACTCTCCGAGTCGATTGTGTTTTGAAAAAACACTAGTCATACTCGTCAGACCACTATTAATTAGTTCACAGACAATCCTGAAATACAGCAAAAAAACTTTCTTTTCAGCCCGAAAATTTGTAATTTTCCTAGCAAAGATATTTGGAATAAAATTTCCATAGACCTGATTACATCGCAACCAGCTTCTTTGACAAGAAATCACTTTAATTCATTAACTATATAATTATGATAGACTTTAGCTTAACAAAAGAACAGGACGGAATTATTGAAAAGTACAGGGATTTTTCAAACCGGTATATCATACCCAATCGTTTAAAATATGATGAGCTTGCTGAATTCCCATGGGAAGTAGTAAAAGCTGCCTATGACGAGGGAATCATGAATGGTCCTATGCCACCTGAATACGGAGGTCATGGTCATAGTTTACTGGACGGGGTCCTGGCGTCTGAAGAATTGGGAGCTGGTTGTGTTGGAATGGGTATCTGTATTGATGCCAACACACTGGCATTAACACCCTTGTATATTGCTGCTGACGAGGCACAGAAAAAAAGGTTCTTTGGCGAGATCTACGAACAAAAAGGCGTTGCAGCTTACGCCCTTACTGAACCAAATGCCGGTTCAGATGTGCAGGGAATCTCTACCTCTGCTATTAAAAAAGGAGACAAATACATTATAAATGGTCACAAGCGTTTTATTACTAATGCGGAGGTCTCAATGTATATTACCGTGTTTGCTATTACAGATCCGGAAAAAGGATCCAGGAGTCTTACAGCTTTCATGGTACCAACTAACTCTCCAGGGGTTGATGTAAAGCCAAGGTTGAAGAAGATGGGACAAAAAACATCTGTACAGAACGAAATTATTTTTACCGATGTGGAAGTTCCCGAAGAAAACAGGATTGGGGCCGAAGGTTATGGATTTATCATTGCCATGAAAACCTTTGACCGCACACGTACCGGTGTTGCTGCACTCAGTATTGGGAATGCCCGTGCTGCCTATGAAACTGCAAAGGATTGGACCAAAAACAGGAAACAATTTGGTAAGCCTATTGCGGCCAACCAGGCCATAGGATTCATGTTGGCAGAAATGGCCACAAAAATAGAAACAGCAAGAATGCTTACGTGGTATGCAGCATGGGCCTATGACCATGACAAGAGAAAACTCAACAAACTATCTGCTATGTCCAAGCTATATGCTTCAGATATTGGTATGGAAGTAACCACAGATGCCGTTCAGGCTATGGGTGGTGATGGATACACCTGGGATTTTGGGGTAGAAAAAATGATGCGTGATGCCAAGCTCTGCCAGATCTATGAAGGCACCAACCAGATCCAGAAACTGGTAATTTCAAAAAGTATTCTAAAAGAATAAATCATGTCTTTGCCTGTTATTACATTAAAGCACCTAAAACACCGTGGTGGTAACCATATTGCTCTATATTTTGACTACAACAAGGAGCTTATAAGCCATTTAAAGAAAATTGAGGGCTTAAGATGGAGTAGCACAAATAGATGTTGGTATATTGAAAACAAACCTGCAAACCTGCGAAATATTTTTTCTGTTTGCAGAGGTATTGCCAGTTTTGATAAGACCGATTTCTTTAGTAAAGCTGATAACAAAATAAAGGAGGAAGAAAAAACTATTAAGAAACCAAAAGCAATTGTCAGGAAGATCCCGGAACAGTTCATGAAATTATTGATCAGAAAGAGATATAGTAAGAACACTATTAGAGTATATACACATTTTTTTGGCGAATTCATCAATCATTTTCCTGATCTTGAAATTGATGAGATAACAGAAGAGCATATTCGCAGCTTTCAGGATTATCTGGTTAGCGTAAAAAAGGTATCATCAAGCACTCAAAACCAGGCCATCAATGCTATTAAGTTCTATTATGAAAAGGTGCTTGGCGGTATGAGAAAAACTTACCAGATTGAACGACCCATAAAGGAACATAAGTTACCCGACATTCTTAGCAAAGAAGAAGTTGCAAGCATGATAAAGTTGACAAGGAATCTAAAACACAAATGCCTGATAGCAGTTATTTACTCTTGTGGTTTAAGACGAAATGAAGTCATCAATCTTAAGCTTACTGATATAGATTCAAAACGAATGTTGATAAAAGTAAGAGCAGCAAAAGGAAAGAAAGACCGATATGTACAATTAGCAAATTCCACTTTAGAATTACTACGAAAATACTATAAAAATGATAAACCTGAAATTTGGGTATTTGAAGGTCTTAATAAACGTCAATATAGTGCTACAAGTATTGTGAATGATGTGAAAAATGCTGCCAGGAGAGCTCAAATTGTTAAACGAGTATATCCTCATATACTTAGGCACAGTTTTGCCACACATAATCTTGAGAACGGCATTGATTTGAGGTATATACAAGAATGGTTAGGCCATGCCAGCACAAAAACTACCGAGAGATACACGCATGTATCAGAAAAGAATTTTAGAAATTTCAAGAATCCAATTGATGATCTTAATATTGAGTAAGATAGTTGTTGTTAGCTCCCAATTTCATATGCATATAAACACCTTTTTGATTTGATATATGAGAAATATAAACAATACTGTTTATATTACATCGTTGCCAATAATACAAGAGAACCCTATTCCATTACATAAAAGTTGATTAGAAATTTGGATTTGGTTGTCTGAATAGGTAACTTTGCTTAAGAATACAATATATCTTAATTGGAGGATTTTAAACGAAATATTAGTGTATATGAAAATCACTTTTGGGATTTTTATTATGCGCAAACAAAGAATGTTCAAGATAAAATTGATTGGGTAATTGGATTAGTACGAGGATTAAGAGTTGTACCCAGAAAGTATTTTGACCATTTGACAGGAACAGATGGACTCTTTGAGATTAGAGTTCAAGTGGGAAACAATATTTATCGGATATTTTGTTTCTTCGATAAGGGTAACTTGGTGATTTTGTTGAGTGGATTTCAAAAGAAATCACAAAAGACACCGAGAAAAGAGATAAGAAAAGCTGAACTGCTAAAACAAGAATATTATGAGAAAAAATCAAAGTAATAATAACCTGACTAATTGGGAT
>JAUVKW010000002.1 GCA_030596025.1 Bacteroidota bacterium | reverse complement strand
CCACAGCATTTAGTTTATTATTAAAAAGACATAAACTTATGAAGAAGATAATATTGATCAGTGCTCTTTTCACTCAATTTGTATTAACTGGTTTATTTAGTCAAACATTAACCGGAGATATTGAATTACATATAAATTCATATATCGATAATTTACCGGGAAACAGTGGGAATGATTATTCAATACCTGGAACCAGTGATCTGGATACCTGGCAGGAATTAATGACATATCTTTTAAATGATGATTTGTCCCTTGCACGTCAAAAAGCAGATTTGGTAAATTATCAGATTATAGAATTTGAGGATAATAGTGTTTCACCTCATGCTTTTTATTATGTTCTGGAAGAAAAAAGTAACAGGCTGCATTATTGGGGTACCTTTATTATTAATCGGTATCCTCTCCGAAGTCAGCTTGTGATTCAGTCTCCTCATCCGGTTTATGACTTAAATACAGGAAAACAAGGGATATTCTGTTTCAAGAGATTGGGGGCAAAGGCATTTTTTATTAGTGGCACTCACCGTTGTAATCACAGCAGCTATTCAGCATGTTCCGGTACTACTTCAGCATGTAGTAGTAGTAGTTCAACTGCCTACAGGGTTTCAGATAACCCACATAACCTGGTATCGATTTTTCAGAAAACTACAGAAGTTCTTTATAATGAGCTTGATAATACTTTTTTTGTTCAGCTTCATGGATTTGCTAAAGGCACTGGAGATCCCTATGTAATTATGAGTAATGGAACCAGGATAACTACTGATCCTGATTATATTTCCATCCTGAAGAATGAACTTTACAAAGTAGATAATTCTTTAAGCTTCAAAATTGCCCATATTGATCTCGGCTGGTCGAGACTGATAGCTTTTACGAACGTTCAGGGTAGGTTCATCAATAACAGTATTTTCCCTTGTACCCAGAATGCAATTAATTGTAGTTGAAGGTTTATACATATTGAGCAGGAAAAGTCAAAACTCAGGAATGATTTCATAGGTTGGCTTAAAATGTATGAAGCCCTCTCAAATACCTTTCCTGAAAATACGACTTCTTCCGGTAGTCTGGTTACAAAAGGAGAGGGGAACGTGCTTGTATATCCAAATCCGTCTGAAGGCTTTCTGAATATTCAAGCATTCAGTCCGTTTTATATTTCCATATTCAATGCCAGTGGTAAACGTATTTACCAGGGGTATTCTACTAAAGATATAACAGAAATCAATTTGGATCAGCAATTACCTGGTCTCTATTTTGTATGGATTAAGGACAAGAAAGGCATAAATACGAAGAAGATTATCCTGAAGTAATTTCAACAGATAATATTCATTAATTGTTTAATACCCTATAGTCCTCCCTGGTACGGGGCATATCCCGGATTTTGTGCATCTCTCAGATTTGGGTTTGCATCCATTTCTGGTTGGGGAATCGGATAAACTACCTTGTGAAAAAGTTCATCATTACGTCCGCTAACAGGATCAATCGTTAAGGGGGAGGGATGTGAAAAATCACGTGTAAATGATTTGCCTTTTCTCAAATAGTCATATAATTCATGACCTTCGAGTGCCAGCTCTCTTCTTCTTTCATTAAAAATTTCATTTTTCAAATCCTGACCGGTTATCCCGGTAAGTGTTATCCCGGTGCGTGCTACGTAAACTTTATTCAGGTATTCCAGGGCCTTGACATCATTTGCTAGTTCAGAATAAGCTTCTGCAGCTACCAAAATAATTTCTGGTAAACGTAAATAGGCTACTTCATGGACCAGGGCTGATTCAATACCCATATACTTATGATAAGCTCGTGCAGAATAGCCTGGCTCTCCTGGCTGAGTGGATGAAGAACTGGTTTTGTCTTCTTTAAACAGTTCATTTCTGATATCTTCAGGTACGAAAAGGTTGATAAAGGTATTTGATGCACCATAATCGCCATAACCAACTGAGTTTGCATCAATACGACCTTGCGAATTTACCGATTTTACAGCATAATAAGCAATGCAACTGGTACCAGGGTTATCATTGAGATCGTAATAAATTTCAAAAACGGCTTCACTATTGAATCTTTGAGTCATGTTATTGATAAATTGCGATTTGCCAATCATGTTTCCTCCCAGGGATTCAGCATTTATTGCAGCATCAAGAGCAAGCTGCCATTCCTCATTGTATAAATATACATTAGCCAAAATGCCCTGAATAGCTTGTTTGGTAAGAAATTGTTTATCGGTATTGTTATCAATTAAGAGGAGTGATTCTTCAAGTAATTCGATTACATAGTCATAGCAATTCCCAAGACTTTTTCTTCCTGGCGGATTTTCAATAGCGTTCGAATGATCACTTGCATTTTTCAGCAAGGGAACACCCATGCTGTACAACTCATCATCTTCCGCCATCCATGGTGGATATGAAAAAGCCCTTAATAATTCCAGGTAAGAGATTGCTTTAATCGTCATTGCCTGTGCAAGCATATTGTTTTTGAATTCTGTCGTACCATCTAGTTCAGGAATAATTGAAACGATACTGTTACAGTTGGCGATTGTTTTATAACAATAATTCCATAAATAACCTGCGTATCCTGCGCTGGATGATATTTCAGCATATTTATATTCCCGGTCGAAACGCTTATCTGGATTTTCAACAAAATGAAAGAAGTCAGCCCCTTTTAATGATCCCCGAAGAGGAACATTTCTACCAAGAAGATAGGTTTCAGAAAGCAAGTCGTACAGGGCTGTTATTGTTGTTTGTGCATATTCTATATCTGAAAATAACTGTTCAGCAGTGAGAGCGTTATCTGGATACCTATCCAGAAAGTCCTCGCAGCCTGATGAAATTAGCAGGAGAAAAGCAAGGATCCCGGCATTTATTTTTTTATTTATAGTTTTCATCATCTTATCGATTAATTTTTTAGAAACTAAGATTTATTCCAAAACTGAAAATTTGAGGTGGGGGGAAGTCATAAACATAGCGATAACCATTAACTCTAATTTCAGGATCGAAGTTTGGCATTTCTGTCAGTACAATGAGGTTTTCAGCTTGCACATAAAGTTTGCATGCTGAAATTCTTACTTTACTTACCAGGTTTGAAGGTATCTGATAACTAAGCTTAATATTTTTCATTTTGAAATATGCACCATTGTATGCCTGGCGGGTTGAAAACTGGCTTCCATTAGTGGTTCCGTTCCATCGTATTGGATTACTGGAGGAAGTATTTACCGGAGTCCAGCTATCTAATTGAGAGGTTTCCGCATTGAGATACGACTGTCCGCCATCTGTTTGGGTGTATCTGCTTGAGCAATAATCCAGAGTGTAGAAATCCCATGCATATGACAATAGTATATCCAGGTCAAAATTCTTGTACCTCAAATATGAAGAAAGACCGCCATAATATTTTGGCTCACGGGTTCCTATAATTTGCCGGGTTGCTTCACTATATTCAAGCGTAATGGTTTTTTCACCTGATGTTTCATCAATATGGTACCACATGGGAGATCCGGTTTCAGTGTCAACACCTGCATATTCAGGCAGGTATAATGATCCTTCAGCATATCCAACCCTGTCAATATTGGTTGCCCCAACATTGTCATTTGGGAGTTCAGTAATTTCATTCGTAAGTGTTGAAATATTTAGTACCAGGTTCCATGACAAGTTACTTAAGCGTAGCACATAAGCATCAAGTGTATATTCAAACCCGTAGTTTTTCATGGCTCCCATATTTACAGTTGCGTTAGTAAATCCCGTGGTTCTGGAAATCTGACGGTCAAATAACAGATCTTTGGCGTGACGACTATAGTATTCAGCACTTGCAAATATTCTGCCATCAAAAACTTTTATTTCAAAACCCAGGTTTACATTATCACTTTGTTCCCAGCTCAATCCCATATTAGCCACATTTGTAACACGAGCCCCTGACATATTGAAATAATCAAATCCAAGAGTGTAGTTGCCAAGATAATCATAGAGTCCGCCTGGCAGGGTTCCATTTATTCCATAACTGGCACGTATTTTTGCATCATCAAGCCATTTGAAATTCATAAATGCTTCTTCAGAAAGCCTCCATGAACCAGAAACAGAATAAAAGTGGCCCCAACGAGTATCGGGACCAAATCTGGAGGAGGCATCGGCCCGATAACTTACCTGTGCGTAATATTTGTTTTTGTAGTTATAGTTTATCCTGGACAAAGCTGAAAGCAGAGCATCATCATAAGATCTTCCAATGGCTTCTGTAGGTATGGTCCCGGAACTCAAAATGGGAGTAAGGTTAGTTACGTATCCGGTTGAAACTCCTCCAAGCACATTTGTATGTGTCCATTCAGCTTCCCAGCCGGCCAGGGCAGAAAAATTATGCTTTTCATTAAAACTTTTGTCATAGTTGAGAATAGTAGAGGAAGTCAGTCTGCGTCTGAGAGTCTCTATATCCTGACGTCTGCCATCATACCCGGCTCCTGTTCCAATATCTTTGTTCTCCCATCTTGTTTCGTAATTAGGCCGGTTATCATATCCGAAAGTTGACTTAAGAAACAGGTCTTCAGTTAAGTTTAGTTGTACCCATGCAGTTCCCAGAGTTCGATAACTATATGAATTATAAATATTCATATCCATTATAGCTACAGGGTTATAATTATTCAGTATATCTCCGGGCAGGGAGAGGTTTGGTTCTCCATCTATGTAAACCGGGACCACAGGCGGAATATTTGCTGCTGCGCGTAAGGGGTTTGCATATAAGTTGCCTTGCAGTGGTCCGTTTTGATTGTAGTATGACATGGACATATTCACACCGAACCAGACAAATTTATTTGTTTTGGCAGTAATATTCAGCCGGCCTGAAAAACGGGTAAGGTCAGAACCAATAATGGTTCCAGTTTGCTTAAAATATTCGCCTGATGTGAAAAAGGTCAATCCATTCTGACCTCCGGATGCCGAAAGATTAATTTTTTGAGTCCCCCCAGGCCTGGAAACTACATCGTACCAGTCGGTGTTAGGATACTCATCATAACCATCACCCCAGAAATCATATTCAGTTCCGTCTATAGCAAAGGTAGAATTGAAATTATTTCTGGCTCTGTTGAGATAAAAGTTATAAGTATTTTCATTATCATAAGTATTCTTTATATACTCAATTGGGCTCAAACCTGTGAAAATTGCGTCAATACCCATTATCCTGTGTAGTTCGCCTGTAACCCAAAGTTCAGCAAATTCATCTTTATTAGCCATAGGCTTGGTATAGAGTCCGTTTGCCACACCCAGTTGTACGTCAAGATTAAATTTTGTTTTGCCCTCTTTCCCTTGTTTGGTTGTTATTAGTATCACTCCATTTGCTGCACGTGAACCATACAGAGAAGATGCGGCGGCATCTTTTAGAACGGTTATCGATGATATATCACTTGGGTTAATAGTTGCCATTGGGTTAGCATCTACCGCGCTGAATTGGGTAAGGTCGCTCATGTTCACAGCTACTCCATCAATGACATATAGAGGTGAGTTAGAAGCATTGACTGAACCTGTCCCCCTTATTCGTACTACTTCGGCATCACCAGGCTGGCCGGAAGTGTTAATTACTACTCCTGTAGTATTTGCTGCAAGAGCAGCTGTAAAGGAAGAAACCGGTCTGCTTTCTATTTTATCAGCACTTACAACACTGGCCGATCCGGTAAAGCTTTCTCTTTTAGTAACACCATAGGCAACAACAATAACCTCTGATAGTTTTGTAGCATCAGTCAATAGTATTATAGATAACTTCTGCTGATCGGTAATTAGAACTTCCTGGGTTTTCATTCCAACAAAGGAGAAAACCAGGATATCACCAGTGTTTACCTGTATTGAAAAATTCCCGTCAACATCGGTGGTTACGCCAATGGAAGGATTGGCTTTAATTACAATTGTTACTCCGATGAGAGTTTGACCATCTTCATCAGTAACTGTTCCGGTAAGTGCTACTTGCTGGTACTTAAGTTTAGAATCATTTAGGTACGAGGAATTACCAAATCCTTGAAAAGCTGGAATACACAGCACATAAAACAATAGTAGCATTGCTGTCGCCCTGAATTTCATGTTACAAGTGTTTTTCATATGTATTAGTTTAATAGTTTCAATAATTGACCTGGAATTATTGAAAAATCAATAAAAAATTGTAGCGAAAAAAGAATAGAAATCTTCTGGAGTTTTAAAGAATTAAAATGCCAGGTTTCTATCATCCTGTTATAAACTTATGTAAAAAATATGTTCCATCCACAAATGCAAGTGTATTTTTTAAAAGATAAGCTGCTTATTAGTTTAGTCGCATCTTTTTGTGATAATTCAACACAGTCAGCGTGCAGTTTTTTCACACTTTTCTCTGGTTTCAGCAGTTATTCCTCCCCATTTTATTTAGAGTGTATTCAAATAAGCAAGGGGATTTTTAAATCATTTCAAAGAGGAAGCTTCATATATCTTATATCTGATCATGCCTGGGATTGTACCTGATTCTTAAATTAACTGTTTGTTAAGTATAATGGCTGGCAAGGTTGATTACATGATCCAGAATAATAATTTCTGGTATGATTATAGTATAATAAAGTATGTTATTTTTTTGGAACTATAGTGAATCTGAAGTGAATTATTATTATTTAATAATTAAATTTGCTTTAGGTAATTTGTACTGCTAATTCAATAATCCTTCAATTAACTAAATATAACTATTATGGAAAATCTTTACAAAATGAAGTTTATCGCAGTTTTGCTATTTATTGCAACTGTGGGTCTGGCAAATGCCCAGACCATAATTTATGTTTCTGATGGGGGCAGTGGGGATGGCAGCTCGTGGGCTACTACCACAGGAAGTATTCAGGATGCAATTGAATCTGCTTCAGCCGGGTCTGAAATATGGATCCATGCTGGCACATATTATGTTCCTGGAGACACTCTGTTTGTCCTTAAGGAAGGAGTAAGTTTATATGGTGGTTTTGCAGGTACTGAAACAAGCCCCATTCAACGTACTGATTTTAGGATGGGAGGAGCAAACGAAACCATTCTTAGTGGTGATATTGATAAAAATGGCATTAATGATGCTGCCAATGCTACAAGAGTTATGTATGGTGAAGACATTACTTCAGCTACCACACTGGATGGGCTTACTATCAGGGATGGATATGCAGATGATTCCGGCTCTGATGGAGGAGGTTTACGTCTTAACGGGGGAGATATGAACATCTCTAATTGTACATTTGCTTATAATTATTGTGATGACAACGGGGCAGGATTGTATCTGTATGGTGCTGCAACTCCTGATGTCAATAGTTGTTTTTTTACTGCTAATTTCGCAGATGATAAAGGGGGAGCTGCATATACTGCCACAGGCTGTAATGCAGTTTTTACAAATTGTGTTTTTGAGAATAACTCTGCAGATACAGATGCCGGTGCATTTAGAACATATAAATCATCTCCGACCCTTATTAATTGTACATTTACCAGGAATACACTGACCGATGGAGATGGTTCGGCTTTTGATGCCAATAATGCTTTATCCTCACCGACATTGATAAACTGTGTTTTCTGGGACAACCTGGAAGCGGGAGTGCTTAATGAAGATCTTACACTTACCACAGATGCTACGGCAACCCTTACAAATTGTGCCTTTCAGGGAACTTACACTGCTACAGGTACAACCGCAACAGGAATAGTCGATATCAGTTCAACCGATCCACTGTTCGTAAATACAGCTGGTACCGCAGGGAAAGACGGATATGATGCGGCAGCCGACTGGGATATACAGGGCACATCAGTATTGATTGATGCAGGTATTGCAGAAGGAGCTCCTGTCCTTGATATTAATTATGGATTAAGGGATGCAAATCCTGATATTGGGGCCTATGAATACGGAGCTGCAGCCTGGGATTATATAATTGATGCAGTGGTCATTGGAGATGGATCTGTCAGCCCTGAAAAAGGATATGTTGCAGCGGGTAATGACCTGCCATTTATACTTGCTCCAGCGTCTGGTTATGAGATCACTACTGCAACTTATAATAGTACAGATATAATGGGTTCGCTGGTTGATAATGGTAATGATACTTTTACCTATACGGCTACAGCTGTAGCTGCCAACGGGATAGTTGAGGTTACATTTGTATTAGTAGCTCCCGAGTATACTGTAACTGCAACAGCCGGAGCAAATGGCAGCATTGATCCTTCCGGCGATTCTTTAGTTACAGAATTTGATGTAACTGTATATACAATTAGTCCTGATATAGGTTATAAGATTGAAACATTTACTGTGAATTCAACAGATGCCAGTGGCGACCTTGTTTCAATTAGTGGGGGAGCCTATACTTATACATTGTCCTTAATTACTGCCAATACCACCATTGAGGTTTCTTTCACTGAGATAATAGCAAGCATAAGCTATGTTAAACCAGGAGGAACTGGTGACGGATCATCATGGGCAAATGCCAGGGGTAGCATCCAGGATGCCCTCCTGGCCGGCAGCTTTGGCGATGAAGTATGGGTTGCGGCAGGTACATACCTGACACCAGGTGAATTAGTTGATTCTTCATTTACTCTTGTTGACGGTGTTAGCCTATATGGCGGTTTTGCAGGTACAGAAAGCTCAAAAGACCAGAGGTCTGCTTTCAGAATGGGACAGTCAAATGAAACAAAACTCAGTGCGGATCTTGATGGCAATGGATTTCTTACCGGGGGAAATGGTAGCAGGGTAATTTTTGGGGAGTATTTATCATCAGCCACTACAATCGATGGATTTACCATTACCGGAGGATTCTCGGATGTAAGTGGCAGTAATGGTGCAGGCATGAAACTCAGGGCATCTTCCCCAAATGTGTTGAATTGTACTTTCTTTGATAATTATTGCGACGATGGTCCTGCGATGTATATGTACAGAAGCGGCGATGAAGTTTCCAGTCCGATGGTTAAAAATTGTTATTTTATTAAGGGATATGCAAATGATGATGGCGGTGCCATATACAATGCTTCAGGTACTCGTGCCAAATTCATAAATTGTGTGTTTGCAAATAACTGGGCTAACGATGAAGGAGGAGCCATCAGGAATTTTGAGTGCTCTCCCGAGTTTTATAACTGTACATTTGTTTTTAATGCTCTTCCGGATAATGACCCGGGTGGAGGCGGAACGTATGGACCTGCTATCAGGAACTATCAGGGCTCTTCTTCTCCGTATATGAATACAGAACCCAAAATTGTTAATTGTGTATTCTGGAGAAATCAGGATGGTAGTGACGTGCGTGCTTACGATATCAGCAATACAAGTAATATGGCAAATGCTGGTGCTTATGCTACGATAATGAATTGTGCTCTGGATACTTTAAGTATTTCATCATGTACGGCCACCGAAATGCTATATGTCGGACCTGTAAATGATATTTATACCGACCTGGGTTTTGTTAATATTAGCGGATCACCAGGATACCAGGGTTATGATCCTGCCAGCGACTGGAATCTTGTATCTGCTTCCATTTTAATTGCAGAGGGAACAAATACTGAGGAAGATGTACCAACTACAGATATTAGAGGTCTGGACAGAGGAACAGAGATAGATATTGGTGCTTACGAATATGGAAGCATATCTGGAATTGGACAATTCAAAGCAAAGTTTGAATTTGATGTATTACTTTATCCAAATCCATCAAACGGAAGCTTTGTAATTGAAGTGAAAGATGAAAACATAACAGAAGTACACATAATTGATATTACAGGTCGTGTTATAGAAAAACTTGAGAATCTGGATAACAAAACTTTGATTCCTGTAAATCTCAATAGTGGATCGAAAGGTTTGTACTTCGTGAAAATGCAGAATTCAAAAGATCAGATAAGTACCCAAAAGCTTATCATTAAGTAAATTGCAGATTCTGGTTTCTTAATAAGCTGTGGACATTCTTGTTCACAGCTTATTATTATTAACCATTTAAGTTTTAAATACAATGGTATCAAGCTTCAGAGTATTTTTTTTAAGTTGTTTTCTATTCTCCCTTATAAATGGGTGTGCCAGGGGAGAAGAACCATATAACTCAATATTTGATAAAGAGGAGATTACTGTTGTAATCACGGATTCGGGTCTTGGAGGCCTGGCAGTTTTAGATGATATTGCAAAAAAAATTGCAGGATCAGGATACTATAAACGGGTAAGTCTGATTTTTGTGAATGCATTGTTTAATGCTAATTATGGTTATAATTCACTGAATTCAAGAGAGGAAAAAATACATGTGTTTAGTTCGGTTTTAAGTGGTATTGAAAATAAATTTCATCCTGACGTCATATTGATTGGGTGCAATACCCTTTCTGTTATCTATAGAGAAACCGACTTTGTGAAGGAATCTAACACGCCAGTTATTGGGATTGTTGAATCAGGTGTGATATTAATCTCCGATCGTCTTTCACAGAATGAAAAATCGGCAGTGATCATTACCGGTACTATAACTACTATTTCTGAAGATAGTCATAGAAAGGCTCTGCTCAAAAGAGGCTTTTCAGAAGAGAGGATCATTACCCAGGCATGTCCTGAACTACAATCCTATATAGAACGAAATCCTGATGGAGAAGACACCGAAATGCTTATCACGGTTTATATTGAAGAAGCATTATCTCAATTACCCGAAGATGTTGAATCTTTATATTTAAGCTTAAACTGTAGCCATTTTGGCTATTCAGAAAAATTATGGCAACTGGCTTTCGATTATGCAGAAATTGATCTTGAAGAAATTTTAAATCCGAATACTATTATGGGTAATGTACTGATGCCCGAAAAAAATAAAAACAGATATAAGGAAACAATAATAAGCCAGTCGGTATATTCAAAAGTAGTTTTAAAGAACAAGGAACCAATATATAATGTTTTTAAAGAAAATTCTCCTGAACTGGCAGAAGCTTTGAATAATTATGTAATTGATAAAGATCTTTTTTAAATTACAGGCAAATCAGAGCCGGTTTTAATTGTTCTATGGAAATGAAATTATCGAAGGAATATAGAAAGATCCTATATATTGGGCTGATAGCAGTGATTTCTATTATAGCAATCATCGCTGTTAATTTCTACTTCTTTGAAAAATGGGAAAAGAATCTTATTGAAGGGCGAAAAAGCATTTGTGAGGAATATGCATATTATATTACTGCAGAACTTGAAGATAATGATACCATTCAACAACAGCTTTCTGAACTACTGGAT
This sequence comes from Bacteroidota bacterium, assembly GCA_030596025.1. Classification (GTDB taxonomy): domain Bacteria; phylum Bacteroidota; class Bacteroidia; order Bacteroidales; family VadinHA17; genus JAYEGO01. Next base: position 36,676 of record JAUVKW010000002.1, on the reverse strand, counting down.
GGTTCTACTATTTCAATAGCATCTTCTCTGAAAATTGAGGACTCCCTGGCAGAATTGATAAAGAGACATATGATTGAAATTAAAGGGCTGGAAGGTGGATTTTATATAAAAAAGCTTAACGATTTTATAGGATATGCATTTCCTACTTCCGACCCTCCAATTCCGGTTTATGGTCCTCCTCCCCGATCGTATAATATAATTAAAAATCAAGCTATTGAATCCATTGAAAAAAACATATCAATCGTAGATATACATGCTTTCGATCCGGCTATATTCCCTTTGGCCACTCATCCCTTTAAATATGAGGAACAGGTAGTGGGATCGGTTTGGGTCAGGATACATATTGAACGTGAATTACCCCTTACAAGATTGAAAAAAGTAATAAATTTTCTTACTATTATTTTTCTTGTAGGATTTGTAAGTATGGCCATGTTTAGTATCTTTCTGCGTAACGGAATTAAGAATATTCGTATCGAACTCAAAGATACTACGAAAGATCCAGGCTACAGATTGAAGCGAAGAGGAGGTTTGTTTGGGTTTATTCCGGCCAGTATTAACATTATGCTTGACCTTATCGAAAAAGAGTATAAGCAAAGGCAGGAACTGGAAAGAGAACTACAGCAAAAAGAAAAACTTGCATCTCTGGGGAATATGATAGCGGCTGTTGCTCATGAAGTTAAAACCCCTCTTTCCATCATTAAGATGCGAGTGCAAATGTGGCAAAAGGAAGCAGCGGCCAAGCCAAAGCTTCAGGAAAAAATCGATCCAGATTCATTCAATTTGGTTATAGATGAAATTAATCGATTATCGGGTCTGGTAAAACGTTTGGTAGTATTCTCCAGACCTATCTATAAAAATCTCAAACCAATAAGTATTGACCAGGCAATAGAAGAAATAATAAGCCTTATCAATTATGAAAATTCCGGTAAGGAGATCAAGATAAAAAAGAAGTTAATAGAAGATCTGCCCCTGGTTAATGCAGATACCAATTCCCTGAAACAGGTATTAATAAATATTATTACGAATTCAGTTGAATCGATTGATGCCAGGGGGGAAATATTGATTGAAACAGATTTCAAAGAAAAAGAGTCAGTGATAACTATTGAGATCTCAGATAGTGGTAAAGGAATCCCGGATGATATTTTGAAAAATATTTTTGATCCGTTTTTTACTTCAAAAGAAACGGGAACTGGTCTTGGCTTATCAATTTCTCATGAGATTATAGCAGCCCATGGTGGGAGTATATCCTTTCAGAAAAATAAGGAAAAAGGAACAAAATGCATTATTACTTTACCTATATCTAACTAAAACAAGCTTTAATGGATGTTGATGAAAAAATCATATTGGTAGTTGATGATGAATCATCAATCAGGCGTAATATAAGTGATTTACTTTCGCCTTTAGGTTATTCAATAATGTTAGCTGAAGGTGGAGCATCCGCTATTAGATGCTTTTCAGAGAAGTGTCCGGGTCTTGTTATTCTGGATATTAATATGCCGGATATGAATGGTCTTGATGTCCTGGGAAAAATAAAACGTATTAACAAAGATGTTCAGGTAATTGTTTTTACCGCTTTTGGAACCAGCGAGCGAGCCATGAGAGCTATGAAACTCGGGGCCTTCGATTATATTGAGAAACCCTTTGAATTGGATGAATTCTTGCTAATTGTGGAACGGGCTTTCCAGTATGGTAGTCTGTTAACAGAGCTTAAGCAACTCAGAACTCTTGTTGATAGTTCCGGAACCCTTATGCCGGGAAACAACATAATTGGGAAAAGTCCGAAAATGCAGGAAATCTATAAACTTATAGGCAGACTGGCTGCTACAGATGCCACTATATTGATCCAGGGAGAGAGTGGAACCGGTAAAGAGCTAGTTGCTGATGCTATCCAACGTCATTCCTGTTTTCATGACAAACCATATGTAAAGATTAATTGCGGTGCTCTTTCAGAATCTTTACTGGAAAGTGAAATATTTGGTCATGAAAAAGGGGCTTTCACCGGAGCTTTTGCACAGCGTAAAGGACTTTTTGAAATAGCTGATGGGGGTACGGTATATCTCGATGAGATCAACAGTATGCCACCCCCACTTCAAGTAAAGTTGCTCAGGGTTTTGCAGAAACAACCTTTTTTCAGAGTAGGAGGAGATAAATATGTTGATGTTAATGTTCGGATTTTGGCATCATCGAATAAGGATATTAAAGCTGAAGTGGAAGCCGGGAATTTCAGAGAGGACTTGTTCTATAGGTTGAATGTGGTATGTATAAATGTACCTCCGCTTAGAGAAAGGTCTTCCGATATGACCCTTCTTGTACAACATTTTGTGCAGAAATATAGAAATGATAAGAAGATGGTTGTGTCTCCACAAATTATCAGTAAGCTGAAAAAGTATAATTGGCCGGGCAACGTAAGGGAACTGGAAAATACTATTCATAGTGCTATAGTTACTGCGACAAGCGAAATGCTAAATATCGACCAGTTACCTGCATCGGCTAATGATGATTTGGACAAGATTAATTATATAGGAATGATTGATGAGGGTATGTCTTTAAAGGAGGTAATAACTTCCGTGGAAAAAAAGATCATTAATGAGGCTCTTACAAAATTTGATTATAATCAATCGAAAACAGCTGAATATCTTAAAATAAACCGGAGGTTTCTTTATTCAAGATTGAAAGAATGGTTTTAGTATAAGATTACTGGAATTGTAGTACCTTTGTAGCTGAATATCACTGCATAATGATAAGTTTCAGGCATATAATAATATTGTTTGTATTTGCAAGTTCAGTCTTCTTCTTTTCGGCTTGTGAAAAATCAAAAGTTGCACCTATTGATGATCCCATTGAGTCCCAGGGAAATAAATTACTTGAGCTTATCGAAGAAGATAATATTTGGGGAGGAAAAGTAATTACCGAAGTTGACAGGGTGATGAGTTTGCTGCATACTACAGACTATACACTGAACAATTATATAACTGACGTGGAGGGTGGTTACCTTATTGTAGATTGTTCAAAATATGTAGAAACCATACTTAAGGAAGTTTCCCTTACACATTATGATGAATTTCCAAAAAGCAGTAAAAGCGGCCTTACTTCTCTGGCAAAAGATTATTATAATCATTTTGTCACCCTGCCTTCTGAAAGCAATGGAAATAACTGCTGGATTCGTATTAACAATCTTGAAGATGTGCGCCCGGGTGATATTATATCCTATATCCATGAGGAGGAAGGAAGCACAACAGGTCATGTGATGATCATCTGTTCATATCCAGCACTATCAGAATACAGTCCTATTGATTTCAGCCTTATTGTAAATGATGCTGCAAATAGTGGTCATTTTGATGATACCCGTAATAATGAAGGAATTTATTCAGAGGATTACGATTACATTGCAAGACTTCATTTTGATGGTGGTGTTATAAAATACTCTGGTGTTGGAATAGGTGCTATGTGGTTTCACATTGGTGAAAATAGCTATTATCGTTGGAGTTCGGGAACCGGGAATCAAGTTTATAAACATATTGCGATTGGCAGAATGATAGATATCCCTGCTAAATAGCAGCTCTTTTTCTTGCTTTACTTGAATCCCATTTTGGAGTATTGAAGAGTTGAGTAATTACCTCCCCGGGCAATTTTACCTCTTTCCATATTTTATGATGTTCCTCCCGGATTAATTTTTCAGAACTCATTCTTCTGAAAAAATTGAACATTTCATCATAAAACCCATTGGTGTTTAGAATAATGATAGGAATATTTATCAGACCGAGTTGCTTTAAAGTTATTGCTTCAGAAAGCTCCTCAAGGGTTCCAAACCCGCCAGCCATGGCAATAATACCATCGGTATCAGTCATTATTATTCTTTTGCGTTCAGCCATGGTCTCCACAATGTCCATATCCTCAACTCCATGATGCCTCCAGCCTTCTTTCACCATAAATTCAGGGATAATTCCCCGAATTTTCCCCGAATTTTCCATTACAGTATCAGCCAGGTGTCCCATTAGGCCAACATCGCCTCCTCCGTATTGTACTAGTATATTGTTTTCAACCAGTAGCGTTGCAAGATCTCTGACGGCATCCCTATAGACTTCTCCTGCAAGACTACTTGATGAACAGAAAACCGATACTTTTGAGATCATACTTGTTATACTTAATGAATAAGAAAATAGATTATAAACAAAAAAGGCATAGGTAGTCCTATGCCTGAATATCTAAACAAAAGACTTACAGAAGCGCATCGAGTTTTGAAGAAAAATGCCCTTTAGGAACGGCCCCAACTTGCTTGTCAACAACTTCACCATCCTTAAAAAAAAGAACCGTTGGAATATTCCGGATGCCGTATTTCATTGTCACATTTGGATTACTGTCAACATCTAATTTAGCCACTACAGCTTTATCCCCATAATCATCAGCAATCTCACTTAAAAGAGGGCCAACCATTCTGCAAGGGCCACACCATTCCGCCCAAAAATCAACAATAACAGGTTTATCGGATTTCAGTACCAGTTCTTCAAAATTTGTATCGGTAGCTTCTACGGTCATATTCAAAATTATTATTAGTTAGTAAAAAATTTATTTAAGTGTAATTTCCATACCGGGGCGGTTTTCAATAAACTCAAGTAATTTGCCGGATAATTTTATTCGTTTTTTCCGTGCAAACAGGCTTACCTGAACTTTTTCTTCTGAATCAAAGATATTAAATTTGAATAAAACATTTCCTTTAGCAGAAGAAACTTTATCAAGATCATTTATAAAATTTGGTTCTATTTCATTAACAGGAATGTTTAATACTATTGACTCAATTAATTGATCTTTGGCTTCTGCAAGCAGGTGTATTGATTTGACTTTAAATTCATATTCTCCATCACGATAATAGGATGCCTGCACCTTTCCACGAACAAGCAAGGACAAATCATTCTGGAAGTATTTACTATAATTAAGGTAATCAGAATTGAACAGGGCAATCCGGAATGATCCTCTTAAATCCTGAATGGTTAAGAAACCATATGGTTTTCCATGTTTCGAGGTTCCGGTTTTAAAATCAGAAACAATTCCCGCAAAAGAAAGATCGCGACCATTCAATTTTTTAAGATCGTCAATTTCTGAAAGCTCAATATTGGACAATGATTTGATTTCAAACTTATAATCATCAAGTGGATGAGCAGAGATGTAAATACCAACCAATTCTTTTTCTTTTTTTAATCTTTCCAGCTTTGGCCAGGAAGGTGCATCAGGAATTTGGGGAGTAGCAAATTCTTGTTCTTCAGTTCCTCCAAATAAGGATTGTTGGGAAGTGTTCTGTTCCTGGCTAACCCGGTTTCCATATTTAATAAGGTTTTCAATAAAGCTATTTCCTTTGTTATCTGCAGCAAAAAACTGTTCTCTGCTAATATCTTTGAAACAATCAAATGCACCTGCTATAGCACAAGCCTCCAGGCTTTTTTTATTAACAGCAGAAAGGTCAACTCTTTCAGCAAGATCAAAAATATTCTTATATGCACCGTTTTCTTTTCGGTTTTCCAGAATAAACTTTGCGGCATTTTTACCAACTCCTTTTATAGCCCCCAGACCAAACCGGATATTGCCATCTTTATTAACAGTAAATTTAATATTACTTTCATTTATATCAGGCCCTAAAACTGATATCCCCATCCTGTTGCATTCGTCCATATAGGTGGTAATCTTTTTCAGGTCTTTGATATTCCTGCTTAATACAGCAGCCATATATTCATTGGGGTAATGTGCTTTTAGATATCCTTCCCGGTAGGATACATAAGCATAACAGGTGGAGTGGGACTTGTTGAAGGCATATTTTGCAAATTCTTCCCAGTCATGCCACACCTGTTCGGCAATTTTTCGATCAATATTGTTTTCCAAACAGCCATTCAGGAACTTTTCTTTCAAGGCATCCATTACCCCCTTCTGCTTTTTCCCCATGGCTTTTCTTAGCTTATCGGCTTCACCCCTGGAAAATCCTGCCATAGCCATGGATAAAAGCATAACTTGTTCCTGATAAACTGTAACCCCATAGGTTTCCTTCAGGTATTTTTCCATTACCGGCAGGTCATACTGGATTTTAGATTTCCCATGTTTCCTGTCGATAAATTTTGGAATATATTCCATAGGCCCCGGACGATAAAGAGCATTCATTGCAATCAGATCTTCAAACCGGTTTGGTTGAAGGGCTTTCAAATGCTTGCGCATTCCGTCTGATTCAAATTGAAATAAACCTACAGTTTCTCCTTTGCTGTATAGTTCATAGGTCCTGGGGTCATCAAGAGGAATGGTATCAATATCCAGGTCCACTCCTTTTGATTCTTTGACATTTTCAACGGCATCTCTGATTATTGAAAGGGTTTTGAGCCCCAGAAAATCCATCTTCAACATACCAACACCTTCCACATAATCTCCGTCAAATTGGGTAACTAAAAGCTTAGAATCTTTTGAATGACATAGGGGGATATGATCTATCAGATCTTCTTTACCTATAATTATTCCACAGGCATGCAGTCCGGTGTGCCGGACAGACCCTTCCAGAATCTCAGCATATTTGAGAGTTTGAACAATAAGAGGATTGTCTGAATTTTTTGCATCACGTAGTTCTTTTGACTCTTTATAAGCTGCTGTAAAAGTCATTCCTGGCTTTTCAGGAACTAATTTGGCCAGGCGATCCGCCTCGGGTAAAGGCAATTTTTGCACTCTTGCAACATCCCGTATAGCCATCTTTACAGCCATAGATCCAAAAGTTATTATTTGGGCTACTTTTTCTTTTCCGTATTTATTTACTACCCAATTAATAACATCTTCCCTGCCATCTTCATCAAAATCAATATCTATGTCGGGTAAGCTGATCCGGTCAGGATTCAAAAACCTTTCAAAAAGCAAACCATATTTGAGAGGATCAATTTCAGTAATTTTGAGACAGTAGGCTACAACAGATCCTGCAGCTGAACCTCTTCCCGGCCCAACAGATACTCCCATATCACGGGCTGCATTTAAGAAGTCATGTACGATAAGGAAATACCCCGGATATCCCATTTTCCTGATCACTGACAACTCGAAATCTATTCTTTCCTTAATCTCCTTAGTAAGTTCCTTGTATCTTTTCTCAACTCCTTTATAACTTAAATACCTCAGGTATTCATCAGGATTTGTAAATTCTTCAGGCAGAGGGAAATCAGGCATCAAGGGAGCATGATTCATGTCATAATCCTCTACTTTGTCAGCAATGTCTGCGGTATTTTCCAGGGCTTCAGGAATATCAGAAAACAATTCCTGCATTTCTTCCTGGGTTTTAAAGAATTCCTGTTTTGTATATTTAAGGCGTGTGGGATCATCGAGATCTTTTCCTGTATTCAGGCAAATAAGTCGGTCATGTGCCTCTGCGTCTTCGGCATTTATAAAATGTACATCATTGGTGGCAATGAGTTTGATATCATGCTTTTTTGCCAGGGCAATCAACTTCTCATTTACGAGGGTTTGTTTGGCAAAAGTATCTGAATCAAGTTCTTCGTCTCCTGTTTTATGTCGTTGTAATTCCAGGTAATAATCTTCACCAAACAGATCTTTGAACCAAAGTACAGTTTCTTCAGCATCATCATCCCGCCCGGTTAAAATAGCTTGCGGCACTTCCCCTCCAAGGCAGGCAGAAGACACCATAATTCCTTCATGATAGGTTTTAAGAAGTTCTTTATCAATTCTCGGCTTATAGTAATGCCCTTCAATCCATGCAAGTGACACTATCCTTGACAGGTTCTTATAACCTGTCTTATTCCTGGCAAGTAATATAAGGTGATTTCCTCCCCGGTCTGTTTTTTCAATTCGATCGAAACGAGTTTTTCTTGCAACGTAAACCTCACAACCTATAATTGGCTTGATGCCATTTGATTTACAAACATCATAGAAATGTTTGGCCCCGAATAAATTTCCATGATCGGTAATAGCCAGGGCAGTCATATTATCAGACTTGGCTTTTTTAATAATCAATGGAACACTTGATGCACCATCAAGAATTGAATATTGAGTATGAACATGTAAATGAGTAAAGGGCCTCATTTCGTAAAGATCAGATAATTAAACAATTGGGTTGCTTTAAGCAGAAGGTGTTTCCCTCTGTACAAAGGTATAGAAAACCACTAGAAGAAATATGTTTGTTGATAAATTATGAAAATTTTTTAGATCAGGATTTCTTACCTGCGAATATTGTTGTACATAGCTGAATATAAGGTAGATGATGAAGACTGGGACCGGGGTTACCGGGATTGATTAAATTTGCTATGAAAAGCTTTTTTAAGGAAAATATAATTGTATCTTTGCAGCCACAAATTTTTTAAGTAAGTATTTAAATTTAAAAGCGAACCAATGCCAGTAAAAATCAGATTATCAAGACAAGGTAGAAAGAAAAAACCTTTCTATCACATTGTTATTACTGATAGCAGGGCGCCACGGGATGGCAAGTTCATTGAAAGGGTTGGGAGTTATGATCCAAATACAAATCCTGCTACTATCGAATTAAATTTTGATAGTGCTTTGAACTGGCTACAAAAAGGTGCTCAACCATCAGATACCTGTAGGGATATACTTTCTTACAGGGGAGTTATGTACAAGAACCATTTGCTGAATGGTGTAAGAAAAGGTGCTTTTTCTGAAGAGGAAGCTGAAAAGCGTTTTCAGTCCTGGATGAAAGAAAAAGAAGATAAGATTCAAACCAAGAAAGATGGCTTGAGTAAAGCTGCTGCTGATGAAACTAAGAAAAGACTTGAAGCAGAATCAAAAGTTAAGGAGAAACGTGCTGAAGAAATTGCATTAAGAAATTCTGAACTTGCTGAAGAAGCTGTAAAAGCGGCATCAGAAAAAGCAAGTGAAGGAAAAGAAGCTGTTGCTGAAACTGAAGGTGATGTTGCAAAGAAGGTAGAAGAGGTAAAAGCTGAAGAAGCTGTTCCTGCAGAAACCAAGGCACAAGAAAAGGTAGAAGAGGTGAAAGCTGAAGAAGCTGTTCCGGCAGAAGCCAAGACAGAAGAAAAGGTAGAAGAAGTAAAAACTTCAACAGATGAAAAAGCTGAAGAAAAGAAAGCTGCTCCGGTAGAAGCTGTTCAGGAAAAAAAAGTAAAAGCAGAAAAAAAAGAAATTCCCGTTGAGGAAGTGAAGGAAGAACCTAAAAAGGAAGAAGCAAAGGAGCCTGAAGCAGGTAATGAGGAAAAAGCAAAGTAATTTTTCTCTCAAAATAAATTAACAGATTTCTCCTATGACCAAAGAGAATAGTTCTCTCTTCGGCAGACTGACGAAAACACATGGCTACCAGGGAAAGATTGTACTTAAAGCAAATCTTTCCGAAAAGGTGGAAATTGAAATTATGGAATCATTATTCCTGAAAATTGAAGGAATTCTGGTTCCTTTTTTTATTGAAGAATTTTCAGAAACCAGCTTCCCATTCTATATTATTAAGTTTGAAAATATTGATGATGATACTTCTGCCAGGGAGCTATTGGGGAGAGATGTTTATATACCGGATAAGTACATTTCACAAATTGCTTCCAGGCAAATAAAGCTCAAGGATTTTATTGCATTTTCAATAAAGGATCAACATGGTCATCTTATTGGAGAAGTTGTTGATTTGCTTGAGATTCCAGGAAATTCTCTATTTGTGGTTGACTTTAATGGCAGGGAAATATTGATCCCGGCTCAGAACCAATTGATTATAGACATAAATTGGGATGACAATATTCTAATAATTAGTATTCCAGATGGCATTGCAGATATGTAATCGGGACTTTTTGTTTCACCATTCTTGCAACAGTTTTATTTTTTTGGCGTCTTTATCATATACTAACTAATAATATTAATGATGAAAGGGAAAATGATTGCTTTTTTAGTTTTAACTGCATTTCTGGCAGGGATAAATAGTTATGCCTCAGCGGATAAGGAGGAAAAAAGAAATGTAGGTAAATTTAGTGCACTTGGACTTGCTATTTCTGCGGATGTTGAAATTTCACAAGGAACCAAAACTGAATTGATTCTTGTGGGAGACCCGGCTACCCTGGAGCATATTGTAACAGTTGTAGAAGGTGGGAAACTAAAGATTAAGTATGATACGCGTCGCTGGCCTTCGAAGTACCAGAAAGTAAAAATTTCGATTAGTTCTCCTAATTGGGACGAAATGTCTGTATCGGGTTCAGGGACAATTAGGAACCTTACCTTGATACAGGGGTCTGAATTAGGCCTCTCTGTAAGTGGGAGTGGAATGATCGATCTCGATGAGCTTGTATTTGATGATGTTTCTGCCAGGATTTCCGGTTCAGGAGATATTCAGATTGCAGGTTCTAAAGTTGCCGGCAATTTACGCATAGCCATTAGTGGCTCTGGTGACGTGGATGCTTCTGATTTTAAAGTTGAAAAAGCTGTAGTGAAAATTAGTGGGTCAGGTGACGCCAGTGTATATGCAGAGTCGAGACTGGAGGTGTCTGTTTCAGGAAGTGGTGATGTAAGTTACTATGGAAATGCAACTGTGGATGCTCGTATAAGTGGTTCCGGGAATGTTAAAAAACGGGACTAGCCCCTATTTTCGTATTATTTTAATCTCATTTCCCAGGCCTATCTTAATGATAGATGATGGTTTTCCGGGGCTTAACTTTATTTGTGGTACATCACAAATATAATCTACCCCGGTTTTAATTTTTCTGTCTATTTCCTGAAAGTTTTTCGGAAAAGTATTTCCTGAAATGTTGGCGGAGGTGGAAACAATTGGCTTTCTGAATCTTGAGATCAAGTCCTTGCAAAATTCACTTTTACAGACTCGTATACCTATAGATTTATCGCTACTTACCAAATTATTTGCCAGCTTGACTGCCCCTGGATAAATTATGGTTAGCGGATCATTTGCAGCATCAAGAAGCTCCCAGGCAATGGATGGAACTTCCTGTACATAATCTGCAATCATTTCAGAATTGCTTACTACCACCAGCATACTTTTCCGGTCTTTTCTTTCCTTAAGTTTGTATATTTTTTCTACGGTATCTTCCCTGGTTGCATCACAACCAATACCCCAGATTGTGTCAGTGGGATATAGAATAATCCCTCCATTTCTCATTACCTTTATGGCTTTTTCTATAGTTTCCAGGTAAGTCATTAACTTAATTTTCCGTGAAGAGAATAAACTTTTTGTTTTCTGTAAAAAGACAATGGTCTTTTTTTAGGAACACCCTGTTCCGATATATATTTTTCAATAGCATCCCACATTCTTTCCGATGATTTTCCATCGGTATATGGGTGATATTCTGCAATTATATTTTTCCTTTTTAATACATACTCGTCATTTATTACCATATTTTTGAAGGAAGGAATTAATTGTTGAGAGTTGCGAATATTAAGCCAGTTAATATTTTTAGATCCGGATCTATAGGTAAGTGCCGGTTTATTCAATAATATAAATTCATAAACTACGGAAGAGGTATCTGAGATTAAATAATCACTAATATTCAAGACCTGGATGATATCTTTCTGGTTCATAATTTCAACGTTCTCAATTCCGTCAAAACTTTGTTTGTATTCATGAATAGTTTTAGGAGCCATTTTATCATGAAACTTAATAAACATATAAATTGGTTCACTCTTTGCCAGTGAAATTAGTTCAGGAAGCAGGTCTTTGGCAGAGCATAAAGAAGGAGAGAAAGTTGGGGCATAAAGAACAATTGTTTTGACCCTGTTATTAGCCAGGATTTCCTTTTTCTTTTGTTGAAAGGATAATTGTTCCTGATAATAAAGATCTGGTTTTGACCAGCCGGTTTCCACGACATGGAAATTCTTATGCCTTTTTGCAAATGCCTTAAATTGCCTGGTAAAATAAGGCCCCTGGGTAAGGTACAGATCAAAATAATGTCTTATTCTGAAGTGGCCTTTTTTTTCTCCTGCAAAGCCATGAAATATCTGAACCTTAACACCCCTGAGATAATGTGGAATAGAATTGGTTGGCACCAGGATTGCATCGCTTTGAAAATCATCCAGATTCTTCATGCTGGAGGTCATCTCTAGATCCGGGTCCAGCTTGAGTTGAGATTTAACAGCTTCCGGGATAAACCATAACTGTTTGTAGCCCCTTTTTAAACCTGCTTTGTAAAGGGGATATAATATTTCATAAGAGTAAGGCAGCTCACAAAATAGAATGGCCTTCATAATTATTTAATAAATAATCTATTTGCATTTTCCAGGTCTTCTTCAAAATCAACTTCCACACAATTAAATTCAGAGATATCTACAGCTTTTACTTTTATATGATCATTCTGTATTGCCAGCTCAAGACCTTTTTCAAAATAATCCATGTCTTTACATTCCTCTAATCTGCCTGTAAACGAAGACAGGTCTTTGTTAGCAATATAATTTATGCCTACAGCCTCTCCAAGGCCATTTTTCACTTCTTTAGATATCAGGTTAATATATTTATCCTTATCCAGAGTGTACTTTACTTCTTCATCTCCAACCTCAGAATTATTTACTGCTACAAATGAAGCATCCTGAGCAATATAGGGTAATATATATTCCAATATCTTCTCGTCAAATACTACATCTCCATTTAACCATAAGATAGAAGATTTTGGATATTTCTTAAGACCTTTTAGCAGGCTTTTTGATGTGTTTGTACGATCGAAGGATTGGTTATAGATATAACTAAGATCAGGGAAGCTTTCCATGATCAGGTCCTTTTTAAACCCGATGATTACTGATATATCATCAAGAGAAAAGTAAGAAGTTAGTTTTTCTACCTGTTGTTGCATTATGGTTTTGCCATTTTTTAGGGGAGTTAATGGTTTTGGGAAAGGATTTCCCAGTCTTGAACCAATGCCGGCAGCAAGTATTATTATCTTCATAATAGATGTATTTTATTATTTTGACATTATGATTTATCCTTACTTTTCATATTTAGCTTTCTGATTTTAACATGTTTCAAAAAACTTGAATAGGCATTTAAGGAACATATAACAAAGCCATAATAGCCATCTAAAAACCCCATATTAAAAAAATACGATTTAAAAAATCTCCATGAAGGATGAACAAGAATCTTTAGAAAGGAAGAATTTTTCCCCATTTTATAGTATTCCCCGGCATTGATTCCGGAAAACAACCTGATCTTGTCAACATGATCATCAATTGAGTCCTGGACATAATGTAGAAGATCTCCGGTTAAAAACTTATATTTCTCCCCAGGATTTACTATGAACTTATCATGTGGGTTAACACCACCCCATTTTCCCTTTCTTCTGTCAAATAATCTTATTTTCCTGTCCGGATAAACCCCTGAATGTTTGATCCATTTCCCATAATAATTATTAAGGCGGTTAAAAGAATAAGCATCCGCCTCCCAACTGCTTTTTACATTTTGTATAGAATTTTTCAGTTCTTCTGACAGACATTCATCAGCATCCAGTGAAAGTACTATATCATTTTCGGCCTGGGCCATAGCCCAATTCTTCTGTTGCCTATAGCCTTCAAATTCATGTTCTATAAATCTCACCTTGTAGGTCTTACAAATTTCTCTGGTTTTATCTTGAGAATAGGAATCCACAACTACAATTTCATCAGCTACTTGTTGTAGAGATTCAAGGCACCTTCCTATATATTTTTCTTCATTATAACTAATGATAACTGCGGAAATCTTCGGCATTTCATTTTTTTAAAGACAATTGGGTAAAATTATCCAAATATATTGGGAATCAGGTTTAATTTTGTAAGATTTTTATCCAGTCATCTGTCGGAATCATATTTTCAGCATTTGTAAAGGATTTTTCAAAAACTGTAATATTAAAGTTTTTTCATTCCTATTTCAGGAAAAAATATGTTATGCTGGATGTTTTTATAAAGACAAATGATCAATATTTTACTTCAATAATGCTGTATTTTTTTCTCTAATAATAATTAATAAATCTTCTGCTCCCTCTGAAGTATCAGCAGCAAAATTAGCTTAAATTATCCTTTTTCTCTGGATCAGCTTCTTATCATAATCCTGACCCAGAAAGATACGTTCCCCGATATTTTCAAGATTATTCAGGGCCCCGGAAAAAATAGTTATCCCTTTATCAAATACGATCTCGGTAGAAAAATTCAATATTTCAAGTGGAAAGTTTCGGGGAAGCTCATTTATATCAATATCAAATTTGTCCTTGTATTCGGTTATCTCCCTTGGATGGGGCTTTAGATACACCTCAAAGTCTGAAGCATATTCATTTAGGATCTTATTGTAGAGAGAGATCTTGTAATCCTCTGTAATGAATTTATCTTCAGATAAGGGCTGGGTAATCAGGATAAGTTTTTTATTGTTATTTAATGAAAAACTATGCCCCTGGGAAAATATATTTAGTAGTTCTTGTTTTCTGCTATTTTCCAAAGATTCGATTATGTCCTGCAAATCAAGTTTCACCCCTTTTTTTCTTGTCTCCGGGGGGAGATTTTCAGGAAACTTCACTTCAATTTTTTTTATTTGCTTGTCCCTGCCATCACCCTGAGGTGTTTTCAGTATGAATCTGCGCTTAAAGGCTTTAAGAATACTAACCATTGGAGTATAATTGGCTATACCACTCTCGAGTTGGATGAAGGTATTTTTCTTAAACCTTGTAAGGAAGTAAAAAGAATTTATCCCACGGTTGTAAAACAAGTTAATTTCTGAGTCCCCGATGAAGTCAAATTGTTTTCTTATATCAGAATTATCTTCAACATATTTTATCAAATTTCTGTTCCTGAAAAGACTCCTTTTGATAAGCCCTGTATCCAGTTTCAGATTACTTTTGATCTCATAGAAGGGGATATATAAATAGTCAGAAAAAAAATTATTTTCAACAAGCTTTTTAGCCATTGAAGATAGGTTAGGGGTGTGGTCATTCACAATAAGCAATGATTTAATCCCCTGGTTGCCTGGCTCCACATTTTTTAAACTACTAACATAAAGATGGTATAATGTACCACATACATATACTTTATTAGCCATAATCTTTCCTCCTCTAATTTGTTTTCCCACAAACCAGAATGCGAATATATCCTTTATATGTTTAGAATTCAAATTGGATATTAAAATCAAATTAATGGATTGTAATGTGACATTTAGACATATTTTGTCTAAAATCATTATCATTGTTGTTGATTGTTGAATTATTATATTTTAGAGTTGAAAATTATTTAACTTAAAGTATGTATCAGGTTATTGTGATTAATCCCGTTTAAGTTATTGTTTTACGATATTAAATACTTAAGATTGAATTTGGTAAAACCGAAAAAACAGAGAAATGAATTATAATCATCCAAAAATAATCGCTGAGATTGGTTGCAACCACAAGGGAGATCTTGATATAGCCAAAGAACTTGTCAAAGTGGCAAAGCTGTACGGGAATGCTGATGTTGTAAAATTTCAGAAAAGAAACAATAAAGACTTACTTACTGAAGAACAATACAATGCGCCCCACCCAAATCCAATAAACTCATATGGGGGTTCCTATGGGGCCCATCGTGAGTATTTGGAATTTAATGTGAAACAGCATGCAGAGTTAAAAAAATGCTGTGAAGGTTTTGGAATCGAATATTCAAGCTCGGTATGGGAGCTTACATCTGCAAAGGAGATAGGCTCATTGAATCCAAAATTGATAAAAATACCTTCTGCCTGTAATAATAATGTAGAAATGATGGAATGGTTGGCTAAAAACTACAATGGGGAAATTCATGTATCAACAGGTATGACAACCAGGGATGAAATTGATGGCATATTACAGCTTTTTGACAGATTTAACAGGACAAAGGATGTGGTTATATATGCTTGTACTTCTGGTTATCCGGTCCCTTTTGAAGATGTAGCACTTCTTGAGATTTTGAACTTAAGAAAGAAGTATGAGTCTAAAGTAAAAGCAATAGGGTTTAGTGGCCATCACCTTGGAATTGCTGTTGATGTTGCTGCATATACACTGGGAGCGGAGTATATTGAGAGACATTATACCCTTGATCGTACATGGAAAGGAACTGATCATGCAGCCTCGTTAGAGCCTGAAGGAATTAGGAAATTGGCGAGAGACCTTAAGGCAACACATAAGGCATTGAATTATAAGGATAAGGAGATTTTAAATATTGAACAGGCACAAAGGGAAAAACTAAAATATCGGAAGAATGACTAAAACAATAGCTTTTATTCCTGCCCGGGGAGGTAGTAAGTCTATACCCGGGAAAAACATAAAAATTCTTTGTGGAAAGCCATTATTATACTGGGTTGCAAGTGAACTTAACCGGTCTGAAAATATTGACAGAATTGTTGTAGCCACAGATTCTGATTTAATAAAAGAAACCATTTCAGGATTTAATTTTTCAAAGCTTGAAATCTATGATAGAGATGATAAGAATGCATCAGACACAGCATCTACTGAAAGTGTTATGTTGGAATATATTGAACATGTAAAACTATGTGATGATAATATTTTCATGCTGGTACAGGCAACCTCTCCTTTTACAAGAAAACATCACTTTGAAGAAGCCCTAAATGTTTTTAAGGATGAAAAAGTAAATTCACTTCTAAGCTGCTCAAGACTAAAGCGGTTTTTCTGGGATCTCAGTGGCAAGCCAATAAATTATGATTATAGAAACCGGCCAAGAAGGCAGCAGTTCCAGGGACAGCTGGTTGAGAATGGTGCTTTTTATATTAATACTATTGATAATATAAGAGAACATAAGAACAGACTGTCAGGAAATATTGCTATTTATGAGATGCCTGAATATACAGCATTGGAAATAGATGAGGAGGAAGATTGGATAGTTGCAGAGAAAATAATGCACAAATATGTTTTATATCAGGACAAACCGGATAAAATAATGTTATTCCTTACTGATGTGGATGGAGTGCTTACCGATGCCGGTATGTACTATTCTGAACAGGGAGATGAATTGAAAAAATTTAACACAAGGGATGGAATGGGGATTGAGTTGCTACGCAACAGGGGAATAAAAACGGGCATTATAACATCAGAAAACACAAGAATAGTTGAGAGAAGGGCAAAAAAACTAAAAATCGATTATTTGGTACAAGGAGCTAAAAACAATAAACTTGAGAAAGTCAGGAACATCTGTGAAAAGGAAAATATTGGCTTAGATAATATTGCATATATAGGAGATGACATTAATGATTTAGAACTTTTGGAGAAAGTTGGTTTAAGAGCATGTCCAAATGATGCGGTGGATGTAATAAAGGGCATTAGCAAAATAATCATTCTGGACCGGAAAGGAGGATCCGGTGCTGTTCGGGAGTTTATCGATAAACATATCCTACCTGCCTGAGTAACATAATTTTCCCTGGGACCATGATATGGATATTTCAAGAAATACTTTAAAGTATTCAGATTCCTTTATAATGAGTGTTGTAAAGAAAAATAGTTACTTTTGTACCCATTAATTTAATCCTGACTGACAGGAAGACTGAACCATTGAATCCAACACACATTTTTCTTAATAAAGCCCAGGAAATTATATAAAGCAGAACAAAACAATATATGATTAAGCTATTAAATATTCACCGGAAACTAAAAACAAAATTATTCAGGGATGTGATCAATTTGCTTGATAAGAATAAGGTGCCGTTTTGGTTGGATTTTGATACATTATTGGGTGTTTGGGGTGAAAAAAAAGGTATGGATCTAGGTTGCGAGAAAGATGTTTATCTTTCAGTTGATCAACAGCATTTAGTAGTATTACAGAATGCCCTAAAAAAACTTGGGTTTTTGTATCGTGTTCATTCTTATCTAAACATGTCCCGCAGAAAGTGGCTCCCTGGCTCAGTTATTACATTGAGCATATTAAATAGTTGGGGAACAAAAGACTTTTGCAGTAAAGTGTTTATTTCTGTTAAGTATAAGCAAAAAAACGAATTTAGATGGGTTGATATTCGAAATTGTAAACATATTAATAGTAAGTATTTTGATAAATTAGATAAGTTAGAATTTGACGGAAACACATACAATATTCCATCACAAACTGACGATTATTTAAATCATAGATATGGAGACTGGCAATCAATACCTGATAATTGGATGCCCCAGATTAACGATGGTGCTCTTGCAGACGATAGTTTAATTCATTCGATTCCTGAAAATAAAATAGAAGGGGAAATTCCTGTAGAAAAGATTAAATTACAAGATAGTAATAACCTTCCCAGAATGAAGGAAATGCTACTTTTTACTATTGATCAGCTTCAAAGAAATAAAATTCCCTTTTGGATTGAAGCCGGCACTTTACTTGGAATTGTTCGTGATGGGGATTTAATCCCCTGGGATTATGATGCTGATATTAGCATTCCTGCTGAGTATGCAGATAGGGCAGCAGCTTTAAAATTCAAATTTTTCCCACGCTATATTATACGGAAAAAGAAAGTTAAAACATATAATCGATGTTGGGTTCGCGGCGATACAAGGGTTGTTAAGATAAAGACAAGTTGGGAAAAACTTCAACAGGTTAATTTTCATATTGACTTATTTTGTGTGTACAGGGTAAAAGATAAATATCACTGGATAGATAGCGGTGTTCTCAAACACGTAGATGCAAAATTTTTCGATACCAGGGATGAAATAGTATGGGAAGGACGTAAAATCCCGGTTCCGGCACATACCGAAGAATATCTTAGTTTACGTTATGGGAATTGGCGGGTACCGGATAAAAATTATATTGCCGAACTGCATGATGGTGCAATTGCAGAACGTGGATTTTAATTTCTTTGTTCATAACTTTAAGGCTGTATATATTTGATTTACAAAAACATCAACTCCAGGGCACCTAATAATCAAAATAATAATAATGAGCAAAGCAGTAAAAAAAGTATATGTAGGTATGGCGGCCGACATTATTCACGAAGGTCATCTTAATATTATCGCCGAAGCACGCAAATATGGTTATGTAATTGTGGGTTTACTAACAGATGAAGCCATTGCAAGCTATAAACGCATTCCATATACTGACTATGATCACCGTAAAATCATTGTGGAGAGTTTAAAAGGTGTTGATGAGGTAGTTCCACAGAAGTCATTGGATTATGTTCCTAATCTGCAAAAAATAAGACCAGATTTCCTGGTACATGGTGATGATTGGCAAACGGGTATTCAGAAAAAGACACGTCAGCGTGCTATTGAAGCCCTCAAAATGTGGAATGGTAAATTAATTGAGCCAAAATACACAAAAGGAATTTCATCCTCTCAATTAATTGAAGCAGTAAAAAAAAGAGGGATAACACCCGATATGCGTCTTAAATCTTTGCGATTAATGTTAAGTGTAAGACCCACTTTGCGTGTAATGGAAGCCCATAATGGAATTACCGGTTTGATAGTAGAAAAATCAAAAGTATATGTTAGCGGCGGGGTTAGAGAATTTGATGCCCTCTGGTTAAGCAGCCTTACAGTCTCTACTTCAAAAGGCAAGCCTGATACTGAACTTGTTGATTTTTATTCCAGATTCCAAACTGTTGAAGAGATACTTGAGGTTACCACCAAACCAATAATAATTGATGGTGATACAGGAGGGGAAATTGAACATTTTCAATTTAACGTTCGCACAATGGAAAGATTAGGTGTCTCTGCAGTAATTATTGAAGATAAAATTGGACTTAAACGTAATTCATTATTTGGTACAGATGTGTTTCAGGAACAGGATTCAATAGAACACTTTTCTGAAAAAATTCGTGCAGGAAAAGATGCATTAATAACAGATGATTTTATGATATTTGCCCGTATCGAAAGTTTGATATTAAACAATGGCATGAATGATGCCCTGAAAAGAGCAAAAGCATATATTTCAGCTGGGGCTGACGGAATTATGATTCATAGTAAAAAGAAAGATGGACAGGAAATTATTGATTTTTGTAAGACCTATCAAAAATTTGATATAAAAGTGCCACTTGTTGTAGTACCCTCTACTTTTAGTCATATGTCAGTGAGTGATTTTGAAAAACTGGGAGTTCAAATTGTAATATATGGCAACCATCTTGTTAGAAGTGCCTACCCGGCTATGGTCAAAACAGCAGAATCTATATTAAAACATGATCGTGGTTTAGAAGCATCTGATGATTATTGCATTTCAATTAATGAGGTATTAGCACTTATTCCGGGAAATAAATAATGAGCATTCAACCAATACATTTTTTTCAACTACTTGCTGAAAATAATATTGATTTTTTCACAGGTGTGCCAGATTCACTTTTAAAACAATTTTGTCTTTGTGTTGATGATAATGTGTCAAATGACCGGCATATTATTGCAGTTAATGAAGGCAGTGCTATTGCTTTAGCTACAGGCTATCATCTTGGTACTGGTAAAGTATCATTAGTTTATATGCAAAATTCAGGTTTAGGCAATGCCATTAATCCTTTATTATCACTTGCCGACCCGGAAGTGTATTCAATTCCCATTCTTCTGCTAATTGGATGGCGTGGAGAGCCTGGAGTTAAAGATGAGCCACAGCATATTAAACAGGGTAAAGTACAATTAGATTTGCTGAACTCAATGAATATACCCTATTGTATTTTATCTCCTGATGATGTTGACTGGCCCCAAAAAGTTACAAAAGGGATTGAAAAATCTGTCTCCGGGAATCAACCTTATGCTATTGTTATAAGAAAAGGAACTTTTGACGATTATAATTCCACTTCTGAAAAAATTGATGATCATCTCATGATGCGTGAAGAAGCATTGGAAATTCTAATAAAGAATATCCCGGATGATGCTGTGATTGTTTCTACGACTGGCAAAACTTCACGTGAGATATTTGAAATACGGGAAAAAAATGGAGAACCGCATTTTAAAGATTTCTTAACTGTTGGCTCAATGGGACATTGTTCTTCAATAGCCCTGGGTATAGCTCTGGCACAGCCAAAAAGAAAAGTGATATGCATTGATGGAGATGGTGCATTATTAATGCATATGGGTAGCCTGGCAACGATTGGTAACTCTCAGCCGGATAACTTTTATCATATTCTAATGAATAATTATGTGCATGAATCGGTGGGTGGCCAAAAAACATCTATTGATTCAATAGATGTTCAGGGAACTTTTAGGTCCATGAATTATAAAACTATTCTAAATGTTGAAACAAGCGATGAACTTTCAGCCAAAATTGCCGGGTTTCTTGAGAAAAGTGGCCCCGGCCTGGTGGAAATTAGACTTAAGCCAGGCTCAAGGGCTGATTTGGGAAGGCCTACTATTAAACCGGTAGACAACAAGAGCAATCTAATTGAATTTCTGAAAAAGTAGTAGTATTTTATCTGATCTATTCCAAATGTATTATAATCCTGTTAAAGTTATTGAAACTGATAATTGGCAAACAGCTTTAACTAAATCTATCTCTGAACTTAGTATTTATAATCCGCTGGTTATTACATCTTTTGGAAATATTAAACGGATCGGTTTATTAAACCTGTTTGATAAAAGAATCATATTCAGTGAAATAGAGAACAATCCCACATTGTCCAGCTGTCAACTTGCAATTGACTTTAGCAGGAATAATAGCTATGATGGAGTAATTGCAATAGGAGGTGGCTCCGTAATGGATACTGCAAAAACAGTTATGGCTGCCATGGGAACAGAGATTTATGGATTAAAGAAATTGTTCAGCCTAAAATCTCCATTCCCACATCGAATACCGGCAATATTTATTCCTACAACACATGGTACCGCAAGTGAAGTTACTATGTGGAGTACTATTTGGGATATGACAGATAAAAAAAAGTATTCTATTTCATATCCTGAATTATATCCCGATGTAGCAATCTTAGATGGCTCTCTAACATTGAGTTTGCCATTAGAATTATCGATTACAACCATTTTAGATGCTTTAAGCCATAGCTTCGAAGCGATTTGGAATAAAAACGCCAGTGAAAAAACCAATAATTATGCAATTGAAGCAATTAGTATTATTTTTCAAAATGTAATAAAGTTAAAAAAGAACCCCAATGGTATTGAGACACGAAACAATCTTCTAAAAGCCTCAAATTTAGCTGGTTTAGCATTCTCAAATACCAAAACAGCAGCAGCACATTCAATTAGCTACCCATTAACAATTTCCTATGGTATTCCTCATGGAATTGCCTGTTCGATGCCAGTTATTCCCTTACTTAAAATCAATGAAAAAGCAATTAAGTCCCAACTGGAAATGCTTTTTCGTAAAACAGGAATAAACAGCCTTTCAGAATTGGAGAAAATAATTCTCACCATCCCTGGAAATATTGTAAAGTTTAATTTGAGAGAATGGAATGTAAGCAAAGGCCATTTAGAAGATATTGTAGAGCGATCTTTTACAAAAGACAGAATGGGCAATAATATTGTTGATTTAAACAGCAATGATGTACTTGGGGTATTGAAAGAAATCTACTAAAAACAGGGAAAGCTTCTGATATTCCCTGCCATAGTCTTAATCGTAGAAAATGTATGCATTTTCCGGGTTAATAGCTATTAAACGGTAAAACAATAACCATGCAATGCTTCGTGCAGTGATGTTTTGAAAGGAATGAAATCATTTTATGGTTTCTTTGGTCTAATAAATCTTAACTGAAATTACAAATATTAATTAATTGTTTATAAAAATGAAAAAATCACTTTTTGGAATTATTTCTTCAGCAATTATTATCGTACTCCTGGGACTTTCTCAGTTTATTCAAGGGCAGGAAAGCCTGATATACCAGCTGCCTCCTGAAGCAATTATTGAAGTTGTGGATGCCTGGCAAACACCTTCTGTTTCAATCAGTCCTGATAATTCTTTTGTAGCCTTATTGGAAAGACCGGGATTAAAAACCATTGAGGATCTTTCCAGGGAGGAGCTGAGGATTGCAGGTTTAAGGATAGATCCTGCAACAAATGGAACTAGCCGCCAATCATACCAAACTGGGATTTCCATAATGAAAATAGATGGAACAGGACTTAGGAAAGTTACAGGCTTACCATCAAATCTCAAGATCTCGGGTTTTACATGGTCGAATGATGGAAGCAAGTTTGCTTTTACCAATACTACAGCAAAAAGTATTGAACTATGGGTATGTGATGTGTCAGACCTGAAGGCAAAGAAAATTGCAGATAATCTAAACCAGGTTTTGGTAAGAGGAGGAAGATATTCCCGAAGTGGTGGTTTTACATGGTTGTCAGATAATCAGTCAATTATTTTCCAGGTGGTTGATTCAGAAAGAGGACCCAGACCCAAACCTTCATCAACTCCAGCAGGACCTGTAGTACAGGAAAACAGGGGAAAACGTGGAGCTGCACGTACTTTTCAGGATCTTCTTAAAAATCCCGGTGATAAAATGATCTTTGAATATTTTGCAACTTCACAGCCGATGATATATGATGGATCAGGAGTAATGCAGATTGGGCCAGGTGGAATATATTCAAGTATTTCACCTTCACCTGATGGACATTATTTAATGGTTTCTGAAGTATTGAAACCATTCTCTTATGTAGTGCCTTATTACTATTTCCCCACAAAAACCAGCATATGGGATATTAAGGGCAAGGAGCTGAAGGTTCTTTATGATATGCCATTACGGGAGAATCTTCCCCGGGGATTTGATGTTGTTTTTCCGGGACCAAGATCTTTTGGCTGGCGTGCAGATAAACCGGCAACAGCTTATTGGGTTGAAGCCCTTGATGAAGGAAACCCGAAGAAGGAAGTGGAATACAGAGATCAGTTTTATACGATTGAGGCACCTTTTCAAGGAGATCCTGTTGAATTTATTGCTACAAAAACCAGGTTTTCAAATATTACCTGGGGGAATGAGAATTTTGCAGTATTATATGAAGGTATGAGAAAAGACAGGTCACGAATTGTTAGCTCTTTTGATCCTTCAAATCCAATGACAAGCAAGAAACTCATGATGGAATATAAGACCGATGACAGGTATGGCAACCCGGGAAGGTTTTATACATCGAGAAACAATTATGGAAGGCGGGTACTGCTTTTTACTGACAAGAGCAAGTTTCTTATACTTACTGGTCAGGGTTCTTCTCCGGAAGGAGACAGACCATTTATAAGGAAATATAATATCCAGAGTGGAGAAACTACTGAATTATGGAGGTCTGAAGCTCCATTCTATGAATCTGTTCAGGAAATCATAAGTATTAAAAAGAATCTGGTAATAACCAGCAGGCAGTCAAAAAAACTCCCTCCGAATTATTATTTAAGAAACCTGAAGAGCGGAAAAATATCAGCTATAACAAAGTTCGAAAATCCATATCCGTCATTAGAAGGTGTTACCAAGGAGTTGGTTAAATACAAAAGGGCTGATGGAATTGATCTTTCTTTTACTCTGTATTTGCCAGCAGAATATGATAAGGAAAAAGATGGCCCATTGCCAACTGTTTTATGGGCATATCCAAGGGAATATGAGGATGCTAAAGCAGCAGGTCAGGTTTCGGGTTCGCCCTATTCATTTACAAGGGTGCGTGCGGGATCAATTCTTTCTTATGTTACTCAGGGTTATGCTATTCTTAGTAATGCAGCCTTCCCAATTGTAGGGGAAGGGGAAGTAAAACCAAATGATGGATTTGTAGAGCAATTGGTGGCGAATGCTGAAGCAGCCATTAATAAAGCTGTTGAAATGGGAGTTACCGATCCAAAAAGAGTTGCTGTAGGTGGCCATTCTTATGGTGCATTTATGACCGCAAATCTCCTGACGCATTCCAGATTGTTTGCTGCAGGTATCGCGGAAAGTGGTGCCTATAACAGAACTCTTACCCCTTTTGGCTTTCAAAGTGAAAGAAGAACTTATTGGGAGGCTCCTGAACTTTACTATACCATGTCTCCTTTCATGCATGCAGACCTGGTAAAAGATCCGATCTTACTTATTCATGGAATTGCAGATAATAATAGTGGCACTTTCCCTATACAGAGTAAACGTTATTTTTCTGCCTTAAAAGGGCATGGTGCTACTGTTCGGCTGGTAATGTTACCTATGGAAAGTCATGGATATGCTGCAAGAGAGTCATTGTTGCATAAACACTGGGAAACATTACAATGGCTTGAGAAATATGTAAAAAATCATTAGTATTTGACAATATGAGAGTTGTTTTTTCATTTGCTTTCTTCGGAGTCAAATTTTCCTTATTTCTCAGTTTATTAATCTTTATCTTTACTTGCTTATAATTTAACAGTATCAAATACTAATTTTGAATGTAGAAGCTTAAGCTTTTAAAAAGCAGGGAAAGATTATATGTTGGATTTCCTAAAAAGAAGTTTGTTTTTCGGATTTGTTTTTTTTTCTTTTTCACTGACTCTTTCCGGTCAGAATGAAGATACGGGCGATAGCCTGGTTACCATTCAATGCCAGTTAAAAAGTCTCGGGGAAGGGAAACCTATAGTATATGCACATATATTAAACATTGGGTTGAATATAGGAACTACAAGTGATACACTGGGGTTTTTTACAATTGTGATGAGACGATGTGACTCCTTGTTTATTTCGGCATTGGGCTATAATGAAAGTTATTTTTCCCTGCCCGGTTTTTGGCCTTCCAATCATTTTTCGGGAATTATCCAGGTGCGTCAAAAAGTTTATATGATTGAGCCCGTCTCTGTTGAAGGTTTTGGAAACTATGCTCAGTTTAGACGAAAAGTCATTTCAAGTATCCCCCCTAAAACTCCTGCAGAAGAAAGCCTGGAATATATTCAGGAAATTACCAGAGAGGAAGCTATTAAATACGATAAGGTTAATGTAGGTTTCAGTTTTTCCATAAAAACAAAAGAAGAAAAAAGTCTGATTAAATTACAGAAAATATTGGACTACCAGCTAAAGCAAAAAATTATCAGAGCGAAATATAATGAAGAAAATGTAGGGGAACTTACTGGACTCCAGGGACAGGAACTGAAGGATTTTATGAATTATTGCCATTTAAGTGAAGAATTCCTTTTGAATGCTTCCGAGTATGATATCCTTTACATGGTGAAGGGTTCATATTGGGCCTATAAGAGGAACAAAAGATAATCAATAATATATCGTCCCTAAAGGGACTTGTATTTCTTATGCATATTTTCTCTATAAATATTAAGTCCCTATGGGACTAATAATTGGATATTCGATTAAAAGAATTGCTGATCTTAAGAACAATTGTCACTATATCAACAAGGTTCTTGTCTCGAATGCAGATTTAACATTAAAATATTCACATAATGAAAATCCCTGAATACCGGGAAATCCTGGCAGCCCATAAGAGGATCAGTCCCTTTGTTCACAGAACACCTGTGCTTACTTCATCGGCTATTAATTCCATACTTGGTAAGGAGTTATTTTTTAAATGTGAAAATTTTCAAAAAGTCGGGGCTTTTAAATTTAGAGGTGCTACCAATGCTGTATTGTGTCTTAATGATAGTGAACTTAGCAAAGGGGTGGCTACTCATTCTTCTGGAAATCATGCCGCTGCACTTGCTCTGGCAGCAAAAACACAGGGTATTCCTGCATATATTGTAATGCCTCGCACAGCCCCTCAGGTAAAAAAGGATGCGGTTGCCTTTTATGGTGCTGAAATTACATATTGCGAACCAACACTTGAAGCACGTGAATCGGGGTTGGAAGAGGTAGTGAAGAAAACAGGAGCCACTTTTATTCATCCTTTCAATAATAGAAATGTGATTTGCGGACAGGGAACTGCAGTGAAGGAACTTTTTGAAGAATACGATGATCTGGATTGTATAATTGCACCAATAGGTGGGGGAGGGATGATTTGTGGAGGGAGCATAGTTGCCAAAGAACTACATCCCTCATGCAGTGTAATTGCGGCTGAACCTGAAGGTGCCGATGATGCATTTCGCTCTTTTTATCAGAAAAAACTTATCCCTTCTGTCAATCCGCAAACTATAGCAGACGGATTGCTTACATCAATGAGTCCTCTGACTTTTAGTATTATTCAAAATAATGTTGACGAAATATTTACTGCCAGCGAGGAGTCTATAGTGGAAGCAATGAAATTAATTTGGACCAGAATGAAAATTATTGTAGAGCCATCCTCAGCTGTTCCTCTTGCAATTCTCCTCCAACATGGAGAAAAGATTCATGAAAAAAGAATTGGAATTATTGTTACAGGGGGAAATGTAGACCTTAAAACAATATCTCAATTGTTTGTCTAAAAAACAAAACTTGTAACCAGGGGATAATGGTCAGATAACTTAGTATCAAGAGTTTTGAAATCTACGGGGTAAAGATCTTTACTATGCAAAATATAATCAATTCTGAAAGCCGGAAATATTTGATCATAGGTTTTTCCAAAGCCTTTCCCTGATTCTACAAATGCATCTTTAAGGTCTTTTTTTATGCAATAATAAACATAAGAGACCGGAGTGTCATTAAAATCTCCGCAAACAACCACTGGCAAATGGGTTTGCCTGATATGCAATTTTAATTGGTTTGCCTGTATTGCCCGTTGAACATACGCTGCTTTCATTCGGAACGAAATATCCTGAATTTCATCCAATGGGTCTTCGTCAAAATTATGTTCAAAATCAGTGAGAAAAGAAAAGTTTTCTGATCCCAGATTAAAAGACTGTAAGTGGTTATTATAGATCCTTAGCGTATCATCATCTATTAACAGATCCGCAAAAATACTTCGGTTATATGTCTTGCTGAAGGCTACCTCCCCCTTGTTAATGATAGGATATGAAGAGAAGATAACATTACCGTATTTTCTGCTTCCGGAAGGGTTGTTTATAAGCTTACAATACGTGAAAGAAGTTTGACGAAAATCCTTTTTAAGCCTGTCAAGTGGAATTCCTGAATATTCAGAGATTAAGACTTCCTGAAGGCAAATTACATCAGGATTCTGGCTTAATATAACTTGTATGAATTCATTATAGGAATTTTCAGGATCTGCATTTTGATAGAAATTAAACAATCTCACATTGTAGGTTAAAACTTTCAGGTTTTTAACATCAGATGCCTTATTGGAAATAAAACTCTGGTATTTTTTTGCTCCCGGACCTTTCCATTGGAAATAACTTCTTATGTGATTTGAGCCTAAAAGAATTACAATCAGAATCAGAAAGGCAAATTTTTTATTTCGAAAAATCCAATAAACAAACAAGATTAAATTCCCAATAAGAAAATAGGGGTAAAAAAGGCCAAAAATACTTAAAAACCACAAATCTCCAGGGTTAACCCAAATAGAAAGGTAAGACAATAAAATACCAGGAAGTAAAATATATCCCAATAAACTACTTATCCTGAATAGAGTTTTTTTCAATGAAGATTATTTTTACTATATATTCCCGGAACTAAAATTGCTTATTTTTTATCACTCATTTTAAACAAAGTCTCTTTTTCATTTTTTGTAAGACTGTCGTAACCTCCTTTTGAAATCTTGTCAAGTATCTGGTTCACAGCCTCTTGCTCACCTGCTTTCATAGAATTGTAATCCAGGTCATTTTTTGGGGCCTTCCTATGAGTTACTTTTAATTTGCTTCTTGATTTAAACAGGCTAAAAATGCTATCCATAAAACTATCGAAGCCTTTTCCAATATCCTTCCCTTTTTTGTATTGTGAGACGTATAGAAACCCAAACATTGCTCCCCCAATATGAGCTATTTTCCCTCCGGTATTAGTGGAAAAGTCAAGAATAGAAGTGAAAACAAAAACAGCAATGGCAATATATTTAATTTTAACCGGGCCTATTAATAATAGCCTTACTACATAGTTTGGAACATATGCCGCCACTGCTATAACAATGGCCATTACTGAGGCTGAGGCTCCCAGGGCAACCGATTGTTCCAGGAATGGAGCAAAAGACGGAAATACATTAAATGATAAAATATACAGAAAAGCTCCGGATAATCCTCCCAGCAAATAAACTGTAATTAACTTTTTCTGATCGAAATATTCAAGGAAAATAGTCCCGAACCAATAGAGCCATAAAAGATTAAAAAGGATGTGTATAAATCCTTCATGCAGGAACATATAGCTAATGGGTGTCCATATTCTCAGAATCAGGTCTGGAAGATAGGCAGGGACAGCAAGCCATTTTATTACAAGTACTTCAGCTCCCTCAACATTAAAAAGGAAGAGGAAAATATACACCAGCTTTACAGCAAGGAATAATCCAAGGTTTATATACAGGAGTTTGTGGAGCGAACTGCCTTTTTTATATGAGCTTTTTATTTCTTCAATAATATTCATTGGCTTCCTAGTAAAAAGTATTTTTTTGTTTCCCCCAGTATTTGATAAGGATAAAACCAAAAATCATGCCTCCGAGATGAGCAACATGAGCAATGTTGCTTCCGGGTTGTGAGAAGGCCAGGAATAACTCAAGAACACCATAAAATATAACAAAATATTTTGCCTTGATTGGTATAGGAGGGAATAACAGCATTAGTTGTGTATTTGGGAACAGCATCCCAAATCCCAGTAAGACCCCAAATACTGCCCCTGATGCTCCAATAGTAGGAGTATTTAGAAATAGATTCATTTTTCTCATCAAAGGGTCAACAAAGTTTTTTCCTTGCTCAAAGGCAATATATCCTTCCCGTAAAACAGAATCAATCTGATCAGGAGACATTTGTGCTTTCACAGCTGAGAACTCAATATAATTCACCAGAGAATATATAAGAGCAGCACCTATGCCGGTAACAAAATAGAAAATAAAAAATCGTTTCCCCCCCCATACACTTTCCAGTACTCTTCCAAACATCCATAAAGCAAACATATTGAAGAAGATATGGCTTAAACTTCCATGCATGAACATATGGCTAATAAATTGGTATGGCCTGAAATGTTCAGATGAAGGAAGGTAGAGAGCCAGGTATTTAGTGATATCCAGCCCAAACGAAGCTTCCATTACATAAGTGGCAAGAAAAAACAAGATATTTAAAATGATGAGGTTTTTAACCACAGCAGGTGTTCCGGCAAAGGATGTTCTGAAGTTATTCACAGGTGTTATTTTTTTAGATATTCTTATTGAGCTATAAATATATTTTTTGCAAAGTGGCTCATAGCCTGAAGTACTTCAATACTTGAGCCAAAGTTAAAAATTTTATGAAAAATTCTAATTTCAGTCAAAATGTCACTTCTCATAAAAGATTCAATTGAATTTTTCTTCAAATTCTTCCATGCTAATAATAGAGATGACAGGTTTTCCTCCGGGAGAATAGTTGGGCGAGTTGCAGGCAAACAGACGATCCACTAAATCTTTCATTTCTTCCTGACTCAAAACTTTCCCATAAGGGATGGAAGATGCCTTTGCCAGGGATTGAGCAAGGCGTTCTTTATGTCCTTTTTCCAGATTGGTCTGGGTGGATTTGTATTCATGGAGTAATACTTCCAGGGCTTCTACGGGATCATTTATATGAACTTTAGATGGATAGGCGTTTACTATTAAAGCGTTATTTCCCAGGTCACGGATATCAAAACCCATATTGTTTAAATCTGGCAAAAGTTCTTTAAAAAGTATGTAATCGGCAGGGTTTAATTTTAATGAATGAGGAAACAGGCTTTTCTGAGCACTGGTTCTGAGTGAAGATTTTAATTCCAGGAAATTTTCATAAAGAATTCGTTCGTGGGCTCTTTTCTGGTCAATGACCATTAGTCCCGATTTTACAGGAGAAAGAATATATTTCCCCTTAAAATGAAAAAGGTTCTGTTGTGCCTGGCTCCCGGTTTGAAAAAGCTCATTTTGTGTGTTTACATCTTCCTGTTGGTTGGGCCACTTTCCCTGTTCCACATGAGGGTTTTCCTTATATAGATTCTCCCAGTTTTCCAGGTTCTGCTTATCACGGAAAGGATTAAAACCCGGGTCAACTTTGATTTGAGGTGGATTTGCCTGGGAATCCTTATTCAAAACCGGAATTTCAATAGATCCTTCAGTGTTAAAATCAATGGAAGGAATTACATTAAATTTCCCAAGAGCTTCTCTTATGCTGGCATTTAATATTTGCCATATTGATCTTTCGTCATCGAATTTTATTTCCGTTTTTGTAGGATGGATATTGATATCTATGTTTTCCGGATCAATATCAAAATATAGAAAGTATGAAGGGATAGTTTCCGGTGGTAAGATTTCTTCATAGGCTGCGGTAACTGCTCTGTGAAAATACGGATGGCGCATAAAGCGATTATTCACAAAAAAGAATTGTTCACCATAAGTTTTACGTGCAAATTCAGGTTTTCCAATATGCCCCCGGATATTTACAATGCTTGTATCAGTTTTTACAGGAACAAGGTTTGGAAGAATTCCCCTGCCAAAAATTCCCGCTATTCTTTGGGGAATGGAAGGAACTGCAGATAAATTGTAGATTTCAGAATCGTTATGGTATAAGGAAAAAGAAATTTGTGGAAGAGTGAGAGCTATGCGTTGAAACTCGATAACCAGATGCCTGAGTTCTGTGGAGTTGGATTTCAGGAATTTCCTTCGTGCAGGGATATTGTAAAAAAGGTTCTTTACAATAATGTTTGTTCCCGAAGGGCAACTGGTGGGTTCCTGAATTTCAATTTCTGAACCATTGATTTTGATCAGCGTTCCAAGTTTTTCCTCCCTCTTACAAGTTTTAAGCTCAAGCTGGGCAACTGCAGCAATAGAAGCCAGGGCTTCACCACGAAACCCCATGGTGCGTATGGAAAACAAATCATTAGCTTCCTTAATTTTTGAAGTTGCATGCCTTTCAAAAGACATCCTGGCATCTGTATCTGACATTCCACAACCATTGTCAATTACCTGTACCCTTGATTTCCCGGCTTCTTTCAGTAGTACCATTATTTCAGTGCTTCCCGCATCGACTGCATTTTCAACCAGCTCCTTGACAATGGATGCCGGGCGCTGGATAACTTCCCCTGCCGCAATCTGATTGGCTACTGAATCAGGCAATAGATGAATAATGTCTGCCATTGAAATATGTTGTATTACTTAGGATTGGAATTGGATTATTTGAAATACCTGAATATTTTTTACCTGAAAAACAAGAGCCAGGCCGCAAGGGCAAGAAATAATATGACTATAAATAAACGTATGTTTGAACGACGTTCAATTTGTTTTCTTTTTCTTCTGTAGAAATTGCCCATTTGCCCCTTTCTTATTTTTGGGGCATAAACTTCTCCATTTTCAAGTCCCATGTCTTGTTTAATCTGGCTGGTTCGTTGCTCCAGATCTTCTTTTTGCTCATTGTAATAGAATGGTGTATAGTTGAACCTCTTTGGTTGATGTGTTCTGAAAAAGCTTGGTAATTGTGACATGACAAAATATTATAGGAACAAATTTACCTAAAATTTTTAAGATTAAGGTTCTAGTTTTTCTCCGCAATGTTTACAATAAACGGCATCGGGGTCAATGTCTTCTTTCAGGCAATTTGAACAACTGCGACTAAGAGGTTTTTTTGTCCATTTATTTTTTGCAAATTCGGCAGTAACAATTCCAGTAGGTACTGCAATAATTCCGTAACCCATTATCATTACCAGGCTGGCTATAAATTGCCCTAGATTGGTGGCAGGAGCAATATCGCCATATCCTACGGTGGTAAGTGTTACTATGGCCCAATAAATTCCTTTTGGAATGCTGGTATAACCATGCTCCTCTCCCTCTACCAGGTACATCAGGGTTCCAATAAAAATCACTATGGTAAATACAGCAAAAAGGAAAACTGAGATTTTTGTCCTGCTGGCTTTTAATGCCCTTAGAAGAGTATCAGCTTCACTGGTATAGCGGGTAAGCTTGAAGAGCCTGAAAATTCTTAACAGTCGTATACCCCTGATGATCATCAAGCCCTGGGCTCCGACAAAAAACAATCCGATAAAGCTTGGTAAAATAGCCAGGAGATCAATGATGCCGTAGAAACTAAAAATGTACTTTTTAGGGTGCTTCACGACCCAAATACGAAAAATGTATTCAATACTGAAGAAAAAGGTAATTACCCATTCTGCAATATAAAGCTGATGTCCATACTGAGATTGAACACCTGGCACACTCTCAAGCAATACAGCAACTATACTGAGACCGATGAGAATGAGAAGGAATATATCAAAACTCTTACCGGGAGCAGTATCTGCTTCAAAAATAATCCTGTAAAGCTTATTTTTTAATCGATTGTTCATTTTTTGTAAAGGAACAAAAAAACCTCTTTTAAGAAAATAAAAATACAAAAAAATGATAGAAGAATGTCCCGAAAATCTTTCGGCTAAACCGAATTAGATTTTCGAGGATCCTCGAAAAAATACAAAAATCGTAGATTTTTTATTTTTCGGGAGAATAATGGAAACAAAAACCGGAATAGAGTAACATAGGTTAATACTTATTGCTATTTAAAAATGAAAGTTAGCTGATGCCGACATAAAATTCGCATTTATATGCTCACTTAAAATATGTGGCCATACATGCTGCAGAAAACATGGTATTTTGTTTATCCATTAAGCTATTAATCTCTTGTATGAAGAAGGAAATCGCCTATATTCTTTTGAGAAATTTCCCAAAGATGGTCCTGTTCGGTATGCAGTTGTTGCAGGACAGTTTTGTAATTTTTTAG
Organism: Bacteroidota bacterium; assembly: GCA_030596025.1. Classification (GTDB taxonomy): domain Bacteria; phylum Bacteroidota; class Bacteroidia; order Bacteroidales; family VadinHA17; genus JAYEGO01. The sequence goes on along the minus strand of JAUVKW010000002.1, from coordinate 3,217 downwards.
AATTTCTAAAGATTTATTTATGATTTGCGATTCCACATCCTTAGATTTTATATCTACTCCCCATTCAGGATGATTGATGTCGTTAAGGAACCATTGCAATTTATCATGCGAAATCAGCGAAAGAATTGGAGTATTACAACCAAAGGGAATCATTTGTGCATGTCCGCGCATACCAATTACCAGTTTGGCACTGGAATATTCTTTAATTATTCGTTTGGGGTGTTTTTCGTTTAAATCAATTAGTTTATAATCGACCCTGGCTTTATCCAGGTAAGGAAGCATTTTCCGATCTCCTCTTGTATGTGTATAATATCTGATAGGATATTTCTCTGATAATGTTTTACAAGCTTTGGAAATGTTAATTAAAACTTCATTTTCCCTTTCGCCAAAGCGTAATTGCCTTCGGTCAAATGCACAATTTAAGGCTATAAAATCTTTCTTTTGATCAATATTGAAAAGACTAGGGTAAAGTTTTGAAATAAGGGTTGTCATACAAGGTTGAAAACGCACTTTATGATGTAAAGTTTCGGGAATATATTTCTTATAAGCTTCGATGCTTCCCTGGTTTCGTAGTCCAATATAAACAGATTTTTTAGTCAGTAATTGAATATGTTCTTTAAATACAGGTTCGAAATCATCTTGTCCGCGAAAACGGTTATAGCCAACAGCAAATACGGCTATAGGCACCTGAATTTGATCTAAGGCCTTAACCGAACATTTCCATTGCCAGCCACTCAGGAGATTCTGATTAGTATCTTTTAAAAAAAGGCCTCCTCCTCCTATTAATAGACCTTTACTTTGGTTAATTTTAATTATCGCTTTTTGGTCTACAATGTTATGCACATGAATATTATTCCATTTAATTTTGCCATAGCGATTGTGAAATAAATCTTTCAGGTTCACTGGTAATATGGCATCACCGGCATTCGACAATAAAAATGCCGCTGTGTGGCTCAACCGGATAACTTGATTTTGGGATTTGTATTTTTTTATTACAGGAAGTTTGATAATTCCTTTCTTATAGAGGATTTTATTCCTTTTTTTCTTAAATTTTTCCACTATTCTCATACACTTGCATTTAAGGGTGGGCTAATATATCATCATGTTTCTGCATACAATGATAAACAATTATGGGAAAAGTTATATGGCAATTCTTTTTATAACTTTAGCAAATTTCAATATGTAGGCCAAAAATGGACCTTCAAGAAATTCACTGTCCATTGCAATGGCCCAAAAACAAATTATGGGAATAATAAAATTGAAAAGATTAGAAAATAACAATGCTCCCGAGTTGACTCTTAATAAGCTTCAACTTGAAATGATAGATTTAATTAATCAAAAAATTGAAAGCGGAGAATACCAATTTGAAGATACGGAATGCCCTATTTGTCATCACAAAAATAGAGATTTGATCGGGGAAAAAGACAGGTATGGTTTGTACTTTCCAACAAATATATGTTTAACCTGTGGCATCTGGTATACTAGTCCCAGAATGACCCAACTATCATATAATAAATTCTATAACAATGAACAAAAGAAGTTGTATGTTGGTATTGAAGAACCAACAGAATCATATTTCTTACGACAAAAGAGGAAAGGAAAGAAGATTTATGACTTCTTGCAAAAGAATAATATCCTCAACCCGGACTCATCATATGTATTGGAGGTAGGCTGTGCAGCAGGAGGAATAATTGACTTCTTTAGAGAGAAAGGCGCCAAAGTCAAGGGAATTGATTTAGGTGAACAGTATATTGATTATGGTAGAAATTTGCACGGGCTTGACTTGGAAGTTGGAACTTTAAAAAGCTTATCAAATAGTAAAAAACCTGATTTAATTATTTACTCACACGTACTTGAACATATCCTGGATGTTAATGCTGAAATTGAATTAATTAAACATTTTTCAAGTGACAATACTATAATTTATATTGAGGTGCCTGGAATCAAAGAAATTCATAAGAATTATGATATGAATATTTTGAAATATCTTCAAAATTCTCACACTTTTCATTTTACTCTTGAATCTCTAATCAATTTAATGTCAACACATGGGTTCGAACTTATTAAAGGGAATCAATACGTACGGTCAACGTTTAAATTAACGAACAGGGTACTCCCCCTGCAAAATGATCATGACCAGGTGGTTAAATATATCAAAAGAATAGAAAAAGGACGTCTTATCCCTTTACCCAACAGGGCCTATAGAACAGTTTTTGAAAAATTGTTTTTGAAATTTTGATTTAGTAAAAACAAGAAAGCTGGCAAGGGAAATAAGATTACTTTTATAAGTCTATTGAAGCAATTAAATAAGCTGTATTAAAACGCTGATTATTCAAAAAAGCTTTGTTCTAATTTTTGGAGCATACATTTTAAACTATCTAATATTTCGTCCCGGGGTGATATAGTTTATTTATCTTCGAACTTTGTATCGTCCTAAAAACAGTTTACAGTTTTAGACTTTTAAATAGAAATCTGCTGCTTTGCTATGAAATGGATTTAATAATTTTTATATTTATGAGTATTAGGAGTTTATGGATTTGGCCTTAGGTAAATTCTTAAAGTATTAAAGTTCAGTTATGCTTGTTAAAACATTTGGCAGTGCAGTTTATGGAATTAATGCCACAACAGTTACTGTCGAGGTAAATGTTTCCAGAGGCATCCGGTTTTATCTTGTCGGGCTTCCTGACAATGCTGTAAAGGAAAGCCAGCACAGGATGGTATCTGCTTTTGGAGTATGTGGTTTAAAATGGCCTGGTAAGCAAATTATCATCAATATGGCTCCGGCAGATATTCGCAAGGAAGGATCAGCATACGACTTAACACTTGCAATTGGTGTTCTTGCATCTTCAGAACAAATCAAGCCTGATAAGTTAAGTGATTATTTGATTATGGGTGAACTTTCACTGGATGGCGGATTGCAGCCTATTAAAGGTGTTTTGCCAATTGCTTTGCAAGCAAAAAAGGAGGGTTTCAAAGGCATTATTCTCCCGGAAAAGAATGCAAAAGAGGCTGCTGTTGTAGAAGAACTGGATGTTTATGGTGCGAAAAACCTTAAAGAGGTTGTTAGGTTCATAAACGGGGAAATTGAACTTCAGAAAACAAGGGTAGATCTTAAAAAGTTATTTTCACAACATGCAAATATATATGGTCTCGACTTTGCAGATGTCAAAGGTCAGGAAACTGTAAAAAGGGCACTGGAGATAGCTGCTTCAGGTGG